>JBCBDM010000016.1:0-30830 GCA_038529705.1 Bacteroidota bacterium
AGACTGCATCCGGAAAGAAACTGAAGAAGAGACCGGTTATAAAGTGTCCAAGGTCCAAAAAGTATTTGAATCTTATATGTCTCCAGGTTCTGTTACTGAAATCCTGTACTTTTTTGTGGCCGAATACACAGATCAAATGAAGGTAAGCGAAGGGGGAGGCATTCCCGAAGAGCAGGAAAACATCGAAGTCCTTGAGTTGGATTTTAACAGCGCTTGTAGTATGATCCAAACCGGAGAGATAAAAGATGCCAAAACCATCATGCTGCTTCAATATGCCCAAATCCATAAGTTACTTTGATGGATTTTAATACGTATGCTTTGCGTAACTCTGTGCACCTTTGAGTAACTTTGTGTAACAACTTCAAACCGCGAAGCCCACTAAAAAGTCACAAAGGGCACAAAGAAAATACTAGTGATCAAAAATTATATTCTTACCACAGAAAGACTCGGTCTTCGAAACTGGCTTCCGGAAGACCTGAATCCATTTGCCGAGATGTGCAATGATCCTGAGGTAATGAAGCACTTCCCTTCCACGCTCTCCAGGAAAGAAACTCAGGAACTCATTCAACGACTCTCGGATCATTACAAGGATTTTGGATATACCTATTTCGCCCTGGATTTACTGGAAAATAATGAGTTCCTCGGTTTTGCTGGCATCAAATACCAAACCTGGGAAGGCCCGTATACACCTTGCGTGGACATTGGATGGCGCCTTAAACAAAATGCCTGGGGAAATGGCTATGCTACCGAAGCAGCCAAAGCCTGCCTGGACGCTGCCTTTAAAACCTTCCACATTAAAGAGGTGCTCTCCTTTACTCCGGATACCAATACAGCTTCAGAAAATGTAATGAAGAAAATAGGAATGGAATATATTGGAAACGTTCAGCATCCGGCCATTGTGAACGATCCTCGTTTTAAGCATTGTGTAGTCTATAAAATAGTAAAGCCCATGCACCTGTAAAGGGTGAATGAACTTTGTTTCAATATGCAAAGTTCTATTCCTTAATAATTCGCCTGGTAGCGGTAACACCATCTACCGTGATTTCAGCAAAATACAAACCACTACTTAAGGAACATATGTCTATTATAGATTCTATTCCCTGGCGAACTTGAACACCTTGGGCAGAGTAAATAGTCACCGTTTCAATGGTTCCATTGGCCTGGATGGTAAGCAGATCCTCAACGGGGTTAGGAAAAAGTTCGAGGTTCACCATGTTGATATCGTCAAGGCCTAAAATACATTCGGTTTCAGTTAGTATAACGGCGCTTCCAAGGCACCACCCGTCAAATCCACCACTGCAAGGTGGCCTGGTAGCAGTAACATCGTCTACCACAACGCATTCCAAGCTCACATTACTGGTCGCCAACATATATTCCATATTCTCATTATTCCCATTTTTCAGGTTAAACGTACGCAGGCCATCGTTAAATCGAACATCTAACTCAATTAAGTTCACGTTTTGGGAAAAGTCTACCGAGACCAATTCGTCATTATCAGCCAGACTAATGGTCTTAAGTGAGGGACTCACACTGGGATCAAAGGTCTCGAAACGATTATCATATGCCCAAAAGATTTCAAGGTTGCTTGCAGGGCTCAGATCTATTTGCTCCAATCTATTTTGCCCAATATACAAGGTGGTAAATGTATCGGTCGCAGGTAGCGTAACGTCGGTCAAAAAGTTGTCCTCCACTCTGGCATCTACCAAATTTAGATTTTGAGAGAGATCCAGGGTTCCCAGCCAATTATCTATTGCTCCCAGATCGGTAAGGGCCGGAGCTCCGGATACATCTAATGTGGTGAGATTATTT
Source organism: Bacteroidota bacterium (assembly GCA_038529705.1). Classification (GTDB taxonomy): domain Bacteria; phylum Bacteroidota; class Bacteroidia; order Flavobacteriales; family Flavobacteriaceae; genus Aureisphaera. The sequence goes on from JBCBDM010000016.1 coordinate 1,810, forward strand.
CCTCCACAATATAAGACGGTAAGATTAGGGTTATTCTCGAAGATGAGAGAGTTTAAGAGGTTGTCATCTGCGTATACCGTTGTTAACTCCGTGAGTGGGGAAAGATCCAATTCTCCTATTATATCATTTCCGAAAATAGAAAGTAACTGTATATTCACAAAACTTTCGATCCCTGTAAGATCGTCTATTTTGTCTTCCACCGGATCTATGAAACCCCAAGGAACAACAAGACCGCCGGTAATAGCTTCTGCCTCGCTAACTTGAATTTCTCCATCATTGTTTAGATCGGCATCAAATTCGGGAATCTGATCCAAGTTGGTGTCAACACAAGGAGTGTTAACCAACTGAAATTTAAAGTTTGCATCCGGTATATCAACGATTTGGGCGTTACCAACTGCACAAATAAGTAAAAGGATAAAAGAGTAATAAAGTTTCACAGTTATATTTTTTTAGTTTGCATCTGTCTATAGGTTCCTTTCTGGTACAGATATTACCCTAGGAAACACAGATAATCGAAATTAACTTCGAAATATGATTCTACCAAGCAAAAATATGATCGGTTGTCTTGCTTTATAAAATCAGATGTAAAATACCCTTTTCCTAAGGACTTCATGTACCATAAAAATGATACATATAAACAATAATTCCTATGCAAGCATAATAATTTCAATAGCTTTCCTTACTTTTACGTTTCTAAAACAAAGACCATGGATCTAAAGGCAAAAATGCTGCGCGATGACGCTTTAAAAGGAAAGACAATTGTGGTTACCGGTGGCGGTAGTGGGCTGGGAAAGTCAATGACCACTTACTTCCTAGAACTAGGGGCCAATGTGGTGATCACTTCCCGGAACATGGAGAAGTTGGAAACCGTAAAAGCCGAATTGGAAGCTCAAACTGGTGGTAAGGTACTTCCCGTGCCATGCGATGTACGCCATTACGATCAGGTAGAAGCCATGGTAAAAGCTTCCGTGGATGCCTTCGGAAGTGTAGACGTCTTGCTCAACAATGCCGCAGGAAACTTTATCTCTCCTACCGAACGCCTGTCTGCCAATGCCTTCGATACCATTATCGATATCGTACTGAAAGGAACCAAGAACTGTACCCTGGCCTTCGGAAAACATTGGATCGACCAAAAAGAAACCAATAAGACCGTCCTGAACATTGTGACCACCTACGCCTGGACCGGTTCTGCTTATGTAGTGCCTAGCGCTACGGCCAAAGCCGGCGTATTAGCGATGACGCGCTCCCTGGCAGTAGAATGGGCCAAATACGGCATGCGTTTTAACGCCATTGCCCCGGGACCCTTCCCTACCAAAGGCGCTTGGGACCGATTGCTTCCCGGAGATTTGAAAGAAAAATTCGATCTCGCTAAAAAGGTTCCTTTACAACGAGTGGGGGACCATCAGGAACTGGCGAATCTGGCTGCCTATTTAGTATCCGATTTTTCTGCTTATCTGAATGGAGAAGTAATTACCATTGACGGAGGTGAATGGCTGAAAGGTGCCGGACAAATGAACTTGCTGGAAGAAGTGCCTGAGGAAATGTGGGACATGTTGGAAATGATGATCCGAGCCAAAAAGAGTAAATAGCTTTACTTCAGACTTCAGACTTCAGACTTTAGACTTTAGACTTTAGACTTTAGACAGAATACAATAAACTTACACCTATTGGGGTTTTATAACTAAAGCCTTGAATCTTTGAAGTTTATCCGGTTCTTACTGCACCTTGCCGCTACCCTATTTCTAACATTTCTTACGCAAATTGGAGGTATTCTGTATGTCTTCACCCTATTGTACTTTAGAGGAAAAGGACGTAAAAAGTATCTTTATTTCTTCGGAATCTATCTCATCTTCACGCTCATTGTCGTTCCCTTGATCGCGCCCTTGTTTGGGCGGGAAAAAATCCGGAATTCAGAATGGATAGAAGCGCATTCTGTATTTTATATCCTTGCGAACAGAAATTATGTGGTACCGGAAATGAATGAATTATTAGCATCGGTATCCATAGAACTCAGTGAGTCCTATCCGGGTATGCGCCTGGTGTATTTGGATGCTAACTTTCCCTTTGTAGACGGTTTCCCGTTGCTACCTCATCTAAGCCATGACAATGGCAAGAAACTGGATATCTCCTTGATCTATCAAACCCCGGATGGAGAAGTAGTAAACACAAAACCATCCTTTAGCGGTTATGGTTTCTTCGAACCCCCAAAACCTTCAGAATACAACCAGATAAAGGTGTGTAAAGCCAGAGGAAATTGGCAATATGATTATCAGAAATACCTCACCTTCGGTACCTTTCACGATGATTTGACCCTATCGGAAAAGGAAACCAAGTTCTTGCTGCAAAGCATTCTCAAACAGCCGCAACTGAGAAAGGTCTTCATCGAACCCCATTTAAAACACCGTTTTGGTTTGGCACATCCCAAAATCCGATTTCATGGCTGCCAGGCGGTTAGACATGATGATCATATTCATTTACAGGTGAAGTAAGGGCTGAGGTTGGAAGCTGGAAGTCGGAAGTCGGAAGTCGGAAGTTAGAAGTACGAGGTTGGACGCTGGAAGAACGAAGCTGGAAGCTGGAAGTCGGAGGAACGAAGCTCGGAGCAGGAAGAACGAAGCTGGAAGCTGGAAGTCGGAGGAACGAAGCTCGGAGCTTGAAGTCGGAAGTTGGATGCTGGAAGCTCGAAGTTGGAAGTACGAAGTTGGAAGCTGGAAGTCAGGTTTATCAAAAGTTGAGTATTGCTTATTCCATAGTTACGATTCAACTCTATTATAGTCCCATCATCCCATTGTCGATGAGGACTTCTTCCATCTCTCGATCGTAAACATACAAATACAATACGGCCATCATATCCCTGAAATCGGAGGAAGGATTGTAGGTCTCCAGTACTAGTTTGTATTTGTGATCTGCCTTGAGCAATATCCCCTGCTTACTTGAGTAGCTCGGCACGTGCTTCAACCCAACTTTTTCTGTATAATTCTCACAACTAAAGGTGTAGACCGGTTGGTCCAGAGTGACGTCGTATAAGATAAAAGTCTCAGCGCCCGGATGCAGGTGGGCAGCCATAGCATGAATGGTAGTATCCTCCTGCAAATACAGCTGATACGTAACATCGAATTCGTAATGCATCTTTCCTTCTGGCAACTCCCAATGTGCAGATAAGGACACCCCATCGGCTCCGGGGCCTGAATGATTTTTAAGGTCGATGGGAGAACAAAGATTGGGGTCGTTCTTTTTCGAGTCGTAAGGATCCTCCAGGTCATACGGTAGCATAAGCACCAATCCCTTCGGGCGAATTGGTTTTAAAGGTGTACCAGCCCGAGCCGTTTTTATTTTAATATGGTGTTTCACCTTAAAGAAAGCGTCTTCAATATTGTGATTCAAAGTTCTGGAGGCGATCACGAAAGCGTCGTCTGACGCCACCGGAAATCCAAAACCTTCCGGAAAATTAAGTTCATTGATCCCATTGGACAAGGTTCCCAACCTTGGATATACCGTGTTTATTCGCTTAGGTAAGTTCAAATTCCGATAATGCACGGCATCGGAATAATCGATATTGGTATGACAGAGAAAATCGTTGTTATGCTTCTGGGTTCCCTCTCTATATACTTCTGCCTTGAATCCTGTGATCCACTGGACCTTATGGCTTCCCTGGTTCATAGAAAGGTTGATAACCGCTTGTGGACCATCCATAGATTGATAGATGTTATCGACCAAGAGATCCGGGGACTCCAGGCTCAAAAGTGTCTCATTTTCATCTACTTCCCAGTCATGGTCAATAATTCGGAAGGTATGAAGTACCTTGGTCTTCACAATCGCTTTGTGCCTGTTGGATAGCTGAGCATACCAAATTCCAAAGCCAATTCCGCCCAACACCAGGAGGGATAACAACACTTTAAGTCTAAATATCTTTTTCAACTTCATTTACCACGAGTAACACGCTCAAAATTACGATAATTAATTCAGCGAAACGCAGCTCTTCTTTATATCTTAAAATCGTAACTCCAAAATCCCTGACTCTAAATCAAAATGTTAGCTATCTGTTAACAAAATAGATTTTCTATACCCATAAATAATCGTATTTTTAGCTCTTAAAATTGTAGGAATTTAATGGGTAAAATTATCGCGATCGCCAACCAAAAAGGAGGAGTGGGTAAAACTACTACTTCGGTGAACCTAGCCGCTTCGTTAGGAGTTCTGGAAAAAAGAATCCTCTTAATAGACGCAGATCCACAAGCCAATGCCACTTCCGGCCTAGGTATTGATGTGGAAAGCGTTGCTCAAGGGACTTATCAACTTCTGGAGCATACCGTTGGAGCCAAGGAAGTGATTATGCAGAGTAATTCCCCTAATGTAGATGTGATTCCCGCCCATATTGACCTGGTGGCTATTGAAATTGAACTCGTCGATAAGGAATCCCGGGAATATATGCTGAAAAACGCCATTCAGGACTTGAAAAAAGACTACGATTTTATCTTGATAGACTGTGCTCCCTCATTGGGTCTTCTCACGCTCAATGCCCTAACCGCGGCCGATAGTGTAATGATTCCTATCCAATGCGAATATTTTGCCCTGGAAGGATTAGGAAAACTTTTGAACACTATTAAAAGTGTTCAAAAGATTCACAATCAGCAATTGGATATAGAAGGGTTGCTGTTAACGATGTACGATTCTCGCTTGCGACTCTCGAATCAGGTGGTGGATGAAGTTAAAAAGCATTTTGATGAGATGGTTTTTGAAACTATTATCCAACGCAACGTACGTTTGAGTGAAGCGCCCAGTTTTGGAGAAAGTATCATTAGCTATGATGCCGGTAGCAAAGGTGCCAATAATTACTTAAGTTTGGCAAACGAATTAATTGAGAAAAACGCGTAAGGATCTATGGCGAAAGCAACAAAAAAACAAGCCCTGGGACGAGGACTTTCGGCACTTCTGAAAGACCCTTCCAATGATATAAAATCTGTTGACGATAAAAACGCCGACAAGGTAGTTGGAAATATAGTGGAATTAGAATTGGGAGCTATTGAAATGAATCCATTTCAACCCAGGACCAGTTTTAATGAGGAAACGCTTCGGGAACTCGCCTCTTCGATCAAGGAATTGGGGGTTATTCAACCCATTACGGTACGAAAACTGGCCTTCAACAAGTACCAACTGGTAAGCGGTGAACGCCGTTTTAGAGCCTCTAAGCTCATTGGCCTGGAAACCATTCCAGCCTATATTCGCATTGCCAACGACCAGGAATCTTTGGAGATGGCACTGGTAGAAAACATTCAGCGACAGGATCTGGACCCTATCGAAATCGCTTTGTCCTATCAACGCCTGATTGAAGAGATTCAGGTAACTCAAGAAGAATTGAGCGATAGAGTAGGAAAAAATCGGTCGACTGTAGCCAATTACTTAAGGTTGCTTAAACTGGATCCTATTGTTCAAACCGGAATGCGGGATGGTTTTATCTCTATGGGTCATGGAAGAGCGCTTATCAATGTGGAAAACACGGAGGATCAATTGGACATCTATGAAAAGATTCTGGCTAGTTCTCTTTCCGTTCGAGATACGGAAGCCCTGGTGCGTAAATTCAAGAATCCGGAAACCAAAGAAGTTCCTACCAAAAAGACCCTTCCCCATTTCGCAAATAAAGGGACCCGGGAACTCTCAGACTTTTTGGAAGCCCAGGTAATCGTAAAAGTCAATAAAGCCGGTAAGGGGCAACTCTCTGTGCCGTTTAAAAACGAAGAAGACTTCCAACGTATTTTGAACCTCATTAAAAGTGAAAAGTAAGCTTTTCCATATACTCCTTTTCATTGGCTGTTCGCTTTTTGCACAAACTCCGGAAGACACCCTAACAGTGAAAGAAGAGCGTGTTCCTATTGTAGTTCAGGATAGCTTATTGCAGAAAGAAGAATACAATCCCTTAGCGCCATCCAAAGCGGCGTTCTATTCGGCTGTGGTACCAGGTCTGGGGCAAGCGTACAACAAAAAATATTGGAAGATTCCCATTATCTATGCGGGCATAGGTACCGGAATCTACTTTTACAATGAAAATACAAAGGACTACAACCGTTTCAGAGATGCCTTCAAAAGAAGGTTGGCTGGTTTTGACGATGATGAATTCCAGGGCATTTCTGACGATCGCCTGGTAGATGCACAACGAACGGCAAGTAGGAATAGGGATGTAAGTATCATTGTGTCTATCGCCTTCTACCTACTTAATATTATCGATGCCAATGTGGATGCTCATTTGAGGCAATATAATATTAGCGATGACCTTTCCTTGGAACCTGTGTTCAATAGAGATGAAATACTGGCTCGCCCTAGTTATGGTATGTCTCTGCGATTTAATATAAAATGAAAATAGCGCTATTAGGTTACGGAAAAATGGGAAAGACCCTGGAGCGTTTGGCTACCGGGAAGGGACATACCATCGTGTACAAATCTTCCAGTAGTTCTTCCGAAGGACAGCTTTCTGAAGCCGATGTGGCCATAGAGTTTTCAATTCCCGAAACCGCTGTAACTAATATCACCCGTTGTTTCGAAGCAGGTATTCCAGTAGTGAGCGGAACAACAGGCTGGTTGGATCGATATGAGGAAGTGCTAAAGATATGTGAAAGTAGTAACGGCAGTTTTATTTATGCGTCAAACTTCAGCATTGGTGTCAACCTGTTTTTCAATTTGAATGAACACCTCGCTCGGCTAATGGAACCTTGGAAGGAATATAACGTTTCCGTGGAAGAAATTCACCATACGCAGAAACTGGATGCGCCCAGTGGAACGGCTATCACAATAGCAGAAGGTATTTTAAAACATTCTGAAAAAAGAACATGGCAACTGGAAGGTTCTGGCCCTGATATACTAAATATTTCGGCCCAACGCATTGAGGATGTCAAGGGAACCCATGGTGTTGAGTACACTTCGGAAGTAGATACCATCACAATAAAACATGAAGCCCATACCCGAGACGGATTTGCCTTGGGTGCGATCTTAGCAGCCGAATGGCTCATTGGAAAACCAGGGGTACATACGATGAAGGATGTACTTCGAATACATACATAAAGAAACAATCAATACTCAGGGGAAAAGGTCCCTTCAGAAAAATTATAAGACATGACACTAACAGGCTGGTTACTATTTTTTGCCATTGTACAGGTAATTCACTTTTTAGGAACCTGGAAGTTATACGTTGCCGCGGGAAGAAAAGCCTGGGAAGCAGGCCTTCCTATTTACAACGCGGTCATCCTGATGAAAATTATCAATAGGCCCTGGTGGTGGGTCATCCTATTGTTCATACCTATTGTTAATCTCATTATGATCCCGGTGGTTTGGGTGGAGACGATACGGAGCTTTGGCTTCAACAGTCCCAAAGATACTTTTTTGGTTTTGATCACTTTAGGTTTATACACCTATTATATTAACTATACTCAGAAACTGGAATATATTAAGGATAGAGATTTAAAACCCAGGACCTCTACCGGAGAGTGGGTAAGTTCCATCCTTTTTGCCGTGGTGGCGGCCACCATTGTCCATACGTATTTCATGCAACCCTTTACCATTCCCAGTTCCTCTCTGGAGAAGACTTTACTGGTGGGGGATTATTTGTTTGTAAGCAAATTCCATTACGGCGCTAGAACACCTATGACCTCTGTTGCCTTGCCCATGGTGCATGACACTATTCCCCTTGCCAGAGTAAAATCGTACTCTGATGCTCCGCAATATCCTTACGGCCGACTCCCAGGCGTTCAAAAAATAAAGAACAATGACATCGTTGTCTTTGGATGGCCGGTAGACACGCTCATCGACATAAGGCCAGGTTTTATGAGTGGAAGCGTTCAGAAGCCTATAGATAAAAAGTCTAATTATGTAAAGCGTTGTGTTGGAATTCCTGGCGATTCTTTAGAAATACGAGATGGTTTTGTGTATATCAATGGGAAGAAAAATGAGCTTCCAGACAGAGCCAAACTACAATTTGGTTATGCCTTTAGAATGAAGCAACGTTTTAACCCGGCTTATGCGGTAGAGCGCCTGGACATAACCGATATTTACCCTGTTGGAAATCCGCCGAACTTCACCGTTTTCAATGGACATATGACAGAGGAAGCCAAGGAGAAACTCATGCAACACCCACAATTTGACACCATCATTTCTATGAAAAATCAGAAAGGTGTTTGGGATGAGAATATCTTTCCATATGCTCCTCAATATCCGTGGAATAATGACCATTTTGGCCCAATTTATATACCTAAGGCCGGAGCAACGGTAGACATTGATATTAATAGCATTCCCTTTTATAAACGTATTATCGAAGTGTATGAGGGAAGTGAAATGGGAATAGACAATACAGTAACTCAGTCTGGTACTCAAGTACTACTTAATGGGCAACCCCTTACCCAATACACCTTTAAACAAGACTACTATTGGATGATGGGAGATAACCGCCATAACTCTCAAGATGCCCGGGCCTGGGGATATGTTCCGTTCAACCATGTTTTGGGAAAGCCGGTATTTGTCTGGTTGAGTTTAGATCCCAATAAGAGCGGACTTAGCAAGATCCGCTGGGATCGAATGTTCACGACTGTAGGAGGTAGTGGCGAGCCCGTTTCCTATTTGAAGTATTTCTTAATTGCTCTGGTCGGCTGGTTTGGATTTAGTTTCTTTAGAAAGAAAAGAAAGCAGAAGAAAGCGTAATATTGTTGATTCGTTGATTCGTTTAAGATGTATCATTATTCTTTTGAAAAACTTGATGTTTGGAAAGACGCTAAAGATCTAGCAAAACATATTTACGAAATCACAAAGAAATTTCCCTCAGACGAGAAATTTGGCTTTGTTGCTCAATTAAGAAGAGCTAGTATTTCAATTGCATCTAATATTGCAGAAGGATCTGCCAGAAAAACAAGCAAGGATCAGGCTCACTTCTATGTTATCGCATTCAGTTCAAGTATAGAGGTTTTGAACCAGATAATCATTTGCTACGAATTGGAGTTTATTTCGGAAGATACATATGTAAGTTTGAGGACTCAGATAGAGAGAATAACAAACAGACTAAATGCACTTAGAAAATCTCGACTAAACGAATAAACATATAAACATATAAACAACGAAACATTTTGTCTGAAATTCTCTTGCATCCTACCTATTTTCCTTCTATCGTGCAAATGGTCGCTGCGGTACATGCCCAAAAGGTCATTTTTGAAGTACAGGATAATTATCAGAAACAAACCTATAGGAATAGAGCCCATATTGCCCATGCCAATGGAAGATTAATGCTCAACGTTCCCATCCGGCGCTCAGGGGATGGAAGTCGGCAAAAGACCCGAGATGTTGTTCCCGAGCGCAATTTTCCCTGGCAACAGGAGCATTGGAAGTCCATTCAGATCGCCTACAGAACCTCTCCCTTTTTCGAATATTACGAGGATGAATTGCAACCCCTGTTCAGTGAGCCCGTTGAGAGTTTGCTCCAACACAACTTGCGTATATATAAACTGCTTTGTGAGTTGTTGGGATGGAACATAGCTTTTGAAACCACCACCGAATATCAAAAAGAACCTTCTGTAACAGACCTACGGTATCTGGTGGAGTCCAAAAAAGAAAAAAAGTACGATCTCGATGAATATATCCAGGTACATCATGGGAATCATGGATTCCTGGCCAACCTATCGGTATTAGACCTTTTATGTAATGAAGGCCCCAATGCACTCACCTATTTGGAAGCTCAGGAGATCAAATTCAACTAATAGCAGGAACTCCTGCCGAAGTTTTGGCACCTCATTGTAACGAAAATGACTGGGATAAAAATCACCAACTCCTGGAAAAATAACGAAATGGTGACTGAGTAATTCTTCGTAGGTGCATTACACCTGCCTTGAGTTTGTCGAAGGGTCGAAGTCACCAACCAAAGGTAGCATGTACCGGGTTGTGATCGGAAAACGTTTCGTCTATCGTATTGAATTTGACCACGTCCATACCTTCTGTTCCTAGTATATAGTCAATACGCATAGGATAAGAGTTGAACGAATACGTAGTCCCCAGTCCATTACCGCGTTCCAAAAAGGCATCTTTCATTTCACGCTTCAATTCCTTGTAGGTATATGAAAAAGGGGTATTATTAAAATCTCCGGAAAGAATTACCGGATAAGGGGACGTCTCTTTGTGAGCCAGAATCTCGTTGATCTGAATTTCCTGCTCCACAAAACTCTGGGCGATCCGCTTCTTAATGCGTTCTGTTCCCTTTTGCTGAAGGAAATCTACGCTGGGAAGAATCCCTACGGACTGTAGGTGCAGGTTGTAGATTCGGATGGTATCGGCACCCACAATCGCATCTGCATAAATCGTATTATTAAAGGAATCTTCAAAATCGAACCCTCCTTTATTGATCAAAGGATACTTAGAGAAGATGGCATGCCCCAGTGTATTACTTTTTTTATTGAAATGTATAAACTGATAGGGATATGTAGACATATCAAGGACGTAATCTGCATAAAATTCCTGTATACAAACCACATCCGGATCCTCCTTATCCAAAAGAGCCGCAAAGTTACTGGCTACTTTTTCTACCTCGGGGTGTGTTTCATACGCATTAAATAACCTTACATTATAGCTAAGTATGGAAAGTGTTTGATCGTAGTCTGAAGTATCTCCTTCCGAAGAAAATTCGAAAAACGGATGGAAGTGAAAATAGGCCACCAGCAATACGAGAAAGGAAATGAGAAACTGACGTTTCATTCGAACCAACCAATATAGAGCAAACAGTATGTTCAGCAATATGAGGGGAGACACTGCCAGACTGAGCAATGACAAGGTGGGAAAAGTGGACGGAGGGAGATAGGGAAGCACGAAGGACACCAGCAGCAACAAAGCCGCAACGGTATTCAACCCATATATCAGTTTCCCCAAAAACCTGAGTTTCTTCAACGTCTGTTACAATTTACCCGTTAGTTGTTCTTCCCTGCTTTGAAAAGGTAATCTTTCTCGGCTTTGGTGAGACTTTCGTAACCACTTTTACCGATCTTATCCAAAATAGCATCTACTTTCTTCTGATGGTCACTCTTAGATTCCTTTACTGTTGTAGAACGCTTGGAACGCGTTTGTGTTGCCCTATTCCTGTGTACTTTTTTAAAGGGCTTTTCCTTCCTGGACTTAAATAGATTGGCGAAACTATCCATTATTTTTTCAAACCATATTCCAATGTCCTGGCCTTTCAAAAGTCTTCTTGCATACACAAATCCAAACAGCGCTCCTCCCAAATGCGCCAGCATTCCTCCCGCGTTCACATTTCTGCTTAATCTGAGTACATCGAGAATCACTAAAACAAGAGCAATGTGCCAAATCTTAATGGTGAAGGTGAAAATTCGCATTTGGGCCTGAGGGTTATAGGCGGCTACAAAAACTACAATAGCCATTACAGCCCCCGAGGCACCCAACAAAACGGCTCTTTCTCCTGCAAAGACAGGAAATAGGTTATATCCAATAAAATACAGGAGCCCACCAAAGATGGCGCCCAAAAGATAGATGGTAAGAAACCTTTTTTCTGTGAATAAGTTCAGTATAAACCTTCCAAACCAATAGAGGTAGAGCATATTGAACAAGACATGAAAGAAATCGGCATGCAAGAAACTGTACGTAATGATACTCCAGGGTTGGGTAATAAAACGTCCTATTTCACTGGGTAGGACAAACCATTTTGTCAACTGCCCCATTTCTATCTGGAACAAGGTTGAAAATAAGAACGTTCCCAGGAAAATTACTCCATTGATGACCACCAATTTGGTGATGATACTGGCCGTTTTAAACTGATATCTCAAACTATTAGATGCCATACGCTAATTCCACCTTCGGTTGTTAAAACTATTTTTCTTCCAATAGTAGGCCATGATGAATCCAAAGACGGCTCCACCAATGTGTGCCCAGTTGGCAATATTTTGTCCAAACAAGGAAAAACCGGTTAATCCACTAAACAGATCAAGTAAAAGTAGTCCGGGTATAAAATACTTGGCTTTGATGGGAACCGGAAGGAATATCAACATCAATGGCGTATTTGGATAGAGTAGGCCAAATGCAACCAACACCCCATATATAGCACCAGAAGCTCCTACCGCAGGAATATTAAATGACTGCCACCAGTCATAACCGGAATAATTCGTACTACTTAAATAGCCTTCTAGCTGACCAACGGTCATCCCTTCTGCGATGAGTGGATCTACACCCCAATGATAAGTTAGATAATTGACCAAAGAATGAATAAACGCTGCTCCCAGCCCTGCCGAAAAATAGAAGAACAAGAACTTTTTCCGTCCCCATTGGGCCTCCAGCGGAGAACCGAACATATACAGTCCGAACATATTAAATAAAATATGGCCTATACCACCATGCATAAACATATGCGTAACTGGCTGCCAGTATTGAAAGGTAGGATTTTCAAAATAGTACAAAGACAACCAATCGTAGGCAACAGGGTATAATTGAGATCCTATGAAAAAGATCACATTAATGATGATAAGATGCTTAACAGTATCGGTTATCCTTCCCATTTACATAAATTTTTTATCAAGGTCACTGGCTTCCAAGGTAATGAGCACCGGCCGATTATCCGGGGACACACTAGGTTCCTTACAAGCAAATAATTGATGGATCAAATGTTCCTGAGCCTCCTGCTCCAAAGGGGCTCCACTTTTAATAGCCAGACTCTTTGCCAACGATTTGGCCAGCAGGTCATTCTGACTAAATCCAGCATCCGGCACTTCATTCTCTATATCGCTCACCAATTGCTCTAGAATTCCGGCGACACTACTTTCCAGGACTCCCGCCGGAACCCCACTAATCTCAAGCTTCTCTTCTTCCAAGGTGGAGAACACAAAACCTGTGTGTTCTAGCTGCTCCTTAATAGATTGAATGAGCGCTATTTTAGGCTTAGAAAATTCGAAATGCAGGGGAAACAATAGCTGTTGGCTCACCGCTTCCTGCATGGTCATATTCTTTAAAAGCTCCTCATACAACACCCGTTGATGTGCTAGGTTTTGATGGATCACTATCATCCCGCTTTTTATAGAGCTGACTATGTATTTATTTTGAATTTGAAATGTAACTTGTCCGGAATGTGTATCAGTATCAGAAAACAAGCTCCCGGTAACCTCTTCGCTTTCCACTTCAAACCCTTGCAGAATATTTTCTGAAGGCATCAATGGGTTCCCGGTATCTATTTCGTCTTTCAGGCCTACATAAAGGGAATCCCATGCGGTCGTCGGTTCTTTCTTGAACGACATAGTTCCTTTGGCCAATTTGCCTTCCTCCTTGAACGGATTAAAACTTCTGTCCACTTCAATAGTAGGAGCTACAGGCGATTTCTTGCTGTATTCATAAGGAGTTTCAAAACCACTATCCTTATTGAAATCCAATACAGGGGCGATACTAAATTGTCCCAAACTGTGCTTTATGGTAGCGCGAAGCATCGCGTAAATAGCATGCTCATCGTCGAACTTTATTTCCGTTTTGGTAGGGTGAATATTGATATCGATGGAATGCGTATCTACCTCTAGAAACAAAAAGTATCCCGGATGGGTTCCCTCTTTTACCAGGCCTTCAAAGGCAGCGTTTACGGCATGGTGCAAATAGGCACTTTTAATAAAACGGTCATTCACAAAGAAGAACTGCTCTCCCCTGCTCTTTTTGGCAAATTCCGGTTTCAGGACAAATCCATTTACCTTTACAATATCGGTCTCTTCTCCTACGGGAACCAGTTTTTCATTCGTTTTACTTCCGAAGATATTTACGATGCGCTGTCTACCATTGCTAATGGGTAAATTAAAAACATCACTCCCATTATGGATCATACGAAAAGCTACCTGCGGATGTGCGAGGGCTACTCGATGGAATTCATCGATAATATGCCTGGTCTCTACGGGATTGCTCTTGAGGAAATTTCTCCGTGCCGGAATATTATAGAATAAGTTCTTTACAGAGATCATAGTACCCTTGGGGGTAACAGAGGGTTCTTGAGAAGTAACCTGACTCCCTTCGATCGTAATAGCCGTCCCAATTTCCGACGCTTCCGTTCGGGTCTTCAATTCTACATGGGCAATAGCGGCAATGGAGGCTAAGGCTTCCCCTCTAAATCCCTTGGTATGCAAATTGAAAAGATCTTCGGCAGATTTGATCTTGGAGGTTGCATGGCGTTCAAAACACAAGCGCGCATCGGTCTCACTCATACCTTTTCCATTATCAATAACCTGAATCAACGTCTTTCCTGCGTCTTTCACGACCAGTTTTACCTCAGTCGCTCCCGCATCTATGGCATTTTCCAGCAACTCCTTGACAACGGATGCCGGGCGTTGCACCACCTCTCCCGCTGCGATCTGATTGGCAACATGATCGGGTAATAACTGAATGATATCTGCCATGTAAAGGGCTTAGGTAAAAATTGATAAATCGAAGTCGATTATATACAGAAAGAGCAACACAAGAATGGATGCGATCACGAAAATAGTGATCTTAGCCCTCCGATCCGATCCACTGCGCAGGTCATGCAAAACGTTTCCAAATTTCGTCTTCCATCCTCCGGTACTTCCAACAGTACTTCGGAACTTGTCGAACTTGTGTTCCATTTCGAAAGGACTTCCTTCCTTATCACTTTCGTAATAACGAGGTGAATAATTAAATTTCTTATTCTTACGTGTCTTAAGTATTCCCATAATCTTCAATTTCAAAGTTACTCAAAATCAAAAACAATGCCGTCCTACAAGGGTTAAAAATTGTTAACAGCTTTCGTAGAAAGATATGAGATGTTAGAAATAAGATTTGAGACGAAATTGGAAAACCAAAACGCTTGATAGATAGATTCGGCAAGAATTGAGTATTGAAAATTTAATTAGAACCTGGCGTCCTTGCGAAGTTGTGCCATTTTGATGGCAGCAATTGCGGCTTCTGTCCCCTTGTTACCGTGCTTGCCTCCACTCCTATCTATGGCCTGTTGAAGATTGTTATCGGTTAAGACGCAGAAGATCACCGGAATCTTTCCGTTGACATTGAGATCTTTGATTCCCTGGGCAACGGCCTCACATACATAGTCAAAATGCTTGGTTTCTCCCTGGATCACACTCCCAATGGCGATCACAGCATCCAGCATATCATAACTCTCTGTCATTTGCTTACATCCATAAACAAGCTCGAAGCTTCCGGGAACATTCCAACGAACGATATTCTCCTTGACTCCACCACAATCGAGGATCGCATCGAAGGCTCCCTGGAACATCCCTTGGGTGATATCCTCATTCCATTCAGAAACAACAATCCCAAACCGAAAGTCCTTCGCGTTTGGGATCGTTGCTTTATCGTAAGTTGATAAGTTTTTATTTGAAGTCGCCATAAGGGGATCCCTTTCGGGATTCATTTTATTGCATAGCTTCCGCCTGACCTTTGTATATCTTAGCTTTCGTGGCCTCGATAGACTCCGGATAGTTGTCCACGATATTAGTAAAGTGCTGAAGCGCCTTCGCACCCTGGTTCAGATTTAAAGCAGTAATTCCTGCCTTCAACAGGAAACGTGGCGTAGTAACCTCATTAGTGCGCATAGTGGCAGCCTCTTCATAATATTTCAATGCCTCCGTATCTTGCCCCAACTGGGTAAAAGCGTCTCCAATACCCCCTTTGGCCAAAGGACCGGTCATTTCGTCTCCCCCTTTGTATTTATCGAGGTAATTGATCGCTTCCTGATATTTGTTGGTGCTTAAGAATGCCATTCCTGCGTAGTAGTTCGCCATATTTCCAGCTGCTGTAGCGCCGTATTTATCGGCAATATCAATAAACCCGTATTTACCTGCTCTACCGTTCAATGCCAGGTTATAGAGAGAGTCTTGCCCTGCCGTTGCGTTCAAAGCTTCGTTATAAAAAGACTGGGCCTGGAACATTTCGTTGGCCGCTTCTTCCTGCTTAGGCTCCAGATAAAAATTCTGATATAAAAGATAACCTAAAACGCAAAGTGCGATCAAAGCTATGGCGCCGAAGACAATCTTCTGATTTTTTTCGATCCATTGCTCGGTTTTGGAAGCTCCTTCGTCCAGGGTCTTAAACACCTCTGCCGTTGTACTTCCGTCCTCCAATTCAACTTCCTTCTCTACCTTTGTTTTCGGTTTATATCCTCTTTTCTTGTAGGTTGCCATATTCAATGGTTTAATGAAGCGCAAAAATAAAATTTTTATTACAATTTAAAAGGGAAAAATCAATAATTTGCGCTAGGGTAATTTCAGAAAAAAACCTGAAACAAATACCAGGAATGAAGCCACTAAGTCCTTAAATTCGATGATTTTAAAAAAATTATCTCTTCTTAATTACAAGAATTTTCAATCTCAGGAATTCGAGTTCGATCCTAAAATCAACTGTTTTGTTGGACACAATGGTGTAGGAAAGACCAATGCCCTGGATGCTATTTATCATCTTTCCTTTGGGAAGAGCTACTTCAATCCTATCACTACTCAGAATATCAAACACGGAGAGGATTTCTTCGTTATTGAGGGCAATTACGAAAAGTCCGAGCGACCGGAAAAAATTGTAGTCAGTGCCAAGCGGGGCCAGAAAAAGATGATCAAGCGAAACGGTAAGGCCTACGACAAGTTCAGCGAGCATATTGGATTTTTGCCTTTGGTGATTATCTCCCCTTCAGATCGAGACCTTATCATTGAAGGTAGTGAGACCCGTAGAAAATTCATAGACGGAGTGATCTCCCAGGGAGATCCCGAATACCTTCAAACCCTGCTTACATACAACAAAGTGTTGGGGCAACGTAATTCGCTCCTCAAATATTTTGCGTTGAACCAAACTTTTAATCAGGACACCCTGGAAATTTACAACGGACAACTTCACGAATTTGGCAGTGTGATCTTTGAAAAAAGATCTGCATTTCTTACCGAATTCTCCCCCATATTTCTGGATCGATACAGGGCGATTAGTTCCGGAGAAGAAAAAGTGCATTTGGGTTATCGAAGTCAGTTACAAGAAAAAGACCTTCATACCCTCCTTACGGAAAACCTTCATAAAGACAAGGTTACTCAGTACACCAACGTAGGAATACATAAGGATGATCTGCTGTTCGAGATCGATGGGCGTCCCATCAAAAAATTCGGATCCCAGGGACAACAAAAATCGTTTTTGATTGCCCTAAAACTAGCTCAATTCGATTTTATCAAATCTCAACACCGTGTAAATCCCATTCTATTGTTGGATGATATTTTCGATAAGTTGGATGAGCTTCGTGTAGCACAAATCATTACCTTAGTAGATGATGAGAATTTCGGCCAATTATTTATAAGCGACACCCATGCCGAGCGCACTGAAGGAGTCGTAAAAAAGGTGAGCCAAACCTATAAAATGTTCCCCCTGTAAATGAAATTGAATTTTGAAATCATGAAATTGTATGCAATACTGATAATGGCTATTCTTATTTCTTCCTGTAAGAATCCACCAACCTCTGAAGTCATCCCCTTTATTGAAGGCTATTGGGAGATAAAGAGTGTGGAAATGGGAGACGGAACGCTAAAGGAGTTTAAAGTGAATACATCGGTGGATTTCATAGAGTTGAATGGCGATAGTGGTGTTAGAAAAAAGTTGATGCCCAGGTTGGACGGTACTTTTAGGGAGTTTCCATCGAATGAGAAGTTTAAGGTCCTGGTTCAAAACGACAGTCTTTTGATGCAATATCAAACCCCCTATGCCACCTGGACTGAAACAGTAATAAGGGCAGACGACAGTCTTTTGGTCGTACGGAATCACGACAATAAGGAATACGTTTACCGGAGATATAAAAAGCCGGAAGTCATTGAATGAAAACCCGGCTTGTAGTTGTACGGAAGCTTACTTTATGTAACTTTGCTATGTACCCTGAAGTAGTCCTATAATTTATATCTTCAGTCATTAAATCATTGGATCATTAAATCATTAGATCATTGAATCATGCCGCGAAAAGCAGAACATAGCTCCCTGGGAGATGTCTTAAAAGATTTTATAGCGTCCCGAGCCAAGTTGCAAAAAGGACTCAATAAAGTTTCTGCACAAGAAGCCTGGCATACTGTAATGGGTGATGTTATTTCCAAATACACTATTCAAGTTGTATTAGAGCGAGATACGCTATATGTTCAATTGAGTTCTTCCGTGTTGCGTGAGGAATTGAGCTACGGTAAAGAAAAAATCCTCAAACTGGTCAATGAAGAGTTAGGAAAAGAGTTAGTCAGGAAATTGGTTTTGCGATAATTAAATTAAACGTATTTTGAAGTTCAAATTATCTCTCATAGCGATCCTTGTGCCTCTTTTGTTTATGGGATGTAAATCATCGAGTATAAAGTTTCAAAGCGCCCAATGGATGTCAAAGAACCTCAACGTTGAGAAATTTAACAATGGAGACTTAATTCCGGAAGCGAAAACAGCCGAAGAATGGATGGAAGCCGGCAAAAACAAAACACCGGCATTTTGTTATTACGGTAATGAGGAAAATCTAGGCGAAAAATATGGTAAGCTTTATAATTGGTATGCTGTAAATGATGAAAGAGGGCTTGCCCCAGAAGGATGGCATGTAGCAACCGACCAGGAGTGGAAACGATTAATAGATGAACTCGGAGGTTTAAAAAAAGCTACAGAAGTACTTACAAAAGGAGAGTTTTCATCCCATTTAAGTGGTCTCAGAGATATGGATGGTAGCTTCGCAAATGAAGGGCATAGCGCAATTTATTGGACGGGTACCCCACTCAATTCATTTTTGGCGCATAACCGACAAATTCCCGGTGGCGATGATGAAATAGGGGTTGGAAGTTCTCATTATTCCATGGGGTTTTCCATACGTTGTGTTAAAAATGTCAAAGAATAATTACCAACCTAATCCAAATCAAAAAAATCGCTGCCCTTCGAGAATCTCAGGGACCAGCGATTTTCTTTCGATATAGATTCTAATAATCTAGAAGATCTCTCTTCCTGCAAAGTGAAATTGAGATTCGATCTCAGCGTTCTCATCACTATCACTTCCGTGCACGGCATTTTCACCAATAGAGGCTGCATACAACTTACGGATGGTACCTTCGGCGGCTTCTTCCGGGTTTGTGGCTCCGATTAAGGTACGGAAATCCTCTACAGCATTATCCTTTTCAAGAACAGCAGCAACAATAGGACCACGGGTCATATACTCTACCAACTCTCCAAAGAACGGACGCTCCTTGTGAATAGCATAGAAAGCCTCTGCATCTGCCTTAGTCATTTGTGTTAATTTCATGGCTGCAATTCTAAATCCGGCAGCGGTAATTTTTTCTAGGATCGGACCTACGTTTCCTTTTTCAACGCTGTCCGGCTTTAACATGGTAAAAGTTCTATCTGTTCTCATAGGTGTTTTAAAATTTGGTGCAAACGTACTATATTTTTTTTGAACTTATGTTATGAAGAAGTTAGTTCAAAAAAAATAGTTGAACGTTCTCTTTAAAAGCTCTTAATTTTTATCATTTCCTGACAAAAATTAAGAGGTGTTCGAAGAAAAAGTGGTGCATTAGATTCCAAAAAACAACGCTTCACCATTGATTTAATACTGCTGAACATATTGTTCATATAAAAAATTATCCCTTCCCCGAATTTCAAAGGTGACCTCACTCTTTTCAAAATCGAATAAGATCACCCCAAAATTAAGTTGTTTGATCACATTGCTCACCCTGTATTCATTACCTTCCGTGGCGCCATCGATCCAGGTATGTGTTAGTCCGCTACTCGTAAAGTCTACCAGGGCATACTCCAGGCCTTCAATTTCTGCCACTGAAATCTCGGCCATATGCCGGTCACCACTAAACATGAGAATATTCTTAGCATTCGCTCCCTCTAATAGTTCATTCATTTTTTGGACTTCGGAAGGATGGTTTCCCCATTTTTCCCAGCCGTGTCGATCATTTAAAAATTGAATGCTAGTTACAATCACCGTAAAATCGGCAGTATCGTCCTCCAACTCTAATTCCAACCACTTCCATTGGGCTTCTCCCAGGATCGTTCCTCCTTCGTCTCCTTCCCAGGCGTCATATCGCAAATCGGGATCTTCACTCTTTTTCAAGCCATCACGGAAGCTTCGGGTGTCTAACAATATGAGTTTAACGCTCCCATTTTCATCTCCATATACTTCAGAAGTGTACACACCCGCTCTATGTCTGCGAGGATCTTCATTGGACACCTTCAGAAAATCTAACATAAGCTTTTTGGCTTCTTCTTTATACCCCCATTCCGTCCCGGCGTCATTCTTTCCGAAGTCATGATCATCCCAAGTCCCCGTAATAGCAGTGTTCTCTGCTAATCTTTTATAGTCGGGATGGGCCCAAACCTTGTCGTAATCCCTCTTCATCTTGGCCATATCCTCGGTATCGGCATAAATATTGTCACCACCCCAAACAAAGAGATCCGGCTCGTTTTGTAGTATGGGTTGCCATAAGGGCTGTTCCCGGTCCTGATCGCTACAACTGGCAAAGACCATGGTGTAGGGACGATTTATCATGGACTCTTCCGCTTGAATTGGGCTTTCTTCTTTGTTACTCTTGCATGAAAATGCTACTAAAACAGCAAAAACATAGGGTAGAAACTTCATTTTGGATGGTTTATGGTTTCTTCAAAATTACACAAACTCACATTAGTTAACTATTAAGAAATTGTATCTTCGCTTCGCCTATGAAGCAAGAAACCATCCAAATTGTTAAAAAACTACTCGAAAACAAAAGACGAATTGTAATCGTTGGCCATAAAAACCCTGACGGCGATGCTATTGGTTCCTGCCTGGGCCTTTCGTTTTTTCTTCGGAACAGAGGCCATCAAACCCAAGTGGTCATGCCCAATGACTTTCCTGAATTCTTGAAATGGCTTCCCGGTTGTGAAGAGTTGATCACTTACGACAGGGAATCGGATAAAGTAGCGAACTATATTGACCAAGCTGACGTTATTTTTACGTTGGATTTTAACGCCTTAAACCGAACCGGAGAACTTGCTCCGGTTTTGGAAAGCGCTCAAGCCAAATTCGTGATGATAGATCACCATCAACAACCCGATAACTATGCCAGGGCTACCTATAGCGATGTGCAAATGAGTTCCACAGCAGAAATGGTCTATCATTTTGTGGCGGCATTGGACGGTGTTGCCGAGATCAATTCGGAGATTGCCACGAATTTATACACAGGAATCATGACCGATACAGGGTCTTTTCGCTTTCCGTCCACAACGGCAACCACGCATAGGGTAGTCGCGCATCTAATGGAATGTGGAGCGAAAAATAGCGAAATACATCAAAATATCTACGACACCAACAGCCCCAACCGAATGAAATTACTAGGAGCTGCTTTAAAAAACCTAACCATTCTTAAGGAATACCGTACCGCCTATATCACCCTAACGCAGGAAGAACTAGACCGATTTCACTTTAGGAAAGGAGATACCGAAGGTTTTGTAAATTATGCATTGTCCGTAAAAGGGATTGTATTTGCTGTTATTTTCATTGAAAATAAGCAAGAAGGCATTACCAAGATCTCCTTCAGAAGTAAAGGAACGTTCTCTGTGAATGATTTTGCGAGAAACCACTTTCATGGAGGAGGTCACACGAATGCGGCCGGAGGAAGAAGCGATAAATCGCTTCAAGACACGGTAAACGA
Source organism: Bacteroidota bacterium (assembly GCA_038529705.1). GTDB lineage: Bacteria > Bacteroidota > Bacteroidia > Flavobacteriales > Flavobacteriaceae > Aureisphaera. The sequence goes on from JBCBDM010000016.1 coordinate 23,439, forward strand.
ATTTATTAGTATATTGCCCTCCTGTAAAAATGCCCTATCTAATGCTTCGTAACCTTCTATACATCTGTACTTTGTTGACAGTGGTCTTTTCCTGCAAGAGTCCTGAGGCCCGTCGCCCCATTAAAAGCACCTCTGGTTCTTTTATCAAGGAGTCCGTAGAGCGCAACAAAAAAATCTATGAACAGGAGCAAGCAGTGATCGAAGAGATGATCAAGGAAGATAGCGACAACGACTATCTTTCTTCTGAGCTGGGTTTCTATTACTATTACAATGTGAAAGATACCCTACCCACAGTATTACCTAAAATAGGAGATGCGGTGACCTTCACTTATGATATAAAAAGATTAAATGGCGATGTAGTGCTTTCGGAAGCAGACAACGGACTTCAAAATTATAAGATAGATCAAACCAATCAGGAACTTATTTCAGGAATCCGTGATGGCCTTAAACTCATGAAGGCCGGTGAAACGGTTACCTTTTTATTTCCTTCCTATAAAGCTTATGGGTATTACGGTATCGACAATAAATTAGGGACCAATGTCCCAGTTCAGAGTACCGTGACCCTAAAAACAATTCAAACCCAAGAAAATTAAAACCTAAAAAATGAAAAACATCCTATTGCTGTTTCTGTTAGTTACAACAGTATCAATGACATCATGTAAATCGAAATACCCAAATCTTGACAATGGGTTATACGCAGAATTTGTAACCAACAAAGGAACTTTTGTAGCGAAGTTCTACCATGAAGCCACCCCTCTTACCGTGGCAAACTTTGTAGAATTAGCAGAAGGAAAGCACGAAATGGTAGATTCTTCCTTTGCGGGAAAGCCTTATTATAATGGAATTATTTTCCATCGAGTGATCAAGGATTTTATGATCCAGGGAGGCGATCCTACCGGAACAGGTTCCGGAAATCCGGGCTATAAATTTCCGGATGAGATCGTGGATACCTTAAAACATAGTAAGAAAGGAATCCTTTCCATGGCCAACTCCGGCCCTGCTACCAATGGGAGCCAGTTTTTTGTGACCCTTAAAGAGACGCCATGGTTAGACGGTAAGCACACTGTATTTGGAGAAGTAGTAATGGGACAGGAAGTAGTAGATTCTATTGGTAGTGTAGAGACATCCAAACCTGGTGACAAACCGGTTGAGGAGGTTGTGATGCTGGAAGTGAATATTATCAATAAAGGAGTAGAATTACCGTCTTTCGCCGCCGAAATGGAAAAGATCGAGCAGAAGAAAAAAGAACGAGAAGAACTACTCGCCAAGGTGGCCGAGACTACCGCACAAGAAATGAACGCTCTGAAAGCTGAGGCAGAAGAATTAGAGTCTGGACTTAAAGTGTATTGGAGGCACAGAGGAAAAGGGATGAAACCAGAGGAAGGAAGCAAGATTCGCATGAACTATGCTGGCTACCTTGTGGATGGAACCTTATTTGATAGCAACCGATTGGAAATTGCCGAAAAATATGATGCTGTAGACCAAAGGCGTCTGGCACAGGGAGGTTATAATCCTGCCGTGAGTGATTACGGTAAAGAAGCTCGATTGATCCCAGGATTTAGAGAAGGCCTCAATCTTATGAGTTTAGGAGATAAAACAGTACTGTTTATTCCTTCTCACTTAGCTTACCAGGAACAAGGAATAAGAGGATTGATCCCTCCCAACAGCGACCTTGTTTTCGAGTTGGAATTGGTGGATTTATTCAAGGAAGAATAGGAAACACGAACAGATTATAAAAAAACTCCGGTTCTTTACAGACCGGAGTTTTTATTTATAACAGTATCAACTTATTTCTTCGGAATGTTCTTCAGAATTTCCAACACAAATTTCCAGTATTTTTTAGCTGAAGAAATACTGGCCCGTTCATCCGGTGAATGAGCTCCTTTGATGGTAGGCCCAAAAGAAATCATATCCATATCGGGGTAGTTTTGGCCTAGAATACCACATTCTAATCCTGCATGACAAGCCGCCACATGCGCCTTTTCCCCGTTCATCTTTTCATAGAGGGAATCCAGTACTTTAAGAATAGGGCTATCCATATTGGGTGCCCATCCGGGGTAGGCCCCGGAAAAAGTAACATCATATCCAGCCAATTCGAATACTGCTTTCAACGTATGGGCCATATCGTCCTTTGAACTTTCTACAGACGAGCGCGTAAGGCATTCTATCTTGATAGCTCCGTCTTTCGCAGTAACCTTAGCGATGTTGTTTGAAGTTTCAACCAAATCTTCAATAGCAGGACTCATTCTGTATACCCCATTATGTGCCGCATAAACCGCCTTTATAAATTTATTCTGATCTGCCTTTGCCATTACCGTATTCGGGGTCACTACTTTCTCCGTACTTATGGACAGTTCCGGCTCTAGGAGCTTATATTCTTCGATGATATGAAACTGCGCCGCTTCCATCTTTGTCACAAATTCTGAAATATCCTTCGTTTTCACCACAACCGTAGCAACACTTTCTCTGGGTATGGCATTCCGAAGACTCCCTCCGGAGATCTCGGCAATCGATATAATGTTTTCCACAGCAGACAGGAGACGGTTCATCAGTTTATTGGCATTTCCCAGTCCCTTGATGATATCCATACCGCTATGACCTCCTTGCAATCCCTTTACCGTAATGGTATAGGCCTGCACATCAGCCGGAGCCTGTTCCTGGTGATAGCTTCCCGTCGCGGTTACGTCGACCCCGCCAGCACAACCCACACCAATTTCGTCGTCCTCTTCCGTATCCAAATTCAGTAGAATATCACCTTTTAGCAAGCCTCCCTTTAGCCCCATGGCACCCGTCATTCCGGTTTCTTCATCTATGGTAAATAATGCTTCCAAATCCGGGTGTTCAATAGAGTCGCTAGCCAAGATTGCCATGATCGTCGCAACCCCCAATCCATTATCGGCTCCCAAAGTCGTTCCTCTGGCACGTACCCAATCTCCCTCTCTGTACATTTCAATTCCCTGTGTGTCAAAGTCGAATTGAGTATCATTGTTCTTCTGATGCACCATATCCAGATGCGATTGCATTACAATAGCCATTCTGTCTTCCATTCCTGGTGTAGCTGCTTTGCGGATAATCACGTTCCCTACTTCATCTTCTAGGGTCTCAAGTCCAAGGTTGTGACCAAAGTCCTTCATGAACTGAATAACACGTTCTTCTTTTTTGGAAGGTCTGGGCACCGCATTGAGATCGGCAAAATGATTCCAAAGTGAAGTAGGCTCCAGGTTTCTGATGGTTTCGTTCATAATGTATTGTCTATGATATGTTACTTGTTGACTTTTGTAGCATGTTTAGTGAGATACACAGAGATCTCGTGGTTAGACAAAATTAAACTTTTATCTGCCCTATCTAAAATTATAGATAAAAGAATTCTTTGTATGTTTGAAATATGCAAAAAAGAACCAAAGTAATTCTTACCCTTCTACTCCCCGTTCAATATATTGCATTACTAATCTTAAGGCGATTCCCCGAATTTATCGAAACCTATTACAGTCAGGGTATTTTCCCTTATCTATCCAAACTGTCCCGTTTTGTCTTTGGTTGGATTCCTTTTTCGGTGGGAGACCTATTTTATGCCCTACTCATCATTATGCTGGCCAGGTGGTTATATAAGAATGTGAGAAGAGTTCGCACCGAACCGGTATTGTTTGTAGTGGATATAACCGCTACCCTATCTATTATCTACTTTGTATTTAATATGATGTGGGGGTTAAATTATTATCGTGTTCCCCTTCACCAGACCCTGGAGCTAGACAGAGACTACACCACCGAAGAGCTTATTAGCACCACGGAACGCCTAATAGTGAAGGCCAACCAATTGCATCGAAAATTGGGATATGCCGATAGTACCAAGATCGACCTCCCCTATTCACAAAAAGAGATCTTTGACAAGTCTATCGATGGATATAAAAATCTGGAAGAGGAATATCCAAATCTACACTATTCCCCCAAAAGTATTAAAAAAAGTACCTGGAGCCTTGGGCTTACCTACATGGGATATAGTGGGTATTTTAATCCTTTGACCGGTGAATCCCAAGTGAATCGATTGATCAAAACCTATAAATTCCCAGTAGTTAGTTGCCACGAACAGGCGCACCAAATAGGGTACGCCGCTGAGAATGAGGCCAATTTTATCGCCACACTTGCCACCTTGCATAATGATGACCCTTATATACAATATACCGGTTATATCTTTGCCTTGCGCTATTGCGTCAATGAGATCGCAAGAAGGGACATGGACACCTATGAAGCCATCCTCCCCACCATAAACTATGGCATACTTGAAAGCTACCGAGAAATGCGTGAGTTTTGGAGCTCGTATGAAAATCCGTTTGAAGATCTATCAAAAGCCTTTTGGGATCAATTTTTAAAGGCCAACAATCAGTCCAAGGGCATTATGAGCTACAGCTATATGGTGGCGCTGGTGGTGAATTATTTTGAAGATAGGCCTATGTAATTTTAGGGTAAATACCCAATGAGTATCGTTACTTACCCCTCTTGCTCCGCTGGAACAATTAACAGATAGAGACCTCCCTACATCCCACTCCACAAATCATTTATCCCAAAGGAAATTAAGAAACTCTTAACACGGTGTTAAACACTGTCTTTTGGGCTTTAAAACCAACCAGCCTTCTTATATTTATTGTTGAAATAACCAATATTCACCTCATGAAAAAAACGTTTCTACTACTGCTGTGTCTTAGTTTGTTTGGCATCGCGGGCGCTCAGGACTATTTCCCAAAAAATGATGGCGTAAAAGAGAAAAACAACAATTACACTGCCTTCACAAATGCCACCATTTATGTAACGCCTACCCAGGTGGTAAAAAAAGGAACGCTACTTGTTCAAAACGGCAAAGTAGTTGCCTCCGGAAAAGGAGTTTCTATTCCTGCCAATGCGGTAGTGATAGATCTGGATGAAAAATACATCTACCCTTCTTTTATTGAAAGCTATTCAGGATTTGGTGTGGCAAAACCAAAGAGGAAAGAAGGAGGGGGACGTTCCCCTCAATACGAACCCTCACGGGAGGGTTTCTACTGGAATGACCACATCATGCCGGAGAACGATGCGATCTCAACCTTTAAATACGATAAGAAAAAGGCCGAAGAAATGCGCAAGCTGGGCTTTGGAGCAGTCAACACTCACCTTATGGATGGAATTGCCCGTGGAACCGGAGTACTCGTGGCCCTGAATGATGAAGCAGGTGACCAAAATCGGATTCTCGAAGATGCCTCCGGTCAGTTCTTCTCCTTTTCGAAAAGCGTGACCAGCCGGCAGTCCTACCCCACTTCACTTATGGGCGCCATGGCACTTCTAAGGCAGATGTACTCCGATATGGACTGGTATGCCAAGGGAAATGCAACTACCAAAGACCGATCCTTAGAGGCTATGATCGAGAATAAGGATCTGGTCTCATTCATCGAGGCGGGTGACAAGGGAAATAACCTTAGAGCCGATAAGATTGGAGATCAGTTTAGTGTTAATTATGTGATTGTTGGTGGCGGAGATGAATACGAAGCTATTCAAAGCATCAAGAATACCAATGCCCGGTATATTATCCCTTTGAATTTCCCTGCAGCCTTTGATGTTAGCAACCCGTATCAAGCCAAATACGTTTCTTTGGAAGATATGAGGGCCTGGAATCAGGCACCTACCAATCCCAAGGTCCTCGTGGAAAACGAAGTAACTTTTGCTTTAACCACTCATGAGCTTAAAAAGGTTTCAGAATTTAAGGACAATCTTATGAAATCCATACAATATGGATTGGATAAAACAAAGGCCTTAGAAGCCCTCACCACAGTTCCAGCTGCTCTATTGGGAAAAAGTAATGAGTTGGGAACCCTGGAAAATGGAAAGCATGCCAACTTTCTAATTACTTCAGGTGATATTTTCGACAAAGAAACTACGCTTTACGAAAACTGGGTTCTAGGTACGAAACATGTCATCAATGACAAAGACCAGAAGGATATTCGTGGAAAGTACGATCTGTCAACCCATGGAAATACCTACCAAATGACCATTAGCGGAGACTTGGCTAAACTTAAATTGGAAATTAAGCAAGGAGAAACCACGTATCCGTCTAAATTCGCCTACAAAGGAAACTGGGTCAACTTTTCCTTTTCCAACGAAGATAAAACAGAAGCCTATGCAGCCACCGGAATTGTACCAAAGGACAAACAGGAACTGAGCGGTAGAATGATACTGCCGGATGGCACGGAATCCAGTTTCAAAGCCATCCGTACCGGGAAAGCTGCTAAGGATAAAAAGGAGAAGGACAAAGACGATAAAAAACCGGAGATTGTTCCCGTGACCTTCCCGAACGTAGGTTATGGATTTAGCACAAAACCTAAACCACAAAATGTCTTGTTCAAAAATGCAACGGTCTGGACTGGAGAGGATGCCGGTATTATGCAAGGAACCGATGTACTGGTTCAAAACGGGAAGATTGCTCAAATTGGAAAAGGCCTCCGTGCCGGGGGAGCTAAGGTGATCGATGCCACAGGAAAGCACCTTACCGCCGGTATTATCGATGAACACTCCCACATAGCAGCTCTTTCTATCAATGAGGCAGGACACAATTCCTCAGCGGAAGTGTCTATTGAAGATGTGGTCAATGGCGAAGACATGGATATCTATCGCAATTTGGCGGGAGGTGTCACCAGCATCCAGATTCTACATGGTTCTGCCAATCCTATTGGCGGACGTTCGGCCATTCTCAAACTCAAATGGGGGGAAGATGCCGATGGCCTCATCTATGACAACAGTCCTAAGTTCATCAAATTCGCCTTAGGGGAAAATGTGAAACAGTCCAATTGGCAGAGTTTCAGTCGCTTTCCACAAACTCGTATGGGTGTGGAGCAGTTATATGTAAACTACTTTAATCGAGCCAAAGAATATGAAGCCAAAAAGAAAAGCGGACAACCCTATCGATGGGATGAGGAAATGGAAGTGTTGGTCGAAATTCTCAATGGAGATCGCTTCATAAGCTGCCATAGCTATGTGCAGAGCGAAATCAACATGCTCATGAAAGTGGCCGAAAAATTTAACTTCAGAATTAATACATTCACCCATATTCTGGAAGGATATAAAGTGGCTGATAAAATGAAAGCTCATGGCGTAGGCGGATCGACCTTTAGTGACTGGTGGGCTTATAAGTATGAAGTAAACGATGCCATACCCTACAACGCGGCTATCATGAGCAAGGTAGGAGTTACGGTGGCTATTAATAGTGATGACGGCGAAATGTCCCGCAGACTCAATCAGGAAGCAGCCAAAGGTGTGAAATATGGTGGAATGACCGAAGAAGAAGCCTGGAAAATGGTCACGATCAACCCTGCGAAACTCTTGCATCTTTTCCTTCTTTGATACTTCCGGTACGCTCGTCCAGATGCAAGA
>JBCBDM010000017.1:0-30390 GCA_038529705.1 Bacteroidota bacterium
TATCCTGCAATGGCACCGCCAAAATGCGCATCATGTCCAATATTCCCCACCCGTTTTCTCATGCCATAGATCGAATAGAACAGATACAGAAGTCCAAAGATCCAGGCAGGCATGAAATAAATATAGAGGTTGGGTTCAAAGAGGATACTGGAATACACAATTCCCATGACCGCACCGCTGGCTCCCACTGCGCTATAATAATACTCATCCTTATGGAAATACAAGGATAGAAGGTTACCCACCACCAGACTCAACAAATAGATAAGAACGAACTTGGTAATCCCGACATTTAATATGACAATGTCTGCAAAAAAATACAAGGTGAGCATATTGAAGATCAAGTGGGTAGGGTCCACATGTAAAAATCCGGAGCTAAACATTCGAACCTGTTCCCCTCGTCGAATTCCCGCAACATTGAACTTAAACTTTTCAAAAAAGGAAAAATCATTAAATCCTTTGAGCGAAAAGAGAACATTCACAAGAATTATGGCAATAGTAGCAGGATGAATATTTAGCATGGAAAAAAACTGTTTTTGGAAAATTGTAATGCAATAAATTTAGTTAGTTTTGCGCTAACTTTACCTATGCAACGCCTAGTTTATATCTTAGTATATCCAATTATCTGGTTCCTCTCCATCCTACCGATGCCCTTGTTGTATTTTGTTTCTGATATGGTATTCGTATTGGTGTTTCACATTATTGGTTATCGAAAGAAGGTAGTAAAATCTAACCTACGCCTTGCTTTTCCGGAGAAAACGGAAAAGGAGATCAATCGCATTACCAAAAGATTCTATCATCATCTTTGCGATATGATCCTGGAGTCTGTTAAGTCTCTGTCCATCTCTGAAAAAGAGTTGAAAAGACGATTCAGGTTTACCAATGTAGAAGAGATCCTTGAGATCGAAAAGCAGCAGAAGAGTATCGTATTAATGTGTGGGCATTATGCTAGCTGGGAATGGATATTTATCCTTCAGAAATACGTAAACCACAAAGGGTACGCCGTCTACAAGAAAATTGAGAATAAATACTTCGATAAACTCGTAAAAAAGATTCGTGCCAAATACAATACCCATTTAATAACGACAAAAGAGACCATCCATAAGTTAGGGGCTTCCAAACTGAAAGGAGAACTCACTATTAATGGATTCGCAGCAGACCAATCGGCCAAACACTGGAAGGCTCATCACTGGCAAGAATTTATGGGGATCAAGGTCCCTGTGATCACCGGAGCCGAAATGCTAGCCAAGAAACTAGATATGGCTGTTGTTTTTCTGGCTGTGAAAAAGGTAAAAAGAGGGTATTACGAAGCTTCTTTCAAGACAATCACGATGCACCCAACCGAATACAAGGACTACGAGATCACTGATATTTTTTTGAAACTTGTGGAAGATCAGATCAAGGAAGATCCTGCCTACTATCTTTGGACCCATAAACGGTGGAAATACAAAGATATGGTTCCTGAAGCCTTTAAATAATTATAGCTCGAACCAATCCTTAGAAAGCTGATTTACCCTATCTTCCGTTTCCGAATGGTGAATAAATCTTCCTTCCACAAAGTTGTATTCATCTCCCCATGCTTTCCAATGCGCTGAAAGTTGAATAAGACTATCACAAACATACTCGAGCTCTGCATTCGTTGTAGTTGGATGAATTGAGATCCTTACCCAACCTGGCTTTAGCAGTAATTTCCCGGCCTCAACCTCGTCGATAATGTTATTGGATTTCTGCTGATCTATTTCCAAAAGATAATGACCGTAAGTTCCAGCACAGCTACAACCTCCCCTGGATTGAATGCCAAATCGGTCGTTCAATATCTTCACAGCCAGGTCGAAATGGAGCTCCCCAATATTCATGGAAATAACACCCAGCCTGTCTTCATGTTCTCCGGCAAGAATCGAGATCTCCGGAACATCTCTCAACCTATTGAATAAATAGGTAAGCAATTCATGTTCCCGCTTCAACATATTATGAACGCCCATTTTCTCCTTCAGTTTCATCGCCAAAGAAATTCGTATCACTTGTAAAAATCCAGGAGTTCCTCCATCTTCTCGCTCCTCAATATCATCGATATAACGGTGACTTCCCCAAGGGGTAGTCCAACTTACCGTACCGCCACCGGGACAGTCTGGCACTAGGTTTCTATAGAGCTTCTTATTAAATAACAAGACACCACTGCTACCTGGCCCTCCCAGGTATTTATGTGGGGAAAGGAAGATCGCGTCCAGATAGGATTCAGGATCCTCAGGATGCATATCTATATCTATGTAAGGCGCAGAACAAGCAAAATCCACAAAACAAAGTCCGTTGGCCCGATGCATCAATTTTGCCACTTCATAATAAGGAGTCCTGATCCCAGTTACATTGGAACAACTGGTTATGGAAGCAATCTTTAAGGCCTGGCTATCTTTATATTCGTCCAGTAATGCTTCAAACTTATCTAAACAGAACAATCCTTCCTCATTGCAAGGAACCACCACCACCTTGGCGATAGTCTCAAGCCAGGAGGTCTGATTGCTATGGTGTTCCATATGGGAAATAAATACGATAGGACGATCTTTATCAGCTACCTTGAAATAGGACTTGATCTGTTCAGGTATTTTCAAGCCCAATATGCGTTGGAATTTATTCACTGCACCCGTCATTCCGGTGCCTGTAGTAATGAGTACATCATCTTCGCTGGCGTTTACATGCGCCTTGATGATATCACGAGCTTGTTTGTAGGCGCGAGTCATGGCGGTGCCACTTACCGTGGTTTGCGTATGGGTATTGGCCACAAACGGACCAAATTGCCGCAGTATCTTCTCTTCAATAGGCCCATACAATCGACCGCTGGCCGTCCAATCCGTATACACCATTTTTTTCATCCCAAATGGGGTTCTGAAGGTCTGATCGATCCCCAAAATATGCTGCCTGAAATCGTCGAAGTACGATTCCAAATTCCCTACCATTTCTATAGGTTTTATGCGCATTTTACGGCTTTTTGATTCCCGTAAAAGTAAGAAATTTATAGTTTAGCTACCGTTTTAATTTCTGTTATGAATCGATCGGCCAGTTCATCCGCATTTTCCTGGGATTTGGCTTCGGTATAAATTCGTATGATCGGTTCCGTATTCGATTTTCTGAGATGTACCCAGTTCTCGGCAAAATCGATCTTCACACCATCGATCGTATTGATCTCTTCGGAAGCATATTTGTCTGCCATAGTCGCCAGGATATTATCCACGTCCAAGTCCGGAGTCAAGGCGATCTTCTTCTTACTCATATAATACGAGGTGTATCTGGACCGCAACTCACTAACAGAAACTTTCTCCTCGGCCAAATGACTTAAGAATAACGCTATGCCCACCAGGCTATCACGACCATAATGAAGCTCCGGATAAATGATTCCCCCATTTCCTTCTCCACCAATCACTGCAGCGGTATCTTTCATTTGTTGCACTACATTCACTTCTCCCACGGCGCTTGCCGTGTATGTCCCTCCATGCTTCAGTGTGATATCTCGCAGGGCCCTGGACGAAGACATATTGGAAACAGTACTTCCGGGATTATTGCTCAAGACATAATCCGCTACTGCCACGAGAGTATATTCTTCACCAAACATTTCTCCCTGTTCATCTACAAATGCCAAGCGATCTACATCCGGATCCACAACAATACCAAAATCGGCGTGTTCTTTCTTCACCATTTCCATAAGGTCTGTAAGATGTTCTTTCAATGGTTCCGGATTGTGTGGGAATTCACCATTGGGTGTACAATACAATTTTACAGGATGTACTCCTAAGGCCTCCAGAAGCAAGGGCACCGCTATGCCGCCCGTCGAGTTTACCCCATCCACGACTACCTTAAATCCTGACTTTTTAATCGCCTCTACATTCACCAATTCCAACTCCATAATCTCATCTATATGGAGGTCGATATAGGCATCATTTCTGTGTATGGTTCCAAGATCGTCAACCTCCGCGAAAACTACTCCTTCCTCCTCGGCTATATCCAAAATCTCCTGTCCCGCTGTGGCATTCAAAAATTCTCCTTTATGATTCAGTAATTTCAAGGCATTCCATTGTTTCGGGTTGTGACTTGCCGTAAGAATAATTCCTCCATCGGCATGTTCGAGCACCACGGCTACTTCTACAGTTGGAGTGGTCGACAACCCAAGATCTACAACATCTATACCCATCCCGATTAGGGTGTTCATGACCAGCTGCTGCATCATATGTCCTGAAATTCTGGCATCCCTACCTACAACCACTCTATAATGCTCCTTTTGACGCTGTTGTTTAACCCAACTTCCATAGGCAGCTGCATATTTAACGGCATCGATGGGGGTAAGATTATCTCCTTGATTGCCTCCAATAGTGCCTCGAATTCCCGAAATAGATTTTATCAATGTCATGCTGAAAATTTTTGGCAAAGATACTTTTAAAAAAGACATTTTAACATTGGTTTTTGTAAATTGTACCGAATGAATTTTCTGGCACATATCTATCTCTCCGGGGAGGATGAAGGAATCACTCTCGGCAACTTCATCGCAGACGGAATCAAAGGCAAAAGCTACCTGAAATACCCGGAACAGATCCAGAAAGGTATACTTCTCCACAGAGGGATCGACTCCTACACAGACAGCCACCCTATTGTAAAGCAAAGCACAAAGAGACTTCATAAGAACTACGGACATTATAGCGGTGTAATCGTTGATATTCTATATGACCATTTTCTGGCTAAGAACTGGAAACAATATCACTCCATCCCCTTAGATACCTACGTGGAAAACTTCTATGAACTCCTGAGGAATAGTTACGAGATTTTACCCATGCGCATTCGTCGCATGATGCCTTATATGATAAGTGATAACTGGCTATTGAGCTATGCCACCATTCCAGGTATAAGTAAAATATTGGATCAAATGAATATGAGAACTAAAGGGCGATCTAGAATGAACTTTGCGGTTATGGAATTAGAAACTTTCTATTCCGAATTCGAAGAAGAGTTTACTTCTTTCTTTGCAGAGTTGATCCTCTTTTCTAAAAATAAACTTTCCGAATTATGAACTGGAAATTCCTGACCATCCTCCTGTTGTTCGTCGCCTGTAAAACCGAAACAAGAAAAACGGTAGAAACTATACCGGAAGTTGGGCTCATCGCCGAAAAGGCCATGGTAGTGTCGGCAAGGGAAGAAGCATCCAAAATAGGTCTGGAGATCATGAGAAAAGGGGGTAACGCCTTCGATGCTATGGTTGCTACAGAAATGGCGCTTGCGGTAACCTATCCTCGAGCAGGAAATCTGGGTGGTGGTGGATTTCTTGTCTATCGCACCCAATACGATGAATTAGGTGCTTTCGACTATCGGGAGAAAGCCCCCATGGCCGCTTACAGAGATATGTTTCTGGATTCACTTGGAAATTTTGTAAAAGATAAAAGCAAGACGGGAGGATTAGCCGTTGGAATTCCAGGAACCGTAGCAGGCATCTTTGCGGTCCATCAAAAGTTAGGCTCTCTACCTATGGACGAATTGTTGGCTCCCGTCATCGAATTGGCCCGAAACGGATACATTATTACAGAGCAACAAGCCGCCACGTTACAGGAGTTTGCTCCTATTATTGAAAAAACCAATGGAGAATCATCCATTTTTACACAGGCCTACCAGGCAGGTGATACTTTTAAAAATGAAGCTCTGGCGCAAACCCTTGAGCGAATTGCCCATAACGGGCGATCGGAATTTTATAACGGGGAAACCAGTGATAAACTGGTCCGCTTTATGCAATCCCACAATGGTCTTATGACTCTCGACGATCTCAAAGCCTACGAAGCAGAGCTAAGAGACCCGGTTGTCTTCGACTATAAAGACCTCACGATTATCTCTATGTCTCCTCCATCCAGTGGAGGAATTTGCCTGGCGCAAATCATGAAATCTATTGAACCCTTCCCTATAGGTCAATATGGCCACAATAGTGTAAAATCCATCCAACTTATTACCGAGGCGGAAAGACGAGCTTATGCGGATAGAAGTAGGTTTCTGGGGGATCCGGATTTTGTTCAAATTCCAGTGGACACCTTGATATCTGAAGGATATTTGCAAGGAAGAATGAACGATTTCTCGTTTGATCAGGCCACTCCTTCCCGTGAAATTTCCTTTGGAAGCATTGAAGGCTATTCGGTTTCTGCCAATGAAAGTACCGAAACCACCCATTACTCCATCGTCGACCCCTATGGAAATGCCATAGCAGCTACGACTACCCTAAACAGCTACTACGGATCCAAATTGTATGTAAAGGAACTAGGTTTCTTCTTAAACAATGAAATGGACGACTTTAGTGCCAAACCGGGAGAGCCTAACTTTTATGGTCTTGTAGGGGGCACGGCCAATGCCATCGAGCCTCAAAAAAGGATGCTAAGTTCCATGACACCCACATTGGTAGAAAAAAATGGCGAACTATGGATGAGCCTTGGAACACCGGGGGGATCAACCATTATCACATCCGTACTACAGACCATCCTGAATGTATATGAATTTGGGATGCCTATGCAAGAAGCCGTTAATGCCCCGAGGTTTCACCATCAATGGCTTCCTGATACTGTTCAGTTTGAACCGCAACAATTTGATCGTCAAACACTTGAAGAGTTGAATAAAAAGGGATATACCATAGACGAAGAGAATGCCCCGGTAATAGGCAAGGTAGACGCTATTTTGGTGCGTGCGGACGGCACATTGGAGGGAGGTGCCGACCCTCGAGGGGATGATACCGCTGCCGGATTTTAAAGCTTCCTTATGAATAAGGCAGTTTTTAGTCGATAAAAGCAGTCTTTATATCGAATTGTAGGTAATTTACTACAATATGTAAGAAATTCCTTTAAATTTGATACTTCAACTAGTAAAAAGAGCTAATTGCAAGTAATGATTCTTGGGGGGACATTGATTTGCGGCTGCACACCTTCAGCGTAAGAACTATCCAATTTTCAGCATTAGCACCTAACCGTATATGAAAGGTAAATCTTTCTTCAAGGATTTATATGCCCTTATACCGCTTATATTAAGTGGTTTTCTCTGCATTGCCCTAGTTTTTCTTCTCCGTCAAAAAATGATAGCAGACGGTTCTTTTGCGGAGACTTTAAAAGATGTTTCTACCGTTTTCATTGCCATTAGCGGCTTTCTGGCCGCTATCATTATGATCTATCTTGCCTGGGCCGCAGCAGGTTTAAAGAATATAAGGACCACGGCCATTGACAATCTTAGCAAGATCACCCAAAAGATGCACAACTTCCGGACCATTATTGAGCTCCTAATGCGTTCAAAGTTATGGCTTCCAGGACTTCAGGAATATATAGATGAAGAGTTCGCCGGGCTTACCTTCTTTGAAGTAAAGGAATTTTATAAGGGAAAATCCAAACTGGCCATCGAATTCCTGCAGGAAAGTCATCATTATCAGGATACGGAAAATCTTTATCTGGAAATGAAATCCTTACTCATGACCAATACGAAGGAAAAGAACATCCCCGAAACCATCCGCTACCCGAAGGTCTATAACAAGGATATGGTAGCGAAATGGATAGAACACAAATGTGGATCTGGCCTCTGGTATTACTTCGGCTATAAGTACGGTAGCTTCAAAGAGGCTCTTGATTACAACTCGGTTTTTGAAAGACACCAGGAAAAGATCATGACCCTGGCCAACTCCATAGACAGTGAAGCGTTTGAAGACTCTTCCTTCAATGAGGTATTCCTGGCCAAGCTTGGAGAATACATGAGCAATGAGATTATTCCTAAGTTATTCCAATTTCAAGGTAGAACCGACAAAAAATTACCGCCCCTTCTAAAATATCTCTACTTCATTTTTCTATTGCTCATTCTTTTTGGTGTACTACTGCCCTTGGTTTTCACTTTATTCAGTCTTCCCATCATTACCCTCATCGTAAGCTATTCCTTTGTGATCAGTGCACTCTTCTTTATCGCAACCAGCTTTTATCAATTCGTGATCAAAGAGGCGAATAGTTAGTCTACGATCATGATGACCATCTTAACACTAATTCACAATTTTTGAAGTATTTAGAAATATAAATTTTCAATCCATTTAAGTACCTTTGCAAATTATGGTAAAAAGCGAAGACAGTATTGAAGTTTTAGGGGCGAGAGTTCATAATTTAAAGAACATTGATGTCTCCATTCCTAGAGAAGAATTAGTGGTAATTACGGGACTTTCCGGTAGTGGAAAATCCTCTTTGGCTTTCGATACCATATACGCCGAAGGCCAGCGCCGGTATATTGAAACTTTCTCCGCCTATGCCCGTCAGTTCCTGGGAAGTCTGGAACGCCCGGATGTGGACAAAATTGAAGGACTTTCTCCGGTGATCGCCATAGAACAAAAAACAACAAGTCGGAGTCCGCGTTCTACCGTAGGTACCATCACCGAGATCTACGACTTCCTGCGCCTCCTCTTTGCACGTGCCAGTGATGCCTACAGTTATCAAACGGGTGAAAAAATGGTCAGCTACAGTGATGAGCAGATCAAGCAACTTATCATAAAGGACTTTGACCAGAAGAAAGTGAGTGTTTTGGCTCCGGTAGTCCGTTCCAGAAAAGGTCATTATAGGGAGCTGTTCGAGCAAATCGCCAAACAAGGCTTTCTTAAGGTAAGAGTGGACGGTGAAATCCTGGATATCACGAAGGGAATGCGAATCGACCGTTACAAGACACATGATATAGAGATTGTAATCGATCGCTTAAAGATTTCAGAAGAGAGTGATAAGAACAAGCGCCTTACGGAGACAATACTCACCGCCATGTATCACGGTGATGATGTATTGATGGTTCTGGACAATGAAACCGATGAAGTTCGTTATTTCAGTCGGTCGCTAATGTGTCCTACTTCAGGGATCTCCTACCCCAACCCGGAGCCCAACAATTTCTCTTTTAACTCGCCCAAAGGGATGTGTCCCAATTGTAAGGGACTGGGAGAATTACATGAAGTAAACCTGGATAAGATCGTCCCGGATCCTTCCTTGTCTATAAAACAAGGGGCGCTGGCACCCCACGGGCCTCAGAAGTCCAATTGGATTTTCAAACAATTAGAATTAATTGCCACGAAGTACGATTTCAAGCTTGGCGATCCATTTAATACAATTCCTGAAGAGGCCAAAGATATTATTTTCAACGGAGGAAACTCTACCTTCGAAGTGGCTTCCAAAACCCTTGGAATAACTAGAAATTATAAGATTGATTTCGAAGGGGTGGCCACCTTTCTGCAAAATACTTATGAAGCGAACGAATCCAAATCCCTGAAGCGCTGGGCGAAGGAATATATGGATAAGATTCCATGTTCGGAATGTCGAGGTACTCGGCTTAGAAAGGAATCTCTCAATTTCAAGATCAACGGAAAGAACATAGCAGACCTGGCCGGAATGGATGTGATCGAACTTACCGAATGGTTCGAAAATATTGAAGAAGACCTAAGTCCGACCCAATTGAAGATCGCAGCAGAGATCATTAAGGAAGTTAGAGCCCGGCTCAGTTTCCTGGTGGACGTAGGACTTACGTATCTCTCTCTAAACCGAAGTTCCAAGTCGCTTTCCGGTGGAGAAGCGCAGCGAATTCGCCTGGCTACTCAAATTGGTTCTCAACTGGTCGGCGTATTATATATCCTTGACGAACCCAGTATTGGTTTGCATCAGCGAGACAATGAAAAATTGATAGATTCGCTGGTAAAATTAAAGGAGATTGGCAATAGCGTGATCGTTGTGGAGCATGACAAGGATATGATCGAAAAGGCCAATTACGTAATCGATATTGGTCCGGCAGCAGGAAAACACGGAGGAGAGATCGTCTCCGAGGGTACACCTAACGAGATCTTACAGCATCATACCCTTACGGCAGACTACCTTAATGGAACGAAAGAGATTGTTGTTCCCAAGAAAAGGAGAAAAGGGAATGGAAAAACCCTTGTACTTAAAGGAGCTACCGGAAATAATCTAAAAAACGTGGACGTGGAGCTACCTTTGGGGCAGATGATTGGCGTTACTGGTGTTTCCGGTAGTGGTAAATCTACCCTGATCAATGAAACCCTCTATCCTATCTTAAACGCTCATTTCTTCAATGGCGTTAAGAAGCCAATGCCGTATAAGAAGATTGATGGATTGAAACATATCGACAAAGTTATCGATATCAACCAGTCGCCCATTGGGCGAACACCACGTTCCAATCCAGCTACCTATACCGGTGTATTTTCGGAAATTCGAAATCTTTTCGCCAAGGTGCCGGAAGCAATGATCCGCGGATATAAGCCTGGACGTTTCAGTTTTAATGTAAAAGGAGGGCGATGTGAAACTTGCCAGGGAGGTGGACTCAAGGTCATTGAAATGAATTTTCTCCCAGACGTGTATGTGGAATGTGAAACTTGTCAGGGGAAACGTTTCAACCGTGAGACCCTTGAAATTCGATATAAAGGAAAATCTATTTACGATGTGTTGGAAATGACTATTAATGAAGCTTGTGGCTTTTTTGAGCACATTCCAAAGATCTATCGAAAATTAAAGACCATACAGGATGTTGGTTTAGGATATATTACCCTTGGACAGCAGTCCACAACACTTTCGGGAGGTGAGGCCCAACGAATTAAACTGGCCACCGAATTATCCAAAAGAGATACGGGGAATACTTTCTATATTTTGGATGAGCCAACCACAGGACTTCATTTCGAAGATATACGTGTTCTGCTGTTAGTACTCAATAAATTGGTAGACAAAGGAAATACGGTGGTGATCATCGAGCATAACCTGGATGTGATCAAAACAGTGGATCACATTATAGATATTGGCCCAGAGGGAGGTAAAAAGGGAGGAAAAGTAATTGCAACCGGTTCCCCCGAAGACATCATTAAAAAGGCAAAAGGGCATACCGCCCGTTTCCTTAAAAAAGAATTACTTTAGGGCCTCGAAGAGGGAAAATCAAGAGTTAGTTGTTATAATTAAAAGCGCCAATCTATATGGGCATTAGAAAAGAGAAACATAAAAAGAACTGGAATCAGATAAAAACAAACGATTCATGGGCCATTTTTAAAATCATGGGTGAGTTTGTGAGTGGTTTCGAAAGAATGAGCAATATAGGACCCTGTGTGTCCATCTTTGGATCCGCCAGGACCAAACCAGATGATAAATATTATCAACTTGCGGTTGCAGTTGCCCAGAAGATAACTCAAAACGGATATGGAGTCATTACTGGAGGTGGACCGGGGATTATGGAAGCCGGAAACAAAGGGGCACATTTGGCCGGGGGAACTTCGGTAGGACTCAATATAGACCTGCCTTTCGAGCAACATGACAACCCCTATATTGACGGAGACAAGAGCCTTGATTTCGACTATTTCTTTGTTCGCAAGGTAATGTTCGTTAAATATTCTCAGGGCTTTGTGGTCATGCCCGGTGGTTTTGGAACCCTGGACGAACTTTTTGAGGCGATTACCTTAATTCAAACACATAAAATAGATAAGTTCCCGATTATTCTGGTAGGGACCGAATTCTGGGGTGGGCTTTTCGACTGGGTGAAGAAAACACTCATTGAAGCCGGAAACATTAGCCCAAAAGACCTCGACCTCATCCACATGGTGGATACGGAAGACGAAGTACTCACCATCTTAGACAATTTCTATAATGAATTCAATCTAAGCCCTAATTTCTAACTCCCCCTCTCCATGTTAAAAAAATGGTTGGTCATGATTTTGATTCTACTGAACAGCTCTGTCTTTGGACAAAGTAAGATCAAAACCATGTTCTATAACGTGCTGGAGTTTCCAAATGCTTTGCCGGGAGGACGAGATCAAATCCTACAGAATATACTAGCTGAATATCAACCCGATATTTTCATGGTCTGTGAATTACAAGGACAGGAAGGGGCGGACCAAATCTTAAATACCTCTTTAAACGGAAATTTAGACAAATATGACGCAGCCCCTTATTTTGACAACCAATCCGGCGCTTCACCCCTACAACAATTGATCTTTTACAGAAGAGACAAATTTACACTGGAAGATCAGGAAGTCATCAATACGGATGTAAGAGATATTAATCGATACGTATTGCAGTTAAATACATTGAACGGACAAACAGACCCAGTTCTCCTGGATATCTATGTAACCCATCTCAAATCCAGTCAGGGGAGTTCGAATGAAAATCAGAGATTGGACATGGTAAGAGCGTTTACCGATAGGTTGGGAAGTCTTGATCCAAATTCCTTTGTGATCTTTGCGGGCGACCTAAACGTCTACAGTTCGGATGAGCCGGCCTATCAAGAGCTATTAGATCCTACCAATCCAATTACTATGGCCGATCCTATTGACACCCCAGGCGATTGGCACACGGATATTAGCTTTCAGGACATTCATACCCAGAGCACCCGGGTAGATTCAGGCCCGTTTGGTGCAGGAGCGGGAGGTGGAATGGATGACCGTTTCGATTTTATCCTGGTTTCCGAAAATATGCTTTCCGATCCTACCCTACGGTATGTGGAAAACACCTATAAAGCTTACGGCAACAATGGGAATTGTTACAATAGAGATATTAGTGATGGCGACTGCGCAGGCGAGTACTCTCAATCGCTTCGGAATAGTCTCTTTAGCATGAGTGACCACACACCTGTAATCATGGAGCTAGAGACGGATCAGGAGATCATCCTGAGTGGCACGGATATTGCCGCCGAAAATCAGGGCATTAAACTAAAAAGCACTGTAGTAGTCGAAACTATAACTTTGGATATTCCGTATATAGGGGAAGAATCCATAGATATCGAGATCTATAATGCCCTTGGACAAAGAATTATGAATCCTATTTTTCAACATACCGGAACTCATACCCTGGATATTTCTCATTGGGCTTCCGGCCTTTATTATGTAAAAACTACTTCCCTTCCGAACACTCATCCTATAAAATTTATAAAACGATAATTGCAGTTGTTTCGGATTCTCATAGCATTTTGTTTGGTCCCGCTTTCCCTGAAAGCGCAGCATGATATTACGGCTCATGTTGTTTTGAACACCAGTGATCACAGCCTTACGATTTCCGAAAAAATAACCTATGTGAATAATACAGGTTTTACCCTTAATGAGATCTATTTGAATGACTGGGCCAACAGTTTCTCCAACAAAAATACACCACTTGCGCAGCGCTTTGCCGAAAACTTTAAAAGCTCGTTTCATTTCGAAAAAGAGGAAAATAGAGGTCGTACAGATATCTTGAGCATTTCCGATCATCTGGATAATAGTATAGATTGGGCCCGTGGAGACGAGGACGATATCATTAAAATCAACCTATTCACCCCCATGGTTCCTGGTGGAAGAATAGACATCTACCTGGACTATAAAGTGAAGATTGCCGAAGATAAGTTCACTCGTTTTGGTGTCACCAGGGAAGGAAATTACAAATTGAAGCATTGGCTCATCACCCCTTCCGTTTTCGATGGAACCTGGCATACCTACAGTAACAAGAATACGGATGATTATTTTCAATTACCTACAAACTTCAATATAGATATTAGTTATCCTGAAGGTTTTTCGCTCTTCTCAGATTTGGACGTAACTGAGGAAGAGTCCCTTCAGAATAGCACCAAACGAATAAAATTATTTGGCGAATCCAGGATGCATACCAACCTTTATCTGGAAAAGCTTCCCACTTTTAGAAGTGTAGTAACGGATCAGTTAGAACTAGTATCCAATCTTAGTGATAAAAAGGTAACTCCAGCAGGTAAGGCCCTGTTGGTAGATAGAGTCACCCGATATCTCAACGATAAACTGGGTCCCTATCCTCATGAAAAAATAATCGTAAGCGAAGCCGATTATAGAAATAGTCCAGTGTACGGCTTGAATCAGTTACCAGATTTCATAAGTCCTTTTCCCAACGGATTCGAACTCGACATGGAGCTATTGAAAACGGTAACCCGAAAGTACATTACCAACACCCTCCCGCTTGATCCCAGGGAAGACCATTGGCTGATCGGGGCATTGCAAATCTATCTCATGATCGATTATGTGGACACCTACTATCCCGATATGAAGATCATGGGTAGTGTAAGTGATTTCTGGATCATTAGATGGTCCCACGCCTCAGAAATTGAGTTCAACGACCAGTATCCGTTTCTCTACCTCAATATGGCGCGAAACAATTTACATCAGTCGTTGGATACTCCCAGGGACTCTCTCGTGAAATTCAACAAGAATATTGCAAGTGACTATTATGCAGGTGACGGCCTACAATACCTGGGCGATTACATTGGAAAGGCAAACTTGCATAGTGCTATTAAGGACTATTACCGCAAATACTTGCTAAAGCCCACGGCTCCCTCGAACTTCCAATCCGAGTTGGCCAAGCACACCCATTTACCCATAGATTGGTTCTTTGATGAGTACGTTGGAAAACGCACCCGAATCGACTTCAATATAAAAAAGGTAGAAGAAATTGGAGATTCTTTGAGAGTCACCATCAATAACCGACGAGATAATAGCATGCCGGTGTCCATCTTTGGAATGAACAAGAAGGAGGTCGTCTTCAAGAAATGGGTAGATCCGGTGGATAGTATTGCCACGGTAATGGTTCCTAAAACCGATGTTAGAAAGCTCGTCTTGAACAAAGACGGCGCTGTTCCGGAGATCAATAGAAGAAACAATACCAAAAATTTAAAAAGCCCGCTGAATCGTCCCCTACAATTTCGCTTACTAAAAGATGTTGAAGACCCGAATTACAATCAGTTGTTCTTTATGCCGGAGTTTCAGTATAATCTCTATGACGGATTTACCGTGGGGCCCAAAGTGTACAATAAGACCTTCCTCACAAAGGATTGGAATTATCGACTGGTTCCCCAGTACGGCTTTCGATCGCAGAAACTCATTGGGAAAGGCTCCATAACCTATACGGATCGAAGAAATCAAAATAACCTATATTACACTCGCTACGGTATTTCCGGTAGCTTTTTCTCCTACAATGAAGGTTTGTTCTACAAGAGGCTTTCTCCTTTTATCACCTTTGCCTTCAGGGACAATGATGATCTTAGAAAGAATAAGAAGCAGTTCATCAATTTGAGAAATGTAAATGTCTTTAGGGATGAAGACCCTAACGATCCGGATCAAGAACCCAACTACAGTGTATTTAATGCGCAATATGTGTATTCGGATAAGAATCTGATTAATTATTATCGCGGTGTATTCGATTATCAAATATCGGAGCGCTTTAGTAAAGTCTCCGCCCAGTTCGAATATCGTAAGCTATTCAACAGTAACAGACAACTCAATCTTCGCTTCTTTGCTGGTGCCTTTATTTTTAATGACACCAGAAACGACACCGACTTTTTTAGCTTTGCATTGGACAGACCCACAGATTACCTATTCGATTATAATTACTACGGACGAAGTGAAGATACCGGTTTATTCAGTCAGCAATTGATCATAGCAGAAGGAGGTTTCAAATCTCAGCTGGAACCCGCTTTTGCGGACCAGTTCATTGCCACACTCAATGGTAGTACCAATATATGGAAGTGGATTTATGCCTATGGCGATATAGGTATCGTAAAGAACAAGGGGCAGCGTGTACAGGGAGTTTGGGACACTGGAATTAGGGCGAGTTTGGTGGCCGATTATTTTGAACTGTACTTTCCGTTATACTCCAACCTGGGCTGGGAACCCGGTCTTCCAAATTATGACCAGAAGATCCGTTTTATCGTCACCTTGGATATTAAGACCTTATTGGGGTTATTTACCCGAGAATGGTATTAATGCCCAGGTGGTTCCTACCATTCAATGGTCCTTTTCTACTTTTCATTTTTTAGCCACTTTTTAATTACTTCAGAAACATATGTTTGGAAACATATTTTCAGATCTCAAAAATTCTCTTATTTTAGCGACCGATTTACCCAAATCTTTTACCTATTAACCACTAAATACTCTATTAAATCTATGGGAATTTTCAAAAAATTTAAGGACAAGCTTGGTATAGGCGGTGTCAAAGTGGAACTCAAAGTTCCTGGGCAGATATCCAAGGACAACGGCATTGTTGAAGGCACTGTTGTATTAACTACCAAAAGCGAACAGGAAGTGATCGACATTACGGTTCAGCTATTGGAGGAATTCACTACGGGTCGTGGAGACGACAAGGAAGAGAAAGAATTTGAATTGGGAGAAGTAAAGATTCCTGCAGGTTTCTCTATAGCACCCGGTGAAACCAAGGAAGTACCATTTTCCCTTCCGTTCACACTGGTAAAATCCAATGCGGACGACCTGAAAGAAATGGGGGGAGCCCTTGGAACACTCGGAAAGCTTGGCAAGTTTGCCAACAATGAGAAGTCCAGCTACTTTGTAGATGCTGAAGCCGATGTGAAAAGCGCAGCCCTGGATCCTTCAGATAAAAAGGAAGTGAAACTAGTCTAACCAAACCTTATACCAATGGTACAATTGTGTAAGCGAATTGCTGAAGCCAAATGGTTTCAGAATTCAATCACCTTAGCTATTATTATTGCCGGAGTATTGGTGGGGATCGCCACCTATTCCGAATTTTCAGAAGAACATCATTTCATTTTAGAAACGGCCAATAAGATCGTCTTATGGATTTTTGTAGCCGAAGTAGTCATAAAAATGATTGCGGAAGGAAAAAAACCCTGGCGCTATTTCTATGATGGCTGGAACGTATTCGATTTCGTTATTGTAGCCGCAGCTTTCCTACCTTTTGGAGGAAGTTCGGTAGCTATTCTTCGTCTATTACGTCTTTTAAGGGTTTTGAAGCTAGTGAAAGCCTTGCCAAAATTACAATTACTGGTAAGCGCTTTGCTGAAGAGTATTCCATCTATGGGATATGTTTCCATACTCCTATTGCTGCTGTTCTATATTTATGCCGTGGCGGGAGTATTCTTTTTCGGTTCAAACGACCCCATCCACTTCGAAAATCTCCAAATGTCCATGCTTTCCCTGTTTAGGGTAGTAACCCTGGAAGACTGGACCGATGTCATGTATATTAATATGTACGGATGCGAGAACTACGGATATGATGGAAATATGGACCTATGTACAAATTCCAGTGCAAGTCCTGTGGGTGGGGCCTTGTTCTTTGTCTCCTTTGTCCTTTTAGGAACTATGATCATACTTAATTTATTTATTGGAGTGATCATGAATGGTATGGATGAAGCACGAGAAGAAGCCTTGGAAGAAGACCTCATTGCACCTGAAGACGTTCAGAGCAATCTAGGGGAACTTGAACATAAATTGGCCGAGATGCAGGCCCTGGTTTTAAAGTTGAAGCATCCAGGAGTTATCGAGGAAGAGTAGTCTTTCTTGGTAACATTATTGTGATAATTCCGAACGGTCTTTCTACAGACTGTTCGGAATTTTCTGTTTTGAAATGACACGAATTTCTTCGGTTTCATTCTGTTTCTCTATATTTACCTTCCCTACAAAAAATTAGATATGTACAGAAAACTAATCTTACTGGCCTTTCTATGCCTTTTTTTTAAGGTTCAGGCAGACCCGGGCATCGACAGTCTGAAAACACGTCTGAACATTGAAGTAAGCACAGAAAAGAAATTCAACCTCCTTAGAGACATTAGCCACGAGTTCTTAGTTCGTAAAATGTTTTACGACAGTGCCTACATTTATGCCAGAAAGGCTCACACCCTGGCCGAAGAGAACGAAAGTAAACGATTAATGGCCCGGGCCTTATTCGATATTGCGACGATCTACCTTTCTTCCGACTATCCGGACGAAGCACTCAAATACTATAGTAAAACCCTTGAAATAGGAAAAGATTACAAGGACCATCGTTTATTATGTGCAGTTTACAATAATATGGGAGGTATTTATTTTGACAAACAGCTGTTTGAAGGATCAAAAAAATTCTATGATTCCTCTCTTGTTTCGGCACAACACATCAATGATCCATACTACATTGCGACCAGTCTCATCAATATGAGTGAGATTCATTATACCGAGTTGAACTATTCCAAAGCCGAAAGAAATATCCTTAAAACCCTGCATATCCTGGACAGTATTTCCATTGAAACTTCTTTCTCCCATTTATTACTGGGTAAGACGTATCTCGACACAGGAAGACTTGAACTGGCCAAAATAGAAGGTCTAAAAGGGCTCAAAATTGCGAAACGCAGTAAAGATCAAAAGTATATGTATGAAAACTACTTGCTACTCGCTAAGATAACAGCAGATCTCAAGGAGTTTGAGAGCGCTACTCGTTACAGTCAGTTGGCCCTGGCATACAATGATAGTATCTCAAAAAAGAAACGCGTACATGAAGTGGAAAAACTTCAGCTAAGATTGAAAGTAAAGGAGCAAGAGGGACAGGTAAGTGTATTGCTTGAAAAAAACAAATACCTTAGGACTATCTATATCATGATCTTTATTGGCGTCATTTTATTGATTACATTGGTTTCACGGCAACTTAAAATCACAAAAATGACTAAAGTGATCCATGATACCCAGAATCGCTTGATAACGCAAAAGATAGACCCGTATAGAGAGAAAAATGCATCTACATTCGATGCGACCGTAGCCGGCGACAAAGAGTTGGCAGCGAATGCCTTGAAAGAAGGAACTTTACATTGAAAGAAATAGCATGGTCTTATAAAACTCCACCGAAATGAAATCCATCCTTGCCAATTGGAAAATTGTAATACTCCTCTGTCTAACCTTAGGGCTAGCCCCATTTTTTCCTGAGCCACACCTGTGGGGGAAGCTTAAATGGGTAGCCGGAGGAGCACAAGGAATGGGGCCTATGGACTGGTTCGATCTAGCCTTTCATAGCTTGCCTTTTTTATTGCTAATTTGGCTGATTGTTATTAATATTTCAAAAAAAACAACAAAGTAGATCGTAATTTTGAAACATTCGCAATAGTTTAACAAAGTCGTGTATTGTAAAATTGCTGGTTTTTCGCTACTTTTGCAAAGCCTAAAACCAAGGATATGCAATCAAACCCTCAAGCGAACAGCGACCTTTCTTTTGAAGATTTTAAAGCAGAAGTACTGAACGATTATAAGATCGCAGTTACGAGTCGTGAATGCAGTTTGTTGGGTCGCAGGGAAGTATTGACCGGAAAGGCCAAATTTGGAATTTTTGGTGATGGAAAGGAAATTCCGCAGTTAGCTTGGGCCAAAGCCTTTAAAAATGGGGATTGGCGAAGTGGTTATTACCGGGACCAGACCTTTATGATGGCTATTGGAGAATTGACGATTGAGCAATTCTTTGCCGGTTTATATGCTCATACCGATATAAAGGCGGATCCTATGAGTGCAGGTAGGCAAATGGGGGGGCATTTTACTACCCATAGTCTCAATGAAGATGGGAGTTGGAAAAACCTAAGCGGGCAAAAGAACAGTAGTGCAGACATCTCCCCTACTGCCGGGCAGATGCCACGCCTTTTGGGTTTGGCGCAGGCCTCAAAGATCTTTAGAAATGTGAAAGGGCTGGAAAGCCTTACCAACTTTTCGATCAACGGAAATGAAGTTGCCTGGGGAACCATTGGAAATGCGAGTACCAGCGAAGGGCTCTTCTGGGAGACGATCAACGCTGCCGGCGTATTGCAGGTTCCGATGGTCATGAGTGTCTGGGATGACGAATACGGTATTTCTGTGCACGCCAGACACCAAACCACTAAGGAAAACATTAGTGAGATTCTCAAAGGTTTTCAACGGAATCAAGAGGAAGAAGGATATGAGATACTTCGTGTTAAAGGCTGGAATTATGCCGAATTGGTTGAAATTTACCAACAAGCCGGTAAAATCGCCAGAGAAGAACACGTTCCGGTATTAATCCATGTAAGCGAACTTACCCAGCCACAGGGTCATTCTACCAGTGGTTCCCATGAACGATACAAAAGTGCGGAACGACTGCAATGGGAAAAAGATCACGATTGTATTGTTAAGATGCGTGAATGGATGATCAGCTCCGATATTGCCACGGATGCATCGCTCACTGAGATAGAAAAAGAAATCAAGAAAGAAGTCCGGGATGGAAAGAAAGCTGCTTGGGCTGCTTTCCTTGCTCCACAAAAGCAAGAGCAACAAGAAGCCTTGACGTTGATCGGGAACCTAGCCGAAAATAGTCCGAATAAATCCTTTATCGAAAAGATTAAGAACGACCTGGCTTCAGATTCGGAGCCACAAAGAGGTGCGATCGCTACTGCGGCCAGAAAGGCGTTGCGCTATGTGGTAACGGAAAGTTCTTCAGAAAAACGTCAGCTTCAGGATTGGTTGAACAACTATTTTGAGATCATTCAGCCGAAGTACAGCGCTCATCTATATTCAGAAGCAGCGAACAAGGCAACAAATATCGCTGAAGTACTCCCCACCTATGACGAAAATAGTACAGAAGTGGATGGTAGGGTTGTATTACGAGATAACTTCGATACTATTTTTAGCACTAAACCAGAAACACTGGTCTTCGGAGAAGACAGCGGAACCATTGGAGATGTGAATCAAGGCCTGGAAGGCTTGCAGGACAAACATGGAGAACTTCGAGTGAGTGATACAGGCATACGAGAAGCTACCATCTTAGGACAGGGCATTGGAATGGCCATGAGAGGCCTACGACCTATTGCGGAGATACAATACCTGGATTACATCCTGTATGCGCTTCAAATCATGAGTGATGACCTCGCTACCATTCGTTACAGAACCAATGGAATGCAAAAGGCACCCTTGATCGTTCGTACGCGGGGACACCGTCTGGAGGGTATCTGGCATAGCGGATCTCAAATGGGCGGATTAATCCATCTATTGAGAGGAATGTATATTTTGGTTCCCCGTAATATGACTAAAGCGGCAGGTTTTTACAACACCCTATTGGAAAGTGACGAGCCCGCTGTGATCGTAGAATGCTTGAACGGATACCGATTGAAGGAAAAGATGCCTAGCAACTTGGGGGCATTCAGAACTCCCATTGGTGTGGTGGAAACGGTAAAAGAAGGAAGTGATATCACGCTGGTTTCTTACGGAAGTACCTTGCGTATCGTTCAGGAAGCCGCCAAGGAACTTCTACAGGTAGGGATTGATGCGGAGGTAATCGATGTACAGTCGTTATTACCGCTGGACCTCAACCATGATATGGTGAAAAGTTTGGCTAAGACCAATCGCCTATTGGTTATTGATGAAGACGTACCCGGAGGCGCTTCCGCTTACATTATGAGCCACATTCTGGATGAACAGAATGGATACCAGCATCTGGACAGTAAGCCTCAAACCCTGGCTGCCAAACCCCATCGTCCGGCTTACGGTACAGATGGAGATTACTTTTCGAAACCCTCGGTAGAAGATGTTTTTGAAAAGGTCTACGAAATGATGCATGAGGTACATCCAGTGAACTTTCCCAAATTGAGGTAAATTATCTAGAATTAAGTTTGTAACTTCCTTCCTTAACCACCGGGAAAGTGAAGCCATTTTTAAGGTACCTGTTACTCTTCTTAAGTATTACCATTACAGGTATTTTACTTTGGGCATCTATGGACAAGCTAATAAAGCTCCATGGCATGGAATCCGGCGTTTTTCAGTTTCGCGAAAACAGTATTGAATTCCATTACCAGGGTCATATTCTTTTGGGATACGTGCATATTGTTCCCGGTATATTATTTCTTCTACTGGGAGGTTATCAGTTAATTCCCTATTTCAGAAAAAAGAACTACGAAGTGCATCGACTTGTAGGAAAGATATTCTTGCTTCTCAGTGCTGTCTTATTTTTAACTGCTATGGTACTCGGCCTATTTTACCCTTTCGGTGATTGGCTTGAAAGCGCTGTTACGTTGATTTTCGGTGGCTATCTGCTTTATGCCACTTTCATGGCTTATAAAAAGGCTCGACAACGTGATTTTAGAGCACATCAAAATTGGGTGATCCGGGTATATTTTGTAGCGCTATCTGTTTCAACCATACGCGGGGTCATTGCTTTGTTCATGACCAATGGATACCAGGAAATGTCTGAAATTTTCGGACTTTCATTTTTGATCGCCTTCGTTTTACATTTCCTGCTGGTAGAACTTTGGATACGGTATCTAGTTATTCCCGAATAGCCATCCTATATTACCACAAAATCATTTACTATTTCGTATTTTGAAAGAACAGAAGTGCCTTATCCAAAGCCTATGAATTAACTATTAATTAACGACAGAAGTATTTACAAAGCACCTTTATTGTTGTATTTTAAAGGGTAAAAAGGAATTTATGAAAAATACACTACGCTGTTTACTGTTTATTACCTTCTTTTCAACTACTACCGTTTGGTCGCAATACCACTCGATTGACAGAAAAGTTGTAAAGAATTCGGACGTTCCAATGGAAGTGAAAGCAGCACAACGCACTGCATTTCGCGATGGGTTTGTCACCGAATGGCAGATCCATGTAAAGGACGATTCCTGGAAAAATGATCTTACCCATTACATGGCCATCTTCAAAAAGGATGGACGCTTTGGGAATTATGCCTATTATTCGCCAGAAGGTGAATTGTTTGCCTACTCCTTGTTTGTGAACCCAATGGACTTACCTGAAATTATTCAGGAAAATACCCAAAACTACTTTGAAGGAGCCAGAATAAAATCGGCTGAACTCATTGACCTTGAAAAACCCAAGACCTATCTGTATCGAATTCGCCTGAATAATGAAGGGCAATTAAAATATCTATATTTCGATAGAAACGGAAAACCTTTGGATAAAAATTGGTTGCCCATCCAAATATTTACTTTTATCTAATCAACCCATATTTTAGGTATTTCAACTAAAAAAAGAAGATAGATTTGGAAACTCCGATTATTTTATTGAATATTTAAACCAAACAAAGAAATAACACAAGTCATGTTATCATTCGTATTAAATAACAATAACAATAATAATAACGGAAATCCGTAACAGAAACTTGTACCCTATAGCGAACCCGTCAAGTTTCAAATTTGACGGGTTTTTTTATGAACATTCATTTATAAACTAACTAATAAAATATAATTATCATGTGTGGAATAGTATGCGCCTTCGACCTAAAGCAGCCTAGTGAAATGTTGCGACCTCAATTGTTAACCATGTCCAAATGCCTCCGACATCGCGGGCCGGACTGGAGCGGAATCTTTGATAGCCCTAAAGCTATCATGGCGCACGAGCGTCTGGCTATTGTAGATCCGACCTCAGGGAAACAACCCTTGTTTTCTGAAGACAAAAAATTCGTACTCGCCGCTAATGGAGAGATATACAACCATATGGAACTACGTAAACAATTTGAAGGCACCTATAATTTTCAAACAAAGAGTGACTGTGAGGTGATCCTTGCCCTATATAAGGAGAAGGGAACGGGTTTCCTGGATGAATTGAATGGGATTTTTGGTTTCGCCGTTTACGACGTGGATAAAGATGAATACCTCATTGCCCGAGATCATATGGGAATTATTCCTTTGTATATGGGCTGGGACCAAAACGGAACTTTTTACGTAGCCTCAGAACTGAAAGCGTTGGAAGGAGTATGTACCAAGATCGAACTATTTCCTCCCGGTCATTATATGCACAGCAGTGACGGGGAGCTAAAACGCTGGTGGAACCGTGATTGGATGGAATACGATGCTGTGAAAGACAATGAAACTAATCTTGACGATCTTAGAGATGCCCTGGATGCCGCGGTTCATAGACAATTAATGAGTGACGTGCCCTACGGAGTGTTATTATCCGGTGGGTTAGATTCCTCCATCACTTCAGCTTTAGCAAAAAAATATGCCGATAAACGAATAGAATCCGGAGACACCGAAAGCGCCTGGTATCCCAGATTACATTCCTTTGCTATTGGCCTTGAGGGTTCCCCGGACCTAGCAGCCGCTCAAAAGGTTGCAGATCACCTTGGAACCGTACATCATGAGATTCATTTTACTATCCAAGAAGGAATCGATGCACTGAGAGATGTTATTTACCACGTAGAAACCTATGATATTACGACCATTAGAGCGTCTACCCCTATGTTTTTATTAGCGCGTGCCATTAAAGCCATGGGAATTAAAATGGTGTTGAGTGGAGAAGGTGCCGATGAGATCTTTGGTGGATACCTCTACTTTCATAAGGCCCCTTCAGCAAAAGATTTTCACGAAGAGAATGTTCGCAAACTGGATAAGCTCCATATGTACGATTGCCTTAGAGCCAATAAATCCTTGGCTTCCTGGGGAATAGAAGGTCGTGTACCCTTCCTGGATAAAGAATTTATGGATGTCGCCATGCGCCTTAACCCTAAAGACAAAATGATCATCGCCGGACAAAGTTCTCCAAAAGACAGACAGGCTATGGAGAAATGGGTGCTAAGAGAAGCGTTGGGTGATATGCTTCCGGAAAGTGTAGCCTGGAGACAGAAAGAACAATTTAGTGACGGGGTAGGTTATAGTTGGATCGATACCCTAAAGGAAATGGTTGCGCAGGAAGTGAGTGATGAACAAATGGCGAATGCCCAATACCGCTTCCCTATTCAAACGCCTTCCAGTAAGGAGGAGTTCTATTACCGAACAATTTTCGAAGAACATTTCCCTAGTGATACAGCAGCCTTAACGGTTCCATCTATTCCGAGTGTGGCTTGTAGCAGTGCCGTAGCGTTAGAATGGGATGAGAGCTTTAAGAACATGAACGATCCCAGCGGACGAGCGGTTGCAAACGTGCATGATGATGCCTATTAGGTACATGGAATTAAAACCAAGTCCCAAACGGCGATAACTGCATTGAAGTTAGGGGTTTGGTTTTTTTACTATGTTTCTTGGGGAAATATTAGTTTTCTAATTCAAAATGGAGACACTTAAAGGTTGTTTCGTTCGTCTAGAGCTTCTTCAATTTGTTCTCTATACGTTTTGCTAATGGGAATTTGAAGGTCTCCAACAATAAGAATCATATTTTTTGAGAGTTCTTTCACGTGCCTTACGTTTATGATATAGCTGCGGTGACAGCGTTTAAAGCCATGAGAAAAAAGTTCTTTTTCAACCGTTTTAAGGCGCTTAAAAACTGTATATTTTTTTTCCGAGGTATGATAATCTACATATTCACCATTGGCCGAAATATACAATATATCCTGTGGGAGCAAATAGACTGACGCCCCATTCGATTTGATTACCACAGGCTGAATAAAGGAAGACTTGTTTTCCCTCTGAACACTCCTGTATTTCTCTCTTGCTGCTAACCCCCATTCGTAAACCGCATAACTATATCCCAAAAACAATAGAGAAGCCGAACCAAATGCCGTCGCCGGTAAGGCCCTGTTAGGATAGTGAAATAAAGTGTATTCGGGAAGGTGCTTACTAAGAAAAAAGTAGATATAAAGCATTCTGAAAACGGTAAACAAAACTAAGTATAGAATAAATTCCCAAAGTGGGAATTTCAATTTGGTTCCCAACCGTAAATACCCTACTAACAGCATAGACACCAAGACCACGGACATAAATGCACCTAGTCCTACCGCTATTAAAAATGAAAAGAACTCCCAGTAAAATAGTACGGCCCCAATATAAAGAATCCCGATCCATATCCACCCTCTCCTAGTAATACGAGATAGAATATTGTTTTTCATTGAAAATTTGCGGTCACTCATTGAAAAAGGGAAATGATTTTCATCCTTAAGCCTTATTCTACATTATTTTTAGCCTATAAGACATCCAAATGTACACCATCTTATGAAAAATTACTTCCTTTTATTATTCTTCGCATCAAACTTTTACTTAGGTGCCCAAAATAATAGCTGCCCAGAGGATCCCCCAGTCAATCCCTGGCTGGCAGAAAGTGCCTGGCCAACATTTCATAGAAATAATGCGGCTCAAGCCTCGACCTGTATTGCGGGGCCAGTAACAGGAGATGAGCTCGTCATTAAAAGTAGAACCCATATGAGCGGTAGCACGTCGCCCTGGGTTTATTTAAGCGATATGTACCCCAATGGAGAGCGGGTGTTGGTACAATCTAACTCAACTCATTTTTTTAAACATATTGATACGCCAGAGGGCATACATACCATAGATAGCCTACGCATCGATTTTGACGGAATCACTTCCTTCGGGTTTGCGTTTATCCAGGCCAAAGATAATAAGTGGTTTGTTCCCGACCCAAAATATAATCCATCACAGGATGAATACAGTCGTATTATTAAAATAGAAGACAGTGATCCTAATGATCCTTATTCAGAGCTTGTAGAGACTGAAGTCTTTTCGTTTGAAGGAACGCCTGTGAACAAAGTTTCCCATCTCATGCTCAATTTTGACGGGCATTTAGTATTCACGGGAGATACAGACGAAACAAATAATGTTGCACATGTGGGTATTCTCGATCAAGACCTGAACATCCTTGATATTTTGGAATATTCTACTTATCCGGATGAAATTGTAAGCCACAATTCTTCACCCATTGAGAATGACAATTCCTGGTATCTGGTAACTACCCATCGTTTGATAAAATTTGGATGGGACGGTAATCAGGTTTCAATTGCCTGGGAAGCCGCCTACGACTTCGTGAATGATGGCCCTACCGGTATCTGGGCAGAAGGCAGTGGTACTACGCCTACTTTTTTAGGATACGGAAGTGATGAAGATAAATTGGTAGTCGTGGCAGATGGTCATAATCAAAACAATTTAGTAGGTTTCTGGCGAGAACTACCACCTGGATGGACGGGCATTCCGGGGCAGGACATCCGTTTTGCCGATAGTATTGTAATTGATGCCGCTCAGGCATCCAATAATCAATTCCAATCTATTGAAAATAGTCCCACCGCTTTTGGGTACGGCATCGCGATCGCCCAGTATAATGGATTTTTAGGGTATGATTGTGAAAATGATAAAGGGGTGCAGAAATTCCAATGGAATACAGAAACTAATACATTCGAATCCCAATGGATCAACGAAGAGATCAATATGAACGGTGTTCTCACTTATTCCGAAGGATCCAATCTGGTTTATAGTTCAGGAAAGGAAGCCGATTGTAATTACTATATGTATGGGCTGGACTGGAACACCGGAGAAATTGCCTTCAAGCATCTCTTAGGCCCCGAAGGTACTTTCTTCGACGATCCTTACTATGATGCTGGAAATAACACAATTATAGACGAAAATGGTGACCTCTATTTTCCCGGTGGGGCGTCATTAAACAAACTGGAAAAGACCAATACCCTGGGAGTGACCGTAAATGAGCTACAGAAAAAAATTATACTCTCTCCCAATCCAGCAAGAAATTTCATAAAAATAAGGTCAAGGTTGAATGACAAAATCGAGGAATATCAAATCTTAGATGCTTCTGGGAAAGTAATTAGAAAAAGGAAATTCTTCTCCAAACGCATATTTATTTCCAACCTTGCCGAAGGATTGTATTTTATGAAAATACGGTCTGGCAATGACACCATCGTAAAGCGGTTCATTAAAAGATAAATAATGGCTGTTGATGTCCATCATCTTACTCTGTGAGAAGATGGAAACATATATACTTTATCTGAATTACTCTATGATAAGACCTTAGCTGAAATTTTGTTTTTGGTTCTGACTTAGATCCGAGCAAATTATATGAAAACAAGGGTTACCAGTCTTGGATGCTTGGATTTATTTCTTCTACTAACCGCTGATCGACCTCCTTACCCTCCAAGTCAATTTCCAGAAACCAAACATATTCCCGGCAGTCCCTGTCCAGTTCATTGGAACTACACTCTTGTTTGACGCCTTTAATGAGGTACCCATTTTCTATGACCTCCACCGTGTAACCATAATCATTGTAGAACGCTCCAAAGCTTTGCTGCCATAGCAATTTGCCTTTTGCATTCGTTTTAATCACATACATATCATAATTCCCTTTACCAAACGAACTGGTTGAGCCTACCGCAAGATATCCTCCATCCGGAGTGAGCGTCACAGAACTGCCTCGCTCATAGCCTTTACCTCCGTAGGTCCTTACCCATTCCTCGTTACCTGCGGCATTGGTTTTGGATAAAAAAACATCGCCCTTGCCTTTTCCATAACTCTCGGTAGTTGTGCCTACCGTTATTCTTCCGCCGTCCGAAGTAGGTTGCGAATTCGAAAAACTCGCCATATCCATGCGCGCAAATTCAATATTTTTGTTCCGATAGTCTTCCAACAACAAGCTCTTTACCCTGCCATAACTATCGTAGGTTGGCTTTGCATTAAAGTTACCGGATTGCAAAAAGTCTTTGGCTAGTAAGGTCGCATCGAACCTATCGGTTTCATCTTCATTCCTAACTATCGAGAAGGTATTATCTCCTGTGTACTTCAAATGTAATTGTACGTTCAGTTCTGTGCTACTATACGTTCCATTGAAGGCCTCAAAATAATCCATAGTAAGAGGAGCATCACTTAGCCTTACAGCCAATCTGGTGACAATCTCCGGATGGTATAGTACGAAATTATAGGCGCCGTCCTCATTTTTAACGAAAGCTAATTTGAGAGCCGCCGAACTTTCATATTGGTAAAGATTCCCCTCTACCGGAATAAGTTGAACTGGATCCCTTCCTTCTATATGTCTATAAAGGTTTCCATCGGTTTCGGTGATCTCAATAACCGTGGAACCCTCCAGGATATAAGAACCTATAAGGTCTGAAACTTTGGGTCTAGTTGCCAGTACTTTCGGTCGTGCTGCAAATGGCTCGTTAGTAATGGATTGTAGGTTCAGCACTTCATCCAACATCTCTTGGGTAAGACCAAGGCTCCAAACACTACCGTTGTTAGACATCACGACAACACTTATATTTTCCTTTGGAATTCGAATGAATTGTGCACTGTAAGAACCTGTTCCTCCGGCATGTTCAAGAATTTGATATCCCTTATAGGTCTTGGAAAGTTCTAAGCCATAGCCATAAGAGTCGACCACTGCGTTTGATACCTTTAACTGACTTGCTTTAATTAGCTCGTACAAATCGTTTTCCTCGTCAACGGTTTGTATGAGCTGTTCCCAAGCTAGCTGATCATTCAGCGTAGTGAATAAGAATCCATCTCCGTGAAGGCTCACCACAGAAGGATATTGCTGCCAAACACCATCTCCCCAGTCTGAGTACGGCAGTGTTTTATTGGGAATAACTGCCATGTAATTTTCCGTGAATGTACTTGCTTCCATACCCAGGCTTTTAAGCACTTCATCGGCGTATGCTACGAAAGAGGTTCCACTTGCTTTCTCCACAACAGCGGTAAGCAAGGTATAATTCGAATTACTATAGCTGTGCCTGGAGCCTGGCTCGAAATTAAGACGGTCTTGCTTTTTCAGTAGATCCAAGGCATCCTTGTTGTCTAACCCTACACGACTCCACCAGGGACGGCCCTGCATACTCATCAAATTACTGTAGTCCCGTATTCCACTGGAGTGATTAATTAAGTGCTTGATCTTTATTTTCGAAGGCACTTTGGGATAGAATTCCGGAAGAAATTTGCGAAGGTCATCCTCCAATGATAATTTACCTTCCAATGCCAATGTAAGAACGCATAAAGCCGTGAACTGTTTGGCATTGGAGGCGATGTTGAATCTGGATTCTTCATTTACGGGAATCTTATGTTCCAGGTTGGCATACCCCGCATATTTTGTGTAAATAACCGCTCCATTATGGACGATTCCAACAGCAAGCCCAGGACTTAACCCAGCGATTTTGGATGCCACAATGGAATCGAGTTTGACGGTATTGATCTTTTGGGCATGGAGCGCGGTACAGATCGTTAGTAGGGTTAAAAGTACGGTAGATTTTATTCGAGTCATGGTCTTTATGTTAAGATTGATGAGCCACAAAACTCAACCATAATGTGATACGATGCGCTTCAAATCATGATTTGAAACCTAATTTTCCAAAAATTTATCTACATATCTTTTTGGAGTATGATCTGTGTGCTTCTTAAATGCTCGATTGAATGTGGCCTTTGAATTAAATCCCGACTCCAGGGCAATTCCGAGTAAGGTAGTTGTATGATGGGCTCCGGATTCTAACTTACCAATTACGGCCTTCACTCGATAGTGATTTACAAAATCGTTGAAATTCATATCGAATCCCTGATTTACAATTCCCGAAGTTAATTTCGGATGAATACCCATACGTTCCGAAACTTCATTTAAAGTTAACTTCGGATTTTCATACAGGCGATTTTCTAACATTAATTCGGACAATTTTTCCTTCCATAGGGAAAGATCAGCGATTTCAGATTGGGAAGAACTATGTTCCTTTACAGCACCATCTCGTTCAGCTTCCACTGCCAGAGGCTTATTAACCAGTACCGACTCATTGCTGAAAATAGAAACGTTCGGAGGAATTAAGGTATTGACAAAATTGGAATAACCATTGATCGCTATGTAGTAAAACAGTATTGAAAAACACAAATAATACCAAAATTTACTACCAAATTCAGCCCATTCAGGATTCAGAATAAAAAACAAAACCCTTAAAATCAAAATGAAGGCAAAGGCAATAAAAT
>JBCBDM010000018.1:0-30181 GCA_038529705.1 Bacteroidota bacterium
ATCAATTGTAACATGGTCTGCAACTACGGTAATAATCTCTCCCTTGAACTCCCCATCGATAAGCGGATACTCTTCTCCCAAAAGAGTCAATGGTTTGTTTACTATAATGTTGTGCTCTTTATAGGTGCCTTTTTTAATGAGAATGGTATCGTAATCCTTAGCGGCTAATATCGCCTTATTGATATTGTCATAGGCACAACCCGAACATACCTCAATCACCTGAGAAAAGGTTAGGTTATAGGCCATTATAAAAAGGATAATATGTATATACGAAGTCCTCAAAATACAAACAGACAGTTATTGCAATCGACAACTAACGATTTATTAAGTGAGCCTGAATCTCTTCCCAGGAATACAAATTCCCTTGTTTTACTTTTTGTAATAAAGTTGCCTTCTCAAGGGACGGCAATGCCGCCAGATTAGCTCTCATTGGGCTTGAAATACCTGGACTCACAATAAAAGTTGCTGTTTGAGCTTCTATTAAGGTGGAAGGTGCATTATAATCCGTTACAAGAGTGAGCCCAACAGATTCACGATCCATTTCGGTCAAAGCCTGGATCATACACTCTGCCGCATCGTATTTGTACACCTTTCCTTTTAGGGTAATCAATTGTGCTGCATGTTGTTTATCTACGATGGTCATGCTACAGTAATGGCAGCTATCTTCACCATAATAGATTTCCTTGGGTCGAAGATTACATGAAATTGCGAAGGTTAGTAGTGCGGAAAGTGCGATTAGTTTTTTCATAATATTAGGTTTTACCTCTTTCCTTCCTTCCGAAGAAAAAAGCGATGAACGAACCGGCCATCCCCAGGGCCAGGAAATACGCCCCCAGCTGCGGATATGAATGCGCCGTAAAATTTAGAATGTCTTTAGAACCAAATAAGGGTGGTTGAAATCCCATAACCGAACCGTCCGGATTGGTGAATTTCATAATGGCCTTCGGATCCAGATTGTGGCCATAGTCCGATTCCCAGAGGTAGAAATCGTAGATACCAGCAACGGCTAAGAGCAGCATGATTACGAACCAACCCAGGAACCATTTATAATTTCCCTTAACACCTATAATGAGTCCTAATATAGCCATGGCAATAATGACGGCTGGAAAGATCTTGAACTCTGGAATGGTCTCGGGGATGTATTTCATCCCTACGTAGTGATTCATTAAATTAATATTCTTTATGTCATGTGGATGCTCATCTGCAAAATCGTTGATATAGATATCCATTCCCAATGGGATGGGATATTGCGGTGCTTCCAGCCTTATATTCCATAGGGGAAAAATGAACAGCCCCAGAATAAGCAGGGAACCTACCAACATAAAAGCATTAGACTTCTTTATTCGAATTGACATGACCTTTCTAATTTATTTGGAATGAATACCTACGATTTTGAAAAGCGGGAGCCTTCGACTGCTCCCGCCTTTCCTGGAAACACTAATCACTAAACATTTCCACTACTAAAAGAGTTAGTCTTCTCCTAAAGACCAGGAGAGCTGAATATTGGAAGATGCCGGAGAAACCCTTACATATCCCTGCATCTCTTGATGTAATGCCGAACAGAAATCTGTACAGTAAAACGGCCAAACTCCTACTTCTTTAGGCTCCCAAACAAAAGTTTCCGTTTGTCCGGGCATGATTAGTAATTCCGATGTGTTCGCCCCAATCATACTAATACCATGAGGGACATCGTAGTCTTGTTCCAAATTGGTTACGTGGAAGTACACCTTGTCACCTACTTTAATTCCCTCAATATTATCCGGGTTAAAGTGACTGCGAATCATCGACATATATACATGCACTTCATTTCCATTTCTCTCCACCCGGGCATCGGCTTCCGATTGAATGGCATATTTATGTTCATTTTCTTCCAGCTTGAATATCTTTTTAGAGTTCTTCATTACAATGTCCGCTTTGATTCCGGCAGCATAGTGAGGTTCTCCCACGGTTGGGAAATCCAATAGTAATTCCATCTTATCTCCGCGTATATCGTACAATTGAGCAGATTGGGTAACTTCAGGCCCTGTAGGCAAATAGCGATCTTTGGTGATCTTATTCATGGCCAATACATAATCTCCAAAAGGTTCTCTAGAATTCCCTCCCGGGATCATAAGGTGCCCCACGGAATAGTAACAAGGCTGTCTGTCTACGACTTCCCAGGTTCCTAATTTCCACTTTACCACTTCGGAAGAAATAAAGAAGGTGGTATATCCATTTCCTTGTCCGTCGAATTCGGTATGCAATGGTCCTAATCCGGCTTGGTCTACTACTCCAGCCAATACATCTTCAAAGTTTAAGATGGGAATGCCGTAAGCATCTCCTTCAAAATTCTCGGCTTCTATAGCTGCCAGCATTTTGGTAAAGGAGTGGACGGTTAAATTGGCCGAGAGTTTCCCATTACCCACAATATATTCTCCGGACGGATCTACATCACAACCATGAGGTGATTTTGGCGTAGGCAACAAATAAACCAGACCCGGTAGTTCGGAAGCATCTAACATCAACACCTCGTCTTTCATGGTGGAAGTTGCTGTATGGGTTTTTTCGTTGTATACATTATGAGCATATTTGGCGGGCATCTTCTTGCCTTTACCTTCTTTGATATACTCCTCTGCCTTCTTCCAGTTCACAGCTGCGATAAAATCTTTGTCATTTTGTGAAGAATTTACTTCCATCAGGGTACTGGCCTCTTCAGAGTTATAGGTAGAAAAGAAGAACCAACCATGAGAAGCACCGCGGCCAGGATGAGCAAGGTCATAGTCGAAGCCCGGCATCATGATCTGAAAGCTCAGGTCCATTCCTCCATCTTCGGGATCTACACTAATAAAAGATAGCGTTCCCTTAAAGTTTCCCTTGTACTCTTTAATAGAAATATCTCGCTGGGGAATAGGCACAGAAAACCGTGTCCCTGCCACAACATACTCGGTATTCTCCGTTACAAAGGACGAACTGTGATTCCCACCACTATTGGGAATCTCAATGATCTCTGTAGTT
Organism: Bacteroidota bacterium; assembly: GCA_038529705.1. Classification (GTDB taxonomy): domain Bacteria; phylum Bacteroidota; class Bacteroidia; order Flavobacteriales; family Flavobacteriaceae; genus Aureisphaera. Next base: position 2,995 of record JBCBDM010000018.1, read on the forward strand.
TCAAAGGTGGTTAGGTCGATCTTGGCAATCCTAGGGGTATTATTCCCATTGATAAATACCCATCTTCCATCTACTACGCCGTTGGTCTGTGAGATATCCGGGTGGTGAGAGTCATCCCAAGGCACAAATCCGTGAGATGTATTTAACATGGGCTTGGTTTCCTCATTATATCCCCATGCTTTCTCTGCATCTTGTGAAAATACAGGTATTATCTTGAACAAACGTCCAGATGGTAAACCATAGACGGAAAGTTGTCCGCTAAATCCTCCGGAGATAAAAGCATAATATTCGTCGTACTCTCCCGGAGCCACGTATACTTTTTCGGCGGCATTGGAACCTAAGGCCCCTTTATCTTGATTGGTTTCGCTATTGTTGCAACTTGAAAACCCCAGTATGAGTGAGAGTGACAACAAAGCACTAATGAAATGTTTCATGATATATGAATTAAGTTAGTTCTTAGTTTGAAGGAGGTAGTATCACTTTGTCTACCACATGGACGATTCCGTTCCCAGCGGGAACACTTCCTACTATCTTGGCCCCACCTACGTAAACATTCTCACCTTGTACTTCTACAGGTATATTCAAGTTACTGGCTTGCCCCAGAGTTTTGAACTTTTTCAGGAAGTCTTTAGCATAGTTTCCTGGCGTAACATGGTGTTTTAGAATAAATGCAAGTTGTTCCTTGTTTTCGGGCTTTAAAAGATTTTCTACCGTACCATCAGGAAGGGCATCGAATGCTTCATTGGTAGGTGCGAAAACCATTAACGGGCCTGTGTTTACCAACACATTCTCTAGTTCGGCTGCTTGTACAGCGGCCACCAGAGTGGTATGATCCGGCGAATTGACCGCTACGGTGAGAACGGTGGGTTTGGCTTCATCATCCTTTACAAAAGCCTGTCCGGTTCTTTTGGTTTCAGCTGAAGTTACCGGAGTATCTGTTGTTTCAGCGGTTTGTTCCTTGGTGTTTTGATTACAGCTTATGACCATTGCTGCCAATGACATCAGCAAAATCTTGAATGTAGTTTTCATCAGTTCTCTTCTTTAATAGTTCTGAAATATTCGAGTATATCCCGTGCTTCAGCTTCTGTTAAGCTCTGATTGGCCATGGGTGAGCCATTATAATCGATAAGTAATTGCTTGGCAATAGGATCGTTCTTTACCATCCCTTCAGGGTCCAATATCATATTCATGATCCATTCCGGAGAACGCCTTTCCAGTATTCCCAACGGAGCGGGTCCAATAAATTTCTTGGTAGGTTTATGGCAGGCCATACATTTAATTTTAAACAACTCCTGGCCAGAGTTCGCCATGGACTCATCTATAGCTTCCGGAAGGTCAAGATTCTTAATGGGGCCTACTCCTTTGTTCGAAAGATCGATGGTGGTTGTTCCTGAAGTAGATGAGATAGGCTTTGTTGCTTCCGTTTTCTGATTGTTTCCAATTTTAATCTTCTTGTCTTCTTTCTTTTCGTCACCACCTCCACAGCCAATCAGTATTGAAAACAAGACAACCGTCAATGATCTCAGTAGTAGTTTCATAGTTAGCTCGATTAATATTTGAACCAAATCTACTCTGTGTCAATATGTTAAAAAATGATATATATCATAAAAAGATTAAAATATCTTTTTATCTTGTTTTCAAAAATTAATCCTTCCAAACGTGTTTACAAAACCGTCCAAATATGCTATAAAAGCTATCTGCCTGCTGGTAGATCGTTCATCTGAAACCCATAAGCTACTTGTAAAAGATATCGCAAGAGAAACAGGAGTTCCCAGTCCGTTTCTTTCTAAGATCCTACAAACACTTTCAAGGCGTGGGTTTATTTCTTCCCATAAAGGGCGGCATGGTGGATTTTACCTCAGCGCAGATCAGCGGGAAGTCCTCTTGCTTGATATTATTCTGGAGCTGGAAGGTAAAGATCACTTTCAGCACTGCATTATGAATTTTGAAAATTGCAATCTGGATCATCCATGTCCGGTTCATGAACTCATTGCCCCGGCAAAGGTGGCTTTTAGAAAAAGTTTGGAAGGCATTCGGTTGAAGGACTTAGGCTGAATTTGGACCCGGAGATTTTTAGCTCAACTCATTAAGGGACACCATTCCGGACTCCCAACAATTCAAATTATATAGTGTTACCTCGGCGATCTTTCGAATGGCCTCCTTTGTAGCGAAGGCCTGATGGGGTGTAAGTAGTACTTTGGGATGGTCTATGAGTGCTTTCAGTAGTGGGTCCTTTGGTATTTTTCCAGAAGAGTGGTCATAAAAGAATATACCTGCCTCCTTTTCATAAACATCGGTGGCATATCCCCCAATTCGATGCTCGTTCAACGCCTTGAGAAGATCGTTTGTCTTTACAATGGCTCCTCGAGCAATATTCACGATCAAAACCTCTTTGGACAATTTCTGAAGAAATCCCTCATCTACCAGATAGTGTGTCACGGAAGTTAAGGGAAGACCAATGAATAGGACGTCCGCCTCCTTGCACAGGGCATCTTTTGAGATATACTCAACGCCATATTGTTTTTGAAGATTTATATTGATCGATGTGTCGTTGGCAATGATCCTACATCCAAAACCGTGCATGATCCTTGCAATAACACTTCCAATTCTTCCTGTACCCAATATCCCTACGGTTTTATCTTTCAGATCGAAACCTATTAATCGATCTAAAGAAAAATTGTGATTCTTTATTTGTTCATGGGCCAGAATGATCTTTCTGTTCAATGCCAGCAGTAAGGCCACAGCATGTTCTGCGATGGCATTGGGCGAATACTCCGGCGCATTGGCTACTCGTATCTTATAGCTATTTGCGATCCTTACATTAATATTATCATGTCCGGCAGAACGCAGTGAAATAAACTTCACACCAAAATCTCGTAGCTTCTCAAGGACCAGAGGGGAAGCGTCGTCTGCCGAAAATATTGAGATGGCTTCAAATCCCACAGCCATTTGGGCCGTTTTAGACGATAACCTCTCTTTTGTGAATTCCAAATGCTGACTCCCATGGTTGGCTGCCTTCAGAAATGGTATTTCGAAGTCCTTTGTGCTATAAACAAGGACTTTCATAGGTCTACTATTAATAATTGGCGATCATCTAGGGTTGCGATCAAGGTTTTTACATAATCCCTGATACTTCGTTTTCTGTTTTGCGCTTCTACAACATCTATATTTCCCTTCCACAATAACTCTCGCTCCTTTTCGGGACAGATACAATACAAGGCGGTTTCTGCATGGTATAGCGTATAGGCCTGGTAGTCGTCTTCAAAATTGATTACATCCTGAGATTGGTAGTAATCCTCCCTAAAGTTATTAAAAGAATTGTCGAAATTCCTAATAGCCTGCATGAGACTTACCTTATCTTCGGAACCGATGATCTTGGAAAAAAGGATGGCGTCGAAACCGGCTTCCAGCAGTTGTTTTTCGATTGCGTTCAGTTCTTCTTCGGTCTTTCTTTCGTCCGAAAAAACATGCTCAAAGAAATCGATACTTCGAACCGCAATTACATCATTAGCCTCTAATTTTGTGGTTAGTTGTTCTTCAAACTGTCTTCTCAGAGCTTCGTCCTGGGCCAGTCCGATGACGAGTACTTTATTCGCTTCAAAATTCACAGCATCCGGACTTTTCCAATCCCTAACCAGTTTACTGGAAGAACAAGAGGATCCGATGAACAAAAGAAGCAGGAGATTTGTTAGTAGTTTCATGACTCGTGGTTTATTTGGCAATTCGTTTTTGTTTTCCTTTTTTCATTAGTTCCTTGATGAGGTCGAAGATCTTCGCCTTAGTTATTCTATAGTCTGAACTATATCTGGAAACTTCTATTTTCAGGATATAATGTTCCTCCTTATAGCTCTTTTCATCTTCCAATTGATCTACTCCGTCGGTAAGGACCTCTAACCTGTTTAAATGAGCATATACCCGGTTTAGTAGAGAAGTAACCTCCTTCTCTTCGGCAAGTAGTTCGGATATGACAGCAACACTTTTTGCATACAATTCTCCGGAAACAAGCTGAAGGGTATGATTCTTAATTAGTGAATCCAGGAATTGCTGTTCGTCTTTGATGAACTCCAATTCCGATCTCCAACCTAAACTGGCTTCATGAAGTTCTTCCGGACTGCTCCATTCCACAAATTTGTATAGTGGGTTTGTTGATTTCATGACATGGGTTTTGTGAAAAAAGGCAGAAAATACTCCTCATTTATTTCCTGCCCTTTGTACGAGGTTAAGCGATCTCAATAACTTTCTTTGGTGGTTCTTTAGCTGCTTCACTTTTGGTAAGTTTTAGCGTAAGAACTCCGTTCTTATAGACGGCTTTCACCTCTTCATTTTGGTTAATACTTGAAGGGAGTCTTAGTTTCCGATCGAATTCGTTATAGCTGAATTCTCGTCGGGTATATCCCTCTTCACTTTCTTCTGTCTCCTCCTTGCGCTTCTGCGCACAAATGTGGAGCAAGTCGTTTTCCATAGAAACTTCGATGTCTTCTTTAGAGAAGCCTGGGACAGCCAGCTCAATTTCAAAGTTATCTTCATTTTCCTTCACGTTCATGGCCGGTAGATTTTGTTCCCGGGTGAAAAAATCATCCGCGAAAAAATCATTAGTGTCTAACCAAGTAGATATACCGTCTGTAAACCATGGTCTTCTTTTTTTGAATTTTACTAGTGACATTTGATAAAATTTAAATAATTAATATTTGTGTTTGTCAGTCTAAAAGTAACCTCCGAACTGTGAGGATACAATGACAATTATCAGTTTTAAATTGAGATCGTCATATCACAAATTCCAGGGTGTCGCCCAGCCTGGGCGATCGTGCTTTCCACTGGAAAGTATCTTCCAGCTTTACTCTCAAGGCATCCATGGCAGAAGGTTCTCCATGAACTAAAAACACTTGTTCGGGGATATTCTTAATCTCGCTCAACCAATTAAGAATCTCAAACTGATCTGCATGAGCCGAAAGACTTTCTATCTGATGCACCTCAGCCTTTACGGGATAGTATTTTCCAAATAATTTCAACTCATGGGCTCCCTCTACTAATTGTCTACCTCTGGTTCCTTCGGCCTGATAGCCCACCAGCAATATGGTAGTGTTTGGTTGATCGACAAGCTGTTTCAAATAAGTAAGTACTCTTCCTCCAGTGACCATTCCACTCCCAGCGATCACTATTTTCGGCCTCGGATCATCTATGGTTTCCCATGTTTCCTTATAAGAAGTGATTATATTCATTCGCCGGTTCATATTATTGAACTCTGAGGCTTCCAACTTATGCCAGGTTGGAAACATCTGGAATACCGAGAGTACATTGTTCCCCATAGGGCTATCGATAAAGATGGGGATATTGGGAATCTTGTTCTTCTGATATAACTTCCAAAGTAGATACATGACCGTTTGCAATCGCTCTACAGCAAAGGAAGGAATGATTAAAATGCCTCTTGTTTCTATGGTTTTGCGAATAAGCGGTATCAACTTTTCCGAGATGGTTTCTTCCGGATGTTGTTTGTTCCCGTACGTACTCTCCAGAAAGAGGTAATCTGCCCAACGGGGCTTCTCAGGGGTTTTCAATAAAAGGTCCTGAATACGGCCTATATCCCCTGAAAACACAAATCTTTTATCGAAGATATCCAATTCGATAAATGTGGCTCCAATGATATGACCGTTATATCTAAAACGAACTTTTATATCTTTTGCAAGTGAAATCCATTGATCCAATTCAACACTTTCAAGCCATCCAATGACCTTTTCGGCCTCATTCAATGTATAAAAAGGTAGCGCCTTGTCATATTTGGAATATCCCTCCTTATTCGCTCTATCGGCCTCCTCTTCATGAATTTTGGCACTATCTCGTAAGATGATCTCGGTAACCGCAACCGTTGGGGGCGTTCCCAAGATCGCGCCTTTAAAACCTTGCTTAAATAACCTGGGGAGGTAACCCGTATGATCCAAATGTCCATGGGTAAGAAGTATCTTATCGATCCGGGAGACATCAAAAGGTAAATCTTCCCAATTGCGTTGTCTAAGTTCTTTTAATCCCTGAAACATTCCGCAGTCCACCATCATAGTGATCTGCGGTGTTTCTAAAATAAACTTAGAACCCGTAACCGTTCTCGCTGCACCTAAAAAATGGATCTTTACCGTTCTCATTGGGATCTTATACAATGCAAAGCATTTCTATTTCATCCAAAATTTTGTCTTTTCGCCGGTCGGAAACCCCCAGGTGATCCAAATAAAAGTGGTCGTTGATCAACTCCCTACAAAGTACCACATCCCTGCTCAGTAGAAATTGCTTCTCTCTATGCGTTAATAAGGTAGAAACGGTTATGGGGTACAGGCCCAACCTGTCGATACGATCCTTCAGGCTATTGCGTTTCGGATAATCCCAGCTCATTAGTTTGAGCCCCACACAATTCCCGTAGGTAATAGCATCCTTAGTAAAGCGAGTGTTGGTTACCACCCAGCACTCATTAGGCCAGTTTTTACCCTCTTTCTTTGAAGCAGGATTTGCCAGTATATCGCGATATCTCGAATGGATATACAATGGGATCTTTACATCACATTTATTGCCTTGATCCCCATGAAACTTACATTCTACAAGGACATACGAATCATTCTTTCTGGCAATAACATCTACTTCGTGAGAGACACACTCTCCTGGCACGACAATATTTACGGAAGTGGAATAACCAGAATATTGTAAGAGCGCCCCTATAAAACGTTCGAATGGAAAGCCGGTAGGCCCCAACTCATAAATAGCCTTTTTTAGTTTATACTTTGAAGCGTAAATGGACTTCTTACGTTTTAACAGGGCAAAGGCGCGGTTGTAGATCTCCTTGGTTGAAATTCCCTGATACAATTCGTCTTTAACGGTTAGAATAATCTGCTCTACCGAAGTCGCATCCGCACCACTGCGTAGAAGAGAGTTTCGGAGTTTTTCGGTTGAAAATTGCACTCGTTCTCCGGAGGACTTTGTAATATGGAATTCCGAAGACTCCATCTCATCTCTTTGCGCCGGGCGACTGATAGAAATAATCGCGCACGAATGCCTTCATCTGATTCTTGGTCATGCTATCCGTTCGCACCAGGCCTTTAACATTCTTTGCGATTTCGGGATACGACAGGGCCAATTCGCTCCGGAGTTTCTGTCCAGCCTCTGCAGGTCCAAAAAGGACGATCTGCTCGGCCTCACCAAGGTGGGTAGTAATCTCTTGGAAATATCGTTTAAATTGATGCTTCTCACGCTCAAGATATTTACTATCCTGGACGACATCCTGTGGCCCGCCCTTGAGACGAGTGCCGGAACCACCGTGAACTTTGTAGTCCTCTATTTTGGAAAGTACTATTTCCACTCTTTGCGTTCCTCCGTCTACCAGGGAGATGATATAAGCCATCTTCTTGTCCAACCAAATTCCAACCTGTTTCATATCTACGTATTTTAGTTCTTTAAATCGTGCATGGCCAATACGGGGACTTCAGAATTCACACCGATTCTTTTTACCAGTGGTTGCGAGAACACCGTATTGAAGAGGGTGTGCTTTCTATTGATAAAGGCGATCATTTGGCTCCCCCTGCTCTGTACAAAAAGCTGAAGAGCAACATCAATCCCAGTATTCTCTAAGGTATGAATGCTATACTCCAGACCCTCCAAATACTCTTCTAGTAATGCCTTATAATTTTCCTGGACCTCATCTAATTCCAGTTCCTTTTGAACATATAACACACGGATGGGAGCGTTGGTGATTTTCGCAATTTCGATCAGGCAATTGAGCTCTCTCCGTTTGAAAGGAGTTTTAAACCCTGTGGGAAATACTATTTCACTGGGTTCGGTAAAGATGGTATTAGGCGGAATGGCCAATATCGGGCAATTTCTAACCTTCTCCATCACATGTACGGTCTGACTTCCGAAGGCCACATTGACGCGATCCGTTTTACCTTTGGTCCCCATAACCACAAGGTCGATGTCCTTTTTTTCGACAAAATCCTTGATGGCACTTATCAGGTCATTCTGTTGGGATACATAATAATAGTTATGATCCATGGCCTCATCGCGAAAGGAAATACGCTGTGATATCCTCTTTAACCCTGCCATCGATTTGGTCTCTGCTACTTCCGACGGTCTCTTCCCGGAAAAATTCAAGGGAACTACTTCGAAGAAGGGATCGGAAGCTTCGTAGGTATTCAAAATATGGAAATCGCAAACCTCATTCTTGAAGAGGTCTATAGCATAGCAAATTGCTTCCCAGGCATTTTGGGAAAAATCTGTTGGAATCAGTATCTTCTTTTTCATAGTGTCGAATTTTTAAATGACCCTTCAAACATAAGATCTGCGCAACAAGAAAACTATGATATTTGTCAACTGGAAGAAGGGACCATCAAGAATGGAATCCCTGGATGAAGCCCTACCTTCTTGACAATGGATTCTCTAAAAAGACCTTTAATGAAACCGTGTTTATAGTAGATCATGGCAAGTACATCTACAGGATTACTAAAAACAAAATCGGTTATCGCTGCAGTCTTAGAATCTCCCGGAGTCAACCAGCAGATATCGCTCTGAACTCCTGCTAATTTTTCTTTCAGCTGAAAAAGATGTTCTCGTTGGTCCAGTGCTATTTTCTCATCTTCTCGAATATGAACGATTTGAACCATTGCATTATCAATGTCAGCCAATTTAGTGATCGCATCTATTTCAAAATCGCTATAAGGATATTCAAAGCCAGTTGCGAAGGCAATCCTTTTTAGGGGTTTATAGTCTATTTCCTCCGGAATTACCAAAAGTGGGCAATCCTTTATCTTCTTTATTACATGAACTGTAGTACTCCCCAATAACACTTCCTTAGCTCCTGTAAGGCCCTTAGTTCCCATGATGACATAGTCGATGGACATCCCTTTGATCAAAAAGTTGATCTCACGAGTCAGCATTTTGGAAGAGGCCACAATTTCATACCTATGCCCAAAGCCTTCCGTATCTAGCGTAATAGCATGTTTTAGTTCCGTTAATTTTTGATTGTACCGTTTGAAAAGGTCGTCTATTACCATCTCAGACCGGCCAATATCCACCCGGCTGGTAAGCATGGAAACCTCATCTTCGAAGGAGTACAGCAAATAGAATTTACTGGGCTCATTTTTAAAAAGTTGGGTAGCATACAACAGCGCATTGTATGCATTATCTGAGAAATCTGTGGGTATGAGTATATTTTTCATAACGGTTTTTATTTGATACGTTTTTCCGAAGGAATTACCAGAAACGGGACATGGGTATGGTGGGCAATTTGGTTGATGACCGGTCTAAAAAGTAAATTTTCAAAGAAAGTATGCTTGTTATGAATCATCACCAGGAAATTGATCTTGTGCTTTATCTGAAACTCTTCTACCGCATCGATCACGTCCACATCGTGAGCCGTATGAAATATATGAGCGGTAGATTTAAAATAGGCATCCAGAAATTCTTTGTTCTCATTTTGTTGGGTATTGAGTGGTTCTCCGTAGTAGGCATTTAGAATATTCACTCGAGCTACGTGCTGCTCGGAAAGATCTTTCACAAGCGGTAAAAATCGATTGTTAGCATCGAATTTAAAATCGGTTGCAAAAAGTATTTCCTTGGGAGTTTCGTAGTGAAAATCGGAAGGCACCGCAATGACAGGGACTTTCACCTTCTTAATGGTATACATGGTTTGGGTTCCAATAAAGACCTCCTTAGCACCGGTAGCTCCTTTGGTTCCCATAATGACCAGATCGATACTATGAGCATCCACCAATTCATTGATCTCAAGTGTTAACAGATTGAAAGCGGATAGTTTGACGAAAATGTGTTTCGGATTTACAAATTCAGACTTGATCTTATCCTCAATCTCATCAAGGCCCTTCTGAGAATTCCTGGCAGCAATATCTTCGAGGTGTAAGGCTGAATAGGTATTCACCATATTTACTCCAACATAGGTAGAAGCTGGTGTAAACGTATTGAGCAAGTAAAAAGTACAGGCTTCTCCTTCGTATAGCTTAACGGCATATCGAATGGCATTGAAGGCATTATCTGAAAAATCGGTAGGTAATATTATGCGTTTCATAGGTTTCTTATTTTGTGTTACTATTATCTGGGCAAGTTTTGTAAGACCAGAAATGGGATCTTTATGTGTAATCCAATTTTCTCAATAGTCGATCGGTACAACAAGCTCTCCATATAGGAATGCCTGGAATTTACCATAACCAGTAGATCCGGGTTTTGTTCTGTTATTTGTGAATGAATGGCTCCGGTGATATCCTCTCCGGGAATGTCGATGAAACTAACCATGTTTTCGTCCATGGTACATTCCAGGAAACTTCGATTATCTAATTTTCGGTGTGTAAGGTCTTTGGCTTTGGAGAGGTGTAACAGATGGATCTTGCTCCCAAAATTCTTGGCTACAGTGCTCACCAACTTCAGTTCTCTCCGTTTATAGGGAACCATATAATCTGTTGGAAAAAGTATGTTCTTAAGAGGACCGTTGTGATAACCCGCGGGTACCAGGAGCACGGGACACTTCACATATTTGATCACTTGTAAGGTCTGACTACCAAAGGTGATATCCCGGTCATCTGTTTTTCCTTTGGTTCCCATAACGATCACGTCCATGTTTTCAGAATTGGCTAGGTCATTTGCCGCATCGACCAAAGAATCGAATACCGATACATGGCTGTATTCGTGCTTGGGATTTGGTGAGATCTCCAACATCTTTGCCACCACTTTTTGCAACTGCCTATCCGTTGCTTCTTCCACCTTTTGCTTGTATTCTTCAAAGAATGCCCGCGGCATTTCCCGGGTATTTTCATATACGTCGTCCGCAAATGCATTCATAACGACAAACTGTGATGTATCGAACTTGAATACTTCCAATGCGTATCGAATCGCATTCATTGCATTTTCTGAAAAGTCCGTGGGAATCAATATCTTTCTCATAACTTCGCTCTGAATTTCTGGAACCAAAGCTATGTGGGACAAGCCTGAAAAAAAATGATATCGGTCAGCTACGATTTCAACATACTATCACCTTATTCATGGAGTACTAGGAATGGTATCTTCGTATGATAGCTAATTTTCGCTACAGACGGTTTGAAGAGTAATCGCTGAAAAAAATTGATGTTTTTGGCGACCATGGTGATCATATCGATCTTGTTTTCCTCTATAAAATCTGCCAGGATATCCACCATTTTTTCTCCATCAACGAGATGAAACCTATGGGGTTTCCCTTCCAAAAAATCTGCTAAAAAGTCCTTATTCTCTTTTTGAACCTCGCTCAGTTCATTCGAATTTTGGGTCATGTGAAGTACATGAAGAAAAGAATCGTTAATGGCCAATAGCTCCGCTAAGGTAAGTAGGACCTTGTTCTTATAGTAACTGTTGAAATCTGTAGGAAAAACGATCTTTTTAGGAACCTTATATTCTGCCCTTTCCGGAATGACAAGTATGGGACATTTCACTCGGGTAATAACTTCACCTGTCTTGCTCCCCACTGTGACCTCCTTCAATCCAGATGCCCCCTTAGTGCCCATTAGGACAAAGTCGATTCCAAACTCATCGATGCTTTTCTTTACGCCATCAATAAAAAAAGAATGCTCTTGTACCGCATAAAATTTATGACGCGTATTTGGAAACTCCTTTTCAATACGGTTCGAAGTTTCTTGAAGTTTTTCCAGAATGTCTTCGGTATGGTTAAATCCAAATACTATGGAATTGGCGGCCAGAATCTCATTGGAATCTTTGCCGGGTAACTGGCCTACATGAAGCAAATAAAAATTAGTGGGTTCTGCCTTAAAAAATTGAACCCCATAAGAAATCGCATTCCAGGCATTTTCAGAAAAATCTGTTGGGACTAGAACATTCGTCATCGCAATACATTAAAGAACAAATGTATTTTGATATCCCAATGGAAAGAATGATAAAAATCAGTTTTAGTCTATTGTTTCGAGACCTGCAAGATCCAAAATCCGAATATTCCTGCCTTCTATTTCGATGAGCCCTTCCTTCTTAAACCCGGATAAGGTTCTAATAAGGCTTTCGGTTGCAATTCCGGCCACGCTGGCCAGATCGTATCTGGAGATCTTGATATTATCTTCAGGTCTTTTGTTGAGTACCTGTGCAAACTGTAAGATTGTCTGTGCCGTCTTTTTACGAACAGAACCATAGGCCATTTGTAAAAGTTGCTCCTTGATCTCGATTAAATTATCCGTAAGCAAATTCATGAACTCCAGGGTTACCGTCTTACTATTCTCCAAAATCTCCTTAAGGTCGGTTTTAGACACCCCCGCTAGTTGTGTATCCTCCAGGGTTGTGGCGGACTCCTGGTACGGTATATTTTCTACGAAGGAAGTGAAGCCCATGAAATCATCGGCCTTGTACAATGCTGTAATCAACTCTTTTCCGGTCTCATCCATTTTATGCGTCTTCACCACCCCTTTTAAAATAAGGTAGACAAAATTGGAATGTCCTCCTTCCTTATAAAGGGTCTCCCCCTTTTTGTAATCGAAAATGGTCCCGTTATCGTCGAAAAAATTCTTGAGTTCATTCAGATTTCGGAAGGTGTCATTGTCGACGGGCTGCTGGGAAGAAGCTTCTTCCAATATTTTTGCCAATAACTCGGCCTTGGCTAGTCTACTCTCTATGGCACTTACCAACTCATCTTCTTCAAAGGGCTTTGTCAAATAGTCGTCCGCTCCCAGGTCCATTCCCTTTCGAATTTCCTTATGCTCTGTTTTCGCTGAAAGAAAGATAAATGGAATATGCATTAGCTGAGGATCTTTGGACAAGGCTTCCAACACACCATACCCATCTATTTCGGGCATCATGATGTCGCAAACCACAATATCTGGTCGATGAATCTTGGCTTCTTCAATGCCTGCCCGACCATTTCCCGCCGTTATTACAGTATAATTAGCAAGTTCAAGAAGCTCGGCCGTGTTTTCCCGTAAGGCTAGGTCGTCTTCTATGAGGAGAATAGTTTTCATTTATGAGAGGTTAGGTTTTGTTTACGGTTGTAGGTATTTCAATGACAAAGGTACTTCCTTTTCCTTCAACACTAGTAAAGGTAATTTTCCCACCCAGGTTTTCCAAATGACTTTTCACAATATTTAAGCCAATACCGGTCCCTTGATTCAGCAAAGCGTTCCCAGCCCGAAAATAACGGTCGAAGATGAACTTTTGCTCATTCTTAGGAATTCCCATTCCCTGATCATCCACCTTTATGGTGAGTTTTTCCTGTTCCTGCCCCACTTCAATATCAATAGCGGTATGTTCCGGGGAGTACTTCACCGCATTATTGATCAAATTGGTTAGGACCAATTCCAGTATCTTTTCATCAAATTCGATCGTCATTCCATCTATGTTTTCCGGGTAATTGATGCGTTGTCCGTCTTTTAGCAACATATTGGCATCATAGATTACTTCATTGATCACCTTGCTCAAGGGAAATGTACTGAACTTGTAATTCACCTTACCACTTTCCAATCGTTCAATGGAAAGGAAATCATTGATAATATTATTGAGGTATTTTACTTTGTTTTGAATGGTTTTGAGATGCTTATCCCTTTTGGATTGTTGTTCGGATTCTGTATACTTTCCAGCCAACGTAGCAGAGGTTAGAATTCCACTGAGGGGAGTTTTGAATTCATGCGAAACCAAAGAGAGGAACTTGGTCTTCAATTCGTTCAATTCCTTTTCTTTGGCTAAGGCCTGGGTAAGCTGAAGGGTCCGTTCTTTTACCGTCCGTTCCAGGTTCTCCGTATAATTCTTGCGTTCTGTAATATCCAAAATAATGGCAACAAACACCTCCTTATTCCCCAATTGGGACAGTTGCAAATGCACTTCTACCGGATAGGTACTCCCATCTTTTCGTTGGTGTATGGTTTCGAAACGAAGCTTCTTTTGATCTCCTCCAATCAATGGAGTCAATAACTCACGAAAACGGGATTCGGAAAACTCAGGCTTAATATCGACCGGAGTCAATGCCTTCAATTCTTGTAAGGTATACCCTATATTCAATCGAGCTCCTTCATTCACATTGAGAAAGACAAGGGATTCCGAATCAAAAATGAAGATCTCATTGAGAGATTCATCGAATATCTTGGCCCAGTGCCTCAGCTCCTGCTCAGCTTTCTTGCGCTCCGTAATATCGATTACCAGGGCCATGACATATTTAGACCCGTTTACATTGAAAGGACTCAAACCCGCCTCCACGGGAAAGTCACTCCCATCCTTTCGAACTCCAAAAAGATCCCGCCCGGCTCCCATCTGCCGTTTGTCGCTATGACCCATGAAAGTATTGAAGTGACCTTCATGGCCTTGATGGTATTCCTGAGGGATGAGAACATTCAAAGGTTTTCCTACAAGTTCTCCTTTATCATAGCCAAAGATTTCCTCCGCCGAGGCATTGGTCGCTACAATGAGCTGTTCCCTGTTCACAACGACGATCCCTTCGGCCACCGATTGAAAAATGGTTTGAAACACCTGGGAGTTTGGCTCTTTAAATATCTTCATCACTCAAAGGTAATTAATTTATAGCTGCCTCGAAACTGACATTTATCATACTACGAGATATCTCTATCCGGTATTTTTATCCTTCCATTAAAAGATGTTCAAAATGACTTCAGAAGAAATACAATTAGCATTCTATCAGGAAGTTGGACAACTGTTTTATGCGGTTGCCGCTTCAGACAAAATAGTACGAAAGAAAGAATATGCCACCCTGCGAAAACTAGTAAAAGAGAACTGGATGGCCATGGACGAATATACAGATGAGTTTGGAGCCGATGCCGCACTTCAGATAGAGATCGTTTTCGATTGGTTCGATTATGAACAAATGAATGCCGACGACTGCTTTGAGGCTTTCAGCCAATTCTATAAAGAATACCCAAAGTTATTTTCAGACAATCGAAAGGACTTGATCTGGAAAACAGCAAATGCCATAGCAGCCGCTTTTTCGGGCAAAAACAAATCCGAGCTTATCATGCTGTCCAGATTACATCTGCTATTTAAGGACACATAATCGAAAACTGATACATATCATATTTTGTAAAAACCTTCAAAGCTACTTTTGAACCATCATACTAATACAGCTATTATGACTTTATACGAAAAATTAAATACCGACTTTACTCAAGGATTTCTAGGACATGCAGCCATAGGGATCATCGCCTCAACCTGCCTTGGCTCTATAGCCGTAATGGCCATACTCGCTCATGGAAATGGCCTGCCTCAAATGCTCATGGTGTTTCTGGCTGTAGCTATTTGCAATGCTTACAATGCGGCCATATTGACCGTACAAAAACCCAAACTCGTTTTTAATCTTTTAGTAGCGAGTTTCATTATAAACACTTTACTAATTATTGGAAACAGTATCTACTAACTAGCCGTTTTCGATTTTTTTGAAGGTGTGCTTCTTTATGAGGAACACACCTTTTTTTTATGTTGCTGACAGATATCATGTTTTAACAATCCAGGGCAAACTACTTTAGCTCATAAAACAAATCCTATGAAACCTTTACCATTCTTATTTATTTTAATTATTCTTTTGGGTTGCAAGAATGATCCGGAAACAAGTGATCCCGATGTTATGGTCCAGGACACTACGCAAGTAACGAGCGTAATGATAGATTCTGCCACAATTTCTCGGGAAGATTTAGATCTTGAGAAGGAAAAATCCATCGTCATTAAACAGCAGGACCTAATCAATAAAAAAGACGAAAAAGACCAACTTGAAGAGTTGCTCATTGAAAAAACATATTTGAAGGAAGAAGATGCCTACACCATCGATTTTCGCTATCCCCTTTTAAATGAAAAAGTCAAAGAGTCCTATGTCAATTTCAATGAATACATTAACGATTACTATGTGGATATCACCGGCACGGAGGCTGGAATTCTCGAAGATAAAGAGCTCATTTGCGACACGGTAAGAACCAATAGATATCGTGAAAAACGATTTATCGACTACAAAGTATACAACTTAAATGACCAACTGGTTAGCGTGTTGTTCTATAAAGAGAATTTTTATTCCGGCACATTGCATCCAACCTATTCTTTCGATTGTATGAACTTCGATCTTAATCGATCCGTATTCATGAACTATGACGACTTTTTCAATGAAGGTTCTGAAGAGGAATTACGCAAGATATTGAACGAAGTGATTTCCAGCAAGATCAATTCCGGGGAGATGTACTACGACTGCTGGGAGATTAGTGAGGAAGATTTCTGGGAGTACAAAGACAACTTTGTGTTGGATGACACCGCGGTGGAATACTATTTCGACGACTGTGTAGTATGTCCTTCCTATACCGGAAGCTATTCTGTGCGTATTCCTTTAGAGGAACTCCTCCCTGTGTTAAGACGCTATGACATCAACCCACTCGTCTTCTAAAAGTAAGATTATGAGACGCTACGGAACACTCTACGCTATTGTTTATGTACTCATGCTCCTCGTGTCTTTTGTCCTTCCTTTTTTTTCTTCCGAAGGATACTCCATAAGGGAGAATTCGCTAAGTGAATTGGGAGCACAGGAAACACCGTACAGCTGGGTGATGAATATAATTTTTATGTTGTTGAGCATAGTAACTGTGTTTCTAGCGACCAAAGTGCTTAAACGCTATTGGCTCCCTTTATACCTTCTCTACTTTTTTGCAGCAGCGTTCTTTTTTACGGGCGTCTACAGACATGCTCCCATCCATAAGCTGTTCTATCTGGAAGGAGAGCATTTAGCCCATACAGTATTCTCGGCCATTGCCGGAACTAGCTTCTGCGTTTACGGTATTGTAATTTCTTTTTATCTTAAGGATAAGTTTGAAAAGGTAAGCGCTATAGTATCCTGCGCTCTTGTGGCTGGATTATCACTGGCAATGCTTGAATTCCCTACTTACAGAGGTATATTGCAAAGGCTTCTTTTTATTCTAGCCTTTGGATGGTTATTCTATTCGCTAGTAACGTTTACATTTGGAAGAACCTATAAACCTATTTCATATGAAAAGTAACTTTAACGATATCATTACATCTGAGAAACCAGTGTTGGTTGATTTCTTCGCGGACTGGTGTGGTCCCTGTAAGACCCTGGCACCTATCTTAAAGGAGGTAAAAGATGACCTGGGAGATTCGGTCAAGATCGTAAAGATAGATGTTGATAAAAATCCAGGACTTGCGGAGAAGTTTCAAGTGAGAGGTGTCCCTACAATGATTCTTTTCAAGAATGGAAACTTTGTCTGGCGGCAAAGTGGTGTTGTTCCTAAGTCCCAACTTGTTTCCATCATACAATCACATGCATCATGAAAGAGCTAAATAAATACATAGACCACACCTTACTAACACCTACGGCCACCCCGGAGGATATTGTTCACCTCTGTTCAGAGGCAAAAGAATATCGTTTCTATTCGGTCTGTGTGAATAGTTGCTATGTATACCTGGCGGCTAACGAACTTAAGGATTCTGATGTTAAAGTGGCCGCTACTGTTGGGTTTCCTTTGGGAGCAGCTTCCGCTAAAGCAAAGATGGCCGAAGCAAAAAAGGCCATAAAACAAGGGGCGGACGAGATCGATATGGTCTTGAATATCGGTTTCCTGAAATCGAGCCTGGTTAAATCGGTTCGGGAAGAGATCTCGGCGGTAAAAAAAGTTATCGGAAAGAAAGTTCTAAAAGTGATTATAGAAACCTGCTATTTAAGCAATGCGGAAAAGAAAATGGCCTGCGAAATCATCAAAAAGGCCGGAGCCGATTTCGTAAAAACCTCCACTGGCTTTGGAGAGGGAGGAGCTCAAATTTCGGACATTCAGCTAATCAAGGCCACCCTGGGTAAGAATACAAAAATAAAGGCTTCAGGAGGCATCAAATCTCATGAAGAAGCCCTTGCATTTATTGAAGCAGGTGCCGATAGAATTGGTACTTCTTCAGGGATAAAGCTACTATATTCTTCGAAACAAAAGCAACTATGAGTATCCATATTGAAGCCAAAAAAGGAGAGATTGCTCCCTCCGTCCTACTTCCGGGGGATCCTATGCGCGCTAAATGGATTGCGGAAACCTTCCTTGAGGAAGTGTATTGCTATAACGATGTCCGAGCCATGTTAGGTTATACGGGAACCTATAAAGGAAAGCGGATTTCGGTGCAGGGAACGGGAATGGGTATTCCTTCGGCTCTTATCTATTGCCATGAACTTATTAATGACTATGACGTTAAAAACCTCATACGAGTGGGGAGCGCAGGATCCTATCAACCGGATATCCATATACGTGATATTGTGATCGCCATGGCAGCATCTTCCACATCGGGCATCAATAACTCGCGATTTATCAATGCAGACTATGCCCCAACGGCCAACTTCGAACTTTTTATGAAGGCCGCCAACTATGCACAAAAAAAGGGAATTCCGATAAAGGCCGGTAATGTATTGTCCAGTGACGAATTCTATGAAGATGAGTTCGATTCCTATAAAAAATGGGCAGAATTTGGAGTGCTTTGCGTTGAGATGGAAGCCGCCGGTCTTTATACCATTGCGGCCAAATACAACGTGAGGGCCCTTGCTATATTAACTATTTCAGACTCTTTGGTGACACGAGAGGAAACCTCTTCGGAAGAAAGAGAATCTACCTTTTCCAAGATGGTCGAAATCGCTCTGCATACCCTATCTTGAAGTAAAAAAAAGGGAACATACCATATATGTTCCCTTCTTAAAAACAAACTGTCGATCGACAGTTTAACACCAACCTTAAATCTTAAAAGTTAATACCGGTATATCCGAGTGATTTACCAGGTCTTCTCCTATACTGCCGGTAAAGAAATGAGCCAGACCACGACGTCCATGGGTAGGCACCGCAATTACATTAGCTTCATATTTATTACTAAAGCTGAAGATCCCGTCTTCTACCGTATTGTCGCAGTAGTATACGATGTCATTATATAACTCCATGGCATCCTCTCCTGCATTGGCAAGAAATTTGAAAGCTCGATCCTCCATTTCCATAGAACGCTTAAAACGTTCCGGGGTATTGATATATAGAAGTTGAAGGTCTATATTAAAGGTTCTCGCAAACTTTCGCGCTGTCTGAAAAGCGGTCACATAATCCAACGAAAAGTCGCAGGCAAACACCATTTTGTTAATTTGAAAGTCGCTCATCCGATTTTTGATCACCAAAACCGGAATACTTGAAGTACGAACTACCTTTTCGGTATTGGAACCCACAAAGACCTCCTTCATACCGCTACTCCCGTGCGACCCCATAATGATAAGGTCTGCGTCAAATTCTTTAGCTACACTATCCATCTCCTTGAAGATCTTATAATTCTGCACAGTGCTTTCTACCTTCACACCTTTGAGATAGTCTTTATTTAAGAATTCGTCAAAGCGCTTTTCGGCCAATTTCATATAATACAGGGCTTCGAAGACCTCCTGGGATTCATCTTTGGTGAGTACAGCTTCGGAAAGGCCCATCATGTGCAAAGTGATGATCTCTGCTTTATGCTCTTTGGCCAGTTTTGCTGCAACTTCCAATGCATATTCGGAATGTTCTGAAAAATCTACAGGTACTAATATTTTTTTCATGATCTTATTTTTAAGTTCGTATTTGGGTTAATGTCTGGTAAAAAGTGCTTTGCGCTTCTTAAGTTGTTTATTGAGATCGGAAAGTGTCTCTTTGACCGCCATTTCAAAATTCTTTTCCTTAGAACTGGCGTAGATCCTTGGGCCTGGAGCACTCAATTCAATTTCACAGATCTTGTCCATACCGGAAGCCTCTTTTTCGTACTTAAAGAATACTTGGGCCTGAGTGATCCAATCGTATTTCTTAGTTAATTTCTCTAGCCTGGCTGTACAATATTGAGTTAATGTATCGCTTTCAGGCATTTTTACATATTGAATAGAAATGTTCATATAGTAGGGTTTAATTGATAGATCAAAGCTACCCTCCCTTCCGAAGAAAAAAAATGACATATATCAGCTCGTGATCTCCCTAGAAGGCTCTTTGGATACCAACACTCAGGGAAATGTAGTTTAGATCCAGCTTAGTGGAGGACGCATGGTCCTGAAGTGTTTTGGAAAAGGAACGGTACCCAATTTCAGGTTTTAGGCTCCAATACTCCGTAAATACGTATTCTACCCCTATTCCTATTTGCCAACCTACTCCATAGCCCGAGTCTCTTTGAACTCCGGTGTTCAAATCTTCCAGGCTCACATTTTCCAGGACGGCACCTACTTGTCCGTAATAGGTAAGTGGAGCTTTGCTAACAGGAAAAGTTAGCTCAAAGCCCAACGGAAAGAAAGTCTCATTTAACAAGGTAGAAGTCTCTTGGAAATTCGCCTCGGTCTTGAACTCACTCCATCCAAACCCTGCATACGCCTTTAGGTGAGGCATCATTTTGTATGCAACTTCCATCTCGAAACCAAAGCCAACCCCTAAGTTCTTTTCTTCCAATTTCTCTAGAGGAAAGTTCAGGAAGGGACGGAACTCCCCGGAAAAACGTTCCTGGGCAATGGCCGTGTTTACGGAAAGGATGCAGCATACCAGAACGATACTAACTTGAGTTTTCATAACAATTGGGATTATTAATTCTTTAATAACTTCTCAATGCGAAAGATGATCTCATCAGAATAATCTTCGGCATGTTTAATAATGGATGCTCCCGTTAAGGCATCCACCTCCTCCATTCTATAACTTCCTTCCCCCGAGGTGGTCAAAACAATGATCTTATCGCTATAGGCCTTTGTCCTATCAACAAACTCCTCAACCGGACGGGGTGGCTTCCAATTCTCCCAGGTATGCATTACAATGATCGCTTTATAATCCTCGGGCTTCACATCCTTTAGGGATGACACATCAATTACGCTTATATAAACAGAATCTTGATGGTATCTATTAACGAGACTAGCGGTAATCTGGTCCTTGAACTCACTTCCTTGTGTAGCGACAAGAAGTTTGGTTGGAAGATGCGCATCATTTACCGCATAGGGGCTTACTACTTCCATAGAATAAGTATTCTTATACCATACAGCAAACACACAGAAGGCAATGACTAAAACTACCAGTCCTATCAGGATTCGTTTGGCTATCTTCATAGGTACCCTTTTGATAGGACGAAAATTAGCAAAGTTGGGAGGGATAAAAAATGATGTTTATCAGCTTGAAACTCATGATTAATTGGTTACTTGCATATGGAACCATAAACCATACGGATTATCATGACCCTTCACAATTTCGAAACCAAACCTTCCCTCCTCAACAAATTCATAGCAGAGTTAAGAGATGAGACCATTCAAAAGGATTCTATGCGTTTTCGTAAAAACATTGAACGGATCGGGGAGATCCTTAGTTATGAACTGAGTAAGACTATGGATTACAAAAATGTAGAGGTCACTACCCCTTTTGGAAGCAAGGAAATCTCTTTGCCGCAAAACGAAGTAGTGCTTTGTTCTGTTTTAAGAGCGGGGCTCCCTTTACATCAAGGCCTTCTTAATTACTTCGATCGGGCCGAGAACGCCTTCATATCTGCCTTTAGACACCATCCCGATGGCAGTGACGACTTCGATGTAGTGGTAAAATATTTTGCGGCGCCCAGTCTTCAAAATAAGACATTGGTCTTAACAGACCCGATGTTAGCGACTGGAAAAACGCTCGAAAATGTATTCGAGGCCATAAGAAAACACGGAGAGCCTAAACAAATACATATTGTATCTGTCATTGGTTCTCGATCGGGAATAGACTACGTTACGGATGTATTTCCGGAGAATACCCACTTGTGGATCGCGGCGGTAGATGATGTCCTTAGTTCTCGGGGATATATTATTCCGGGATTGGGAGATGCCGGGGATCTTGCGTTTGGTTTGAAGCTTTAAAAACCCTTCCATTGGGTGGGGTAGAGAACTTCCGAAAAATTTCGTTAAATAGAAACGGGCAATCCAAAGGATCACCCGCTTCATAGAGTATATTAAGTACACGTTTATATGCAGATCAAAATTCAACAAATCGTCTAGTCTTTAAGACGCATCGCAGAACTACCTTATAACCACGAATAGTTAATGTACTCCAACAGCCCAACACATTACTGTGCAAGACCTATGAAAGTCTTTCTGAAGGTTTTGTGAAAATAGGCACTAATAAAGGTTCATAACACTTCTTATCACTAATCAGAATCTAGAATCTTTGGCAAAAAACACAAAGGGAACTTCGTACGACCTCCTTCTGCGACCAGAATGGAAATCTTAACTTTCACTACTTTTCAATGAACTTCTTTCTAAACTTGATACCAAAGTACTTTAATTGAATTTCACAAAATATGACGAATGTCATCTTTTAAAATTCTTACCTAAGACTACAGATAATATCGTATCCGGAAGTATGACAATTCTCATTGTCCATACTACCCGCCTCTCCTACTTTTACTGCATTAATCTCAAAGCTTGAAAACATGAAAAATGCATTCATTTTAGCGCTTATCACTCTATTAGTTTCGGCCACAACTAACGGACAAGAACTTGCAAACCTAGACTTTATATCTCCATTTCATGAAGGCTTCGCCGCGGTTAAGTCTGGAGAGCAATGGGGATTTATCGATTCTAACGGAATGCTCACTGTAGACTTTAGGGACGACCTGGTTATTGGAGCAGACTGCCCAATGAATTGTTGTGCCGGGAAGATGGAAACCAACTATCCGCTGTTTAGAAATAACCGGAGCATGATCAAAAAAGTAAAAGACGGAATTATACATTATGGTTATATTAATAACAAGGGAGAAATCATTATCGAGCCCAAATACATTAACGCCACGCATTTTAATGAAGCCGGCGCCATCGTTCATAGCGTTGTCAAGGAAAGCCTTGGACGAAATGAGATCTTGGGTAAAAATGTGGTCTCCTACAGCTATAGCGAAGTTGTTATCGATGATCAAGGAGTGATCAAGGCCTATCTCCGTGGTCCGTTTCATTTACTATATACCAAAGAAGAACTACGAACACCTCCAAAAATACTTTCCAAGTTCCTCAGTTCTACATTGATCGCAATAAACTTGGACAATACGCATTGGAAAATTCAACCTATAGATAAAAACTAGACAGGGATGATTCGATGGTTCGTTTGTTTTTTGTCTTTTGCATTTCTGTTTTCCTGCTCGAATACTGGCGAAAAAATACAGCCATTAAAGAAAGGAATCACAGAATCTGTATATTCTTCCATTACTATACAGCCCGACAGTCTCTATCAGGCCTATGCTTCGGTACATGGCATATTAGACAAAAACCTGGTGGAAGAAGGGGATGAAGTAACGAAGGGAACAAAACTCATTCAGATTATAAATTCTAACCCAAAGATAAACGCTGAAAACGCGAGATTGTCGCTCGAGCTTGCCCGAAGTAATCTAAATGGTAGTGCCGCCATTTTACAAGGTATCGAGGAGGAGATCAATGCCGCCCAGCTTCAGCTAACTAACGATTCGGTGAATTACTTTCGGCAGAAGAACCTTTGGGAGCAACAAATTGGCTCGAAGGTGGAATACGACGCCAAAAAACTCGGTTACGAATTGACCAGGAACCGGTTCGATCAACTCAAAGACACCTACCATCGAACTAAGAACGAACTCCAAACACAGCTATTGCAAGCCGAAAACAACTACAGGACCTCTTTGATAACCACCGGAGACTTTACCATTGAGAGTAAGATACACGGAAAGATCTATGCTTTGCACAAGAATCCCGGAGAAATTGTAAATACCGTGGAACCCCTGGCCCTCATAGGAAGCTCCAGTGTCTTTATTGTTGAAATGCTGGTAGACGAAGTTGACATTGTAAAAGTAAAACCTCAACAAAAGGTACTAGTCACCCTGGATGCTTATAAAGGAGAACTATTCATGGCGAGAGTGGATAAAATATATCCTAAGAAAGACGAACGCAATCAGACCTTTGTGGTGGAAGCCCTGTTCGAATCATCTCCGGAAGTGCTATACCCGGGACTCGCAGGAGAAGCGAACATCATCGTAGCCGAAAAGAAGGAGGCCCTTATTATTCCTAAGGAGTTCCTATGGGGAGGAAATAGGGTAAAGACAGAGAATGGAATGGTCGAAATAGTTGTGGGACTTCAAAACATGGACAGTTTGGAAGTGACCTCCGGAATCAATGCCCAAACATGGATCTATAAATCGGATAAATGATCAATTGGAAAGTCATACTTAGTATTGCCAGGACCCATCTTTTGGCGAAGATCAAGCAGACCACCACAGCTGCCTTGGGTGTGACCTTTGGCATTGGAGCCTATATCACTTTGGTTTGCTTTATGACAGGTCTAAACAAAATGCTTGACGATCTTATCCTCAATCAGACACCACATGTTCATATATTCAATGAGATAGAACCTTCGGAACGACAACCCGTTGATCTCTACAAAGAGTTCACTAATACTCTCAATGTGGTGCACTCAATAAAGCCAAAAAAAAGTGAGAAACGAATTCACAACGCCCGTCCCATCTTAAAACATCTCAATGCACAAAATGAAGTACGGGGGGCTATACCCCAGATACAATCTCAGGTATTTTATGTTTCCGGCCCCATTGAACTTGGAGGGAATCTTACTGGAATTCAGGTGATGAAAGAAGTAGAACTCTTCAATTTCGGTGACTACATCGTCGCTGGCTCTCCGCAAGCTCTGCAGAACAATGAGAATGGTATCCTACTGGGAGCAGGACTTGCCAAAAAAATGTCGCTGAAAGTAGGGAACCGTCTTCAGATAAGTAATATAAGTGGTGAGGTCTTTCCTTTAAAGATCGTGGGCATTTTTCAAAGCGGAATCGCAGAATTAGACGACATCCAAAGCTTCGCCAATATCAAAACGGTTCAGAAGATCCTGGGAGAGCCTGAAAATTATATCACAGACATCAATGTTAAACTTTTTGATATTCAAAAGGCAGTTCCATTGGCTAAAAAAATAGAAGCGCAGTTCGATCTGAAGGCCATCGATATTAAAACGGCAAATGCCCAATTTGAGACCGGAACAACCATACGAAACCTTATCACCTATGCCGTTTCGGTTACGCTGCTCATTGTGGCAGGTTTTGGTATTTATAATATTCTCAATATGCTCATTTACGAGAAAATGAACGATATAGCCATTTTGAAGGCGACCGGGTTCTCCGGCAAAGATGTTCAATTGATCTTCATGAGCCAGGCCGTGATCATAGGATTTGTAGGTGGGGTTTTGGGTCTATTACTGGGATTGGGATTATCATTACTTATAGATCAGACTCCTTTTGGAACGGAAGCACTTCCCACCATAGAAACATACCCAGTTAACCATAACCCTGCTTTTTATGCTATTGGAATGAGCTTTGCCATGGTAGCCACGTTCCTTGCGGGATATCTTCCGTCCAGAAAGGCAAAAAAAATAGATCCGGTTCGGATCATAAGAGGACAATGAGCATGGAAACAGTCCTTGAGACAAGACATATAAACAAATACTTTAAGAAGCCAGTGCTGTTTCATGTGCTGAAGGATATCAATTTTCAAATTAAAAGAGGGGAGTTTTCTTCCATTATGGGCAAGTCCGGTTGTGGTAAATCAACCCTTCTGTACATATTATCCACTATGGATACAGACTATGAAGGTGAATTGTACTTAAATGGCGAATTGGTGACCGGTCAGGACCATGAAAATCTATCCTTTATCAGAAATAGGGATATTGGTTTTGTGTTTCAATTTCACTATTTGCTTTCGGAATTCAGCGTATTGGAAAATGTGATGTTACCTGCGAGAAAATTGGGGTTACTTTCTACGGAAGAGATCGAACACAACGCCATGGAAAAACTGAGGATTCTTGAAATAGACAAGCTCGCTCAAAAAAGGGCCTCAAGAATATCCGGAGGAGAAAAACAGAGGGTAGCCATTGCGCGGGCCCTTATCAATAGTCCCGCAATTATCATGGGAGATGAACCTA
This sequence comes from Bacteroidota bacterium, assembly GCA_038529705.1. Lineage (GTDB taxonomy): Bacteria > Bacteroidota > Bacteroidia > Flavobacteriales > Flavobacteriaceae > Aureisphaera. Next base: position 28,896 of record JBCBDM010000018.1, read on the forward strand.
CGGGTAATTTGGACAGCTATAATGCGGACAATGTATTCAATACGTTCAAACAGCTAAGTGATGAGCAAGGACTGTCCCTATTGGTAGTAACTCATGATAGGGACTTTGCAGAACGCACCGATAGAATTATAGAAATGAGCGATGGAAAAATCATACAATCATCCTAGAAACAAATTGCAAATGGCACTTCCTATTCTCGGTATTATCCTCGTTTTGGTAATTATTATAATTGGAGCAGCCATAGGCTTATATAATCATAAAGTTGAAATTGAAAAGGAGTTATTGTTCACCTCAATAATGTCATCGGAAATTATTACCGAAGAGGATCTGGATTCCCTTCCCAATGCCATGAAAAATTACCTTTTAAAAGTTGGCATCCTGGGAAAGCCTAAGCATTCTAATGTTCAATTTCTGCAAAGAGGAGTTATTAAAACTCATCCGGAAAAAAAGGGGCGGTCTTTCAAAGCGACTCAATATATGTCCACACATGGCAATGGTTTCATTTGGAAAGCAAGATCGTTCCCAATACTAGTTCGAGATAAGTATTTGGGTGGACAGGGTGAAGTGAAGGTGAATCTCCTGGGATTGAAGGATCTTACCGTTCAAGCCAATTATGAAACTACCCAAAGTTCTTTGGGCCGATACTTTGGAGAACTCTTATGGTGCCCCATGGGCTTCTTGGATAAGGATATACGCTGGGAGGAAATGACGCCCAATACCGTAAAAGGCGTCATCACCAAAGACGGAGTTTCTTTTGCGGGTTACTTTCACTTCACCGATGAGGGTTTCATCGACACCTTCAGAGGCCAAAGATATCGAGATACCTCACTGGAAGATTTCTTAGGAGTGGCCAAAGACTATCAAAACCATAACGGCCTATTGATTCCTCGCACCATGACCGCCAGTTGGGAACTGGAGTCTGGACCACTGGAATATTTTAAAGCGGAAATCTCAAATTACAAGCTGTGGGAGAAATAAAACCTCATTTACTTCAGCAAACCATTAAAATCCAATAGTATGAAAGTATTCAGAAAAATAAGAAAGAGACTCATTGATAGTGGACATGTTAAAAAGTACCTTCTTTATGCTATTGGAGAAATACTATTGGTTATGATAGGAATCTTACTTGCCTTGAAGGTGAATACCTGGAATGAAAATTTGAAGATCGATAATGCCTCAATTTCGAGCTATAAGAATATCAAACTTCAACTCCTTGAAGACATTAACCTTTTAGAGGGAAATAAGCAATTCAATAAACGGTATTTCCAACAGTATGAAAGATCGAA
>JBCBDM010000019.1:0-29997 GCA_038529705.1 Bacteroidota bacterium
ATACACCTTTGCAACAAATTTGCACCGCTCCTTGTTTTTGAAAAGTACAGGGCGATTTTTCGTTGGCATCGTTTCCTTACTATTATGTTGTATAGCCATTACAGGAATTTTTCTTTTGATTCGGCGTCAAGGTGGGGTTCTGATGCTCTTTGGGAAAGTACATGAAAGAAATTTTGAGCAACGATATCATGTAATCCTGGGAAGGTGGATGTTGTTTCCAATAGTCGTTATCGCCGTTACAGGTGTCTATCTTTCCGCCGAGAAATTCTCCTTACTACCAGAAATCAATATTGAACATACTTGGAATTCCAACACAAATCTGGAAATGCAAAGTGCGGTTGAGCCAACCGACTTTAGGCTTTTTAATAGCCTTTATTTGAATGAGCTTAAAAGTGTAACTTTTCCGTTTTCTGAGTCGGAAGAAGACTATTTTCAACTGTATTTAAAGGACAGAGAGTTATTGGTGCATCAGTATAGCGGCGAAGTGGTGAGCGAGGCCTTTTATCCTGTTGTTCGGCTAGCCTCTCAAATTAGTTTTAGCCTTCATACAGGACAGGGGAGTGTGCTATGGTCTTTTGTCTTAATGATCGTTGGTTTAAGTATACTTTTCTTTATCTATTCCGGCTTCGCTATGATGTTGAAAAGGAGAGGTAAGGGCAAAATGGCACCTAATGTACCGGGAAAGGATGAATGTGAGTATATCATACTGGTGGGCTCGGAAACAGGCAATACATTTTTATTTGCAGAAAAATGTTACCAGGCATTATTGAATCTTGGCAAAAAGGTATTTATGACCGAGTTGAACAAGTACACTATTTATGAAAATGCCAAGCACATGTTGTTTTTTACTGCGACCTACGGAAAAGGAGAGGCTCCTTCTAACGCGAAGAAATTTCAGGAGCTGTTTCAACGTTTCTCGCAGTTGCAACCGGTTCAGTTTTCTGTGGTTGGATTTGGATCTTTGCTGTATCCGGATTATTGCAAATTTGCCGTTGAGGTGGATTCCATGCTCCACTTGCACCCTAATTTTACTCCCATAACTCCTTTGCATAAAATCAATGATCAGTCTTATGAAGAATTTGCTGCCTGGGGAAGAAGTTGGTCTAGCTCCACCGGTATTCCCATAGACCTTGGAGATTACGACAAGGGTAAGGTGTCTAAAGCAAAAACTCCCTTTACCGTATCAAATCGCACCGAACCGGATGAATCTAATACATTCTTATTGCGATTGTCCTCACCTGAGGGAATAGTATTTAACTCGGGGGATCTACTAGGCTATCAACCCGATGCGAAGTCTGCTCCAAGGAGCTATTCTGTTGCGAAGATCGATGGCGATATATTACTGAGCATTAAAGTGCACGAGTTTGGTATTGCTTCCCAAAAGTTAGCGTTATTACAAAAAGACGACCTCCTATCATGCCAAATTCAACCTAACCCAGGTTTTCATTTTCCCGAAAATGCTCCTGAAGTGGTCATGATTTCCAACGGAACTGGGATTGCGCCATTTTTGGGAATGATTCACGAGAATGTTCACCGCAGTAAAATACATCTCTTTTGGGGAGGTCGAACGTCATCCGCATCAGAGATATATAAGGACTACATCATGAGAGGTAAATTGACCAAACAGTTGCATCGTTTTGTGAGTGCCTTTTCTCAGGGAGATGGGGAAAGAGAGTATATACAGGATAAAATAAAGAAGGAAACAGATTTTATTGCCGATGTTTTAAAAAACAAAGGTGTGATCATGATCTGTGGTGCTATTGCCATGGAGGAAGAACTTAGGGTGATACTTGAAAATATCTCACTTTCGAAATTACAGACTCCTTTATCTCACTTTGAAAGTTTGGGCCAAATTAAAACAGATTGTTATTAACTAGTAATGTAAAATCCACTATGTGCCATTCAATAAAGACGATTTCAAGAAATACATCCGGTATGCTGGAGTATTGCGAACAATGCAAAGTGTATCAGCTTCATTTTAATAATATCTTCATTGAGTTTACAAAAAGAGAATTGAAAAAATTCAAATTGTTTCTTTCTGAAATTAACGTAGAATATTGGGAAAGTAAGTACGATTGCAGGGTTAAGAAAAGAAAGATTCCCATACCCACCATGCAACAGAATCTAGTTCTTATGTTTAACAAACACGAACTAGAATCGTTAAAAGACCTAGTTCTAGAGAGAACCAAGGATACTCACAGAAAACTCTCTCCATTGGATATTGACTATACGCTCTTTTTAAACTAAAAAATGCAAGAACATAATATAAATCAATTGTACAGTAACACCATTGGGATGACGTTCCAATGGAAAAGATCAAATCTTACAAATTATAAGAAGATCAATCTTATTTTCAATAACACAGGCCTTCATTTAACAACCAAAGAATTAGAAGAATTCCTCTGCTATGTTCAGAAAGCCCTGGCAGCATCCTCCTGGTGTAAAGAATATGATGGAAAAGACTCTAAATCAATTCTATTGGAAACCCCCTTTCAACAACTTAGCTTCGCTATGAGTTACAAAGATCTTGAAAGTATGAAGGATCTTATTAAAGGAACTCTGTTTCAACTTGGGCTTGACAAATTCATAAAAGACACCCTGTAGGTGAATCAAAGATTCTTGAAGTTTTACACTCTTTTTAGACTATCGAGTAATAAAACTCTAGGCCGTAGCATTTACAGGAGCCCAATGAGCGCATAACATTCCCGGTGCCGCTTTTTGCGGATTCGCACAATCGGTCTCTTCATAACGAATGCAGGTAATGCAGTTTCGTTGATCTTTTAGCGCAGCTTTCATTTCAAAACTGTCGCAGGTGTAGGTGTTGCTCACAATAACATTGTGAACTTTACATCTATTTTTCTCTAGTAAGTTTTCACAATTGGTACAACTGTTTCCTAATCTAATAGCCATAACTTATTTTTTTGTTGAAATAAAAGTAGCTCCTTTATTAGGTAGAAACAATTTAAATAACTGTTTCTAAGATATTTGTATTTAGACTGGTTTAAAATAATATGGGAAGGAGCCATAGAATCTTGGCTCCTTCTGGGTCTATTGTTTCACAAGAAGGTTATTGGGATGCGGTCATCCTAATAGGAATGAGATAGGGTATACCTGTTTCCATTTTACTTTTCACCTTGTGATAATTCAATCTGGACTTGACATAGGATTCCAAATTTTCGTCTTCTGTTGTGACGGAAATCACGATCAGTTCGTTGTGGTCGTTTACGATAACATGGGCAATGGCTTTTACATCCTTTTCAACGTAGAAATCGGGTCCTCTCAGAAGCTTGGTGAGTTCTTTGTGAATTTGAGATTTCTTGGGTCTGTCATCTCCTATGGCATAGGCGGTTGTGGTCGTAATTAACAAAAGTAGTAGGGCGGCGGTGATTGATTTGATTGTTTTCATACTATTATGATTTGATGAATGAATAATAGTCATTAAGGTAGTCTAAATTTATATGAAATAATCATAAACAATTGATAATTAACGAGTTGTTAACCAATATTAACGATATTTGTGAATAGAATGGTTAAGAAGGAACGGCCAAAAAAAAAGACCCGCATAAGACGGGTCGTATATAAGCAGATGGGCCTATGGCCTAATCAGAGAGGAGTATTAAAAACTAACCGTACAACTTTGGGAGTTACCAAACCACTTTACCCTGTTTTTGGAGGCCAAACGATAGATACCATCCCGGATCATCCTAGGAATAAAAGCGAGTAAAGCCGCCACTCTTTGCCATTTAGGTATTTTGGAAACCACCTTGAGAAAACCATCGGAGTGGGTGTGCACCCCATTAGGGTCAATAAGAATCACGGTGTCCAATTGCGTAGTTGGGAACCCATGGGTTCTCAATAATTCCTGCCCCTGGGGAGATTGAAACGGGATAAAGCTAAATAGGTCTTCCGGTGCAAATTTTAACAACCAACCTACTACTCCGTTACACAAGTTGCATTCTCCGTCAAAAATAATGATGTCCTTTTTCATGATGGTCTATCCTTTTAATTGTCAACAGAATAATGGTCGGATGGAATCCGGAAACATTTCATACGGGCCGAAAAATTTTGGTAAATTCCATTCAGAAAACCAAAAAAGACCCACTGGAAGTGGGCCTTTATAAAGGGTAGGTTGTTTAGGAGGGAGAACAGGGAAATGGTTAATTATCCCTTTGGTTTCTGTCTGTATGACCGTTGTCATATAGACCTTGAAGCGCTGCTACCTTACCATTTTCGGATACAAAGCGGATCCTAAAGGTATCCAGGCCATTCAGCATAAATTCATTTTGGCTGTAGGGATACAGCTCGTATTTGGTTCCGGTACCCCGCTGATAGTATAGCTTGTTGTTTTCAAAGGTCACCTTTCTGGGGCCGTAGGTTCCGGCAAAGGATTTCAATGCAGATGATGGTAACTCTACCGGAGTGTTCTTCAATTTAATTTTGGCAAGGGGCCATTCGTAGATCGCCTTCATACCCTCATCTTCTGTCTTTTCTAATAGCATTTCCAGCGCCTTTATGTAGGCCGTATCAAAGGCTTCCTGTGCCGTGGTTGGCACATGCGGACTTACTCCTGTGCCTTCCCAGTTCGTATTGGTGATAGGGTTGATGGCTCTTCCCATGGGAAGCCAGATCATGAATCTGTCTGTCGCAATTCTGGATCCTCCCGGGTGTGCTCCCCCTCCGGTGGTTTCCCCCACCAGTGTGGCTCTTTCCATGTTTTTTAGATTGTAACTAAATTCTTCCGCCGCGGAGAAGGTGCTACCACTGGTTAATACATAAACGGGTGTGTCCTCACTCCGTTGACCGTACACATGTGGTAAGGTCCATGTTTGGGTGTTGGAATCATTGGCTCTCCAATAGAAGTTGTTGAGATGCACAGGTTCGGGGCCAAAAAGATAACTGGAGATCAATTGGATCATAGCGGGACTACCTCCTCCGTTATTTCGGAGATCTATAATCATAGCATCGGTGTTACTGAGAAAGTTCATAGCGGCCACGGCGGTTTCGCCTCCGTAGGCCACATCCGAGAAGCTTCTGAGGTCCAGATACCCAATATTTCCGGATAGGATCTTTACCTCCTTGAATCCGAAATTAGTACGTTTCATATTGTTGATGTATCGTTCCCTAAAGGCAATACTGTCTTCGGGAGTAACGGTTTGTTGTTGATCTGCTATTCGCTGTGGTGCGAAAGAAACTCTAAGGTGCTTGTCATTGCTTATCGCCTGAAGATCTGTGGTTAACGTGGAGGCGAATTCCTGTGGATCCGTAACCGATTTGTATTTTCCTTTTTTGAGTTTCTCCTGAAGGCTTTCAGACATTTTTTTGGCCACTTCCGGAAATACATAATTGGCCTCTAACAAACTCGAAACAGAGTCGATAACCGTCTTTTGTTCCAAAGAGGATACTTTGGATTCCATGTCTTGCGCACTCGATACTGAAGTGATGAGGAACAGGATCGAAACAATACCCCATACCAGGGCATTATGAATTTTCAATGTATTCATGATGTTTACAGTTAGATTTAATTTTGTTTAGGATTAATTTTAATTGATGAATTTCTTCTTTGTTTATACCAGACAGCGATGCCGCCCTATTACGGTTAATGATAGGAGGAAGTTTTTCCAGGACTTCTTCTGCCTTGGCGGTAAGTGCCAGCTTAAACCGTCTCCGGTCGTCGTTGTTGATGGAACGTTTTAGGTATTTTTTCTCCACCATGGTATTGATCATGCGGGTCATGGAGGCATTATCTTTGAATACCAATTCCGCAATTTCCTTCTGGGTAAGCTCTGGGTGTTCCTTCAAAAAAATAAGCACCATACTCTGATCGATAGTCATATCCGGAATAGATGCTGAAATATTTTTCAATGCAAATTTTCGGTACTCTTTAATGGTACTCTCAATAGCATGAAAGATGGTTTCCGAAGGCAGACTTATGTTCATTTTTTGATTAATTTGATATAAAAATAGTTGATATATCAATTATATAAAACGATTTAACGTTATTTTAGTAAAAACTGCACAAAAAAAGAGACCCGCCAAATCGGGTCTCCCTGTTTCTAATAAGGGTATGTTGTAAGAAAGATTAATCCAGAATGCTCACCAACAAACCTTCATCCGTCTTGTTTACCGCCGCTAGTTTGTTTTTGGTCAATCCTTTGATCGTCTTATCCCATTTCTTATTGCTCAAACCACTTTGTGTCTTTAGTGTGTTGAGGTCCATGGGTGAGTTGTCCTTCAAAATGGCCAGTACGGCCTTTTCCTCTTCGGTGAGGGCTACCTGCTTTTTCTCAGGCTTCATTTGCGGGAAGAACAATACCTCCTGTATGGAAGGGTTGTTCGTGAGATACATGATCAAGCGATCCATGCCAATCCCCATTCCCGAAGTAGGGGGCATTCCGTATTCCAGAGCACGTAAAAAGTCCTGATCAATGAACATGGCTTCATCATCGCCACGGTCGGCCAAAGCTGCCTGGGCTTCGAAGCGCTCTCGCTGATCTATAGGGTCATTTAACTCACTGTAGGCGTTGGCGATTTCCTTTCCACAGACCATCAACTCGAATCGCTCTGTTAATTCCGGATTGTCCCTGTGTGCTTTACACAGCGGACTCATTTCCTTAGGATAATCGGTGATAAAGGTGGGTTGGATATAGTTTCCTTCGCATTTCTCTCCGAAAATCTCATCGATAAGCTTTCCTTTCCCCATGGTATCATCGACCTCGATTCCCATTCCCTTAGCGGCCTCCCGAATTTCATCTTCCGATTTGCCAATAATATCGAAACCTGTGAAATGCTGGATGGACTCCGCCATCGTTACCCTTGGATAAGGTGCCTTGAATTCTATTTCATGTTCTCCGAAAGTCGCTTTAGAGGTTCCGTTCACCTGTATCGCGCAAAACTCCAAAAGCTCTTCGGTGAAATCCATCATCCAGTTATAGTCTTTGTAGGCAACATAGATCTCCATGGCCGTAAATTCCGGATTGTGGGTTCGGTCCATTCCTTCATTCCTGAAGTTTTTGGAAAACTCATACACGCCGTCAAAACCACCTACGATCAATCGCTTCAAATACAATTCGTTGGCAATTCGCATGTATAAAGGGATGTCCAATGAATTATGGTGCGTTATGAACGGACGTGCCGCCGCTCCTCCCGGAATGGGTTGAAGAATAGGGGTTTCTACTTCAAAATAGTCGCGCTGGTTGAAAAAGGTACGCATGGCATTGAACAATCGGGTACGCTTTATAAACACCTCTTTTACATGGGGATTCACGATCAGGTCTGCATAACGTTGCCGGTATCGCTGTTCGGGATCGGTAAAGGCATCATGTACGTTACCGTCGGCGTCCACTCTGGGTTGAGGCAGTGGTTTCAGGGCTTTGGAAAGTAAGGTGAAGGCTTTTACCATGACTGTCTTTTCTCCTACCTGAGTGGTGAATAATTCCCCTTCCACGCCAATGAAATCCCCTATGTCGAGTAGTTTCTTGTAGACTTCGTTGTATGGTGTCTTATCTTCTCCGGGACAAATTTCGTCCCGATTAAAATACACCTGAATACGTCCTTCACTATCCTGCAACTCTGCAAAAGAAGCTTTTCCCTGAATACGCCGGGACATCAATCGTCCGGCGATCACCACCTTCTTGCCTTCCTCGAAACCTTGTTTTATATCCTTGCTGGTTGCATCCAAGGGATATAGGGCAGCCGGATAAGGGTCAATGCCCAGGTTGCGTAATTGGGTGAGTTTCTCTCTTCGTACGATTTCCTGTTCAGAAAGTTGCATAGATTGTATATAAAAATAAGCTGCAAAGATATATACAATCGGCGGGTTTTTCAATGGGTCTAACCAATTTCTGATTGGGTTTAGGAGCATCCCTTCATAAATCGTTCCCAGTCGATCTCTGGTGCTTCGGGATGTTTCAGAAGTACACTTTGATTCATCAACGATTCCACTTCGGAAAAAGGACTCCCATAGATGCTTTCAAATGCTTCAAATCCTTGTCTCCATAATTGTTCGAATTTTTTAATTCCAAAGTTTTCCAAAAGGTATTGAGCTACATAACCGGATTGATGATAGGCTAGCATTTCAGGGTAGGCGTAAAAATTTTCCGCTAGACTTTCCATGGGGATTAAATGGTCGTGATCGAGCATGTATCGGTATATCTGGGCCACGGTGAATCCATGGCAATTATTTTCAGAAAAAGTGGCCAGTCCCTCATTGAGCCAAAGGACGCTGGGAGGGGTATATCCCCATTCGAGCATGGGGATAAGGTGCATCAGTTCGTGGGAGATAGGAGGCTCTTCTTCCTGGTTCGCCACTACATAAAGAGTTCGGTTAAATGGATGTGCGGATCCTCCGGAGGCGGTCCCGGTGAATCGGTAGATCTCATCCCGATCCTTGCAAAACCAAATATTGAAAGGTTGTTGCCAATTTTTGAATTCGAGAAGGTCAAGATTTGCCTCCATGGCTTCTAAACACTGGGATATATAGACGTCTTTATGCTGAAAGGCGTATGTATCTGCCGGAAAGGTAAAGGTGACGCTATCTATGGTTTTGGACATTAAGCGTTCCGGATTCCATCCGTTATGTTGCGTTTCCGGAGTATTGAGACAGGCATAAAATAGTGCAGGGATACCGACAAGGCAAAGCATTGATTTTATTTTCATAGGAGTAACTAACTTTTTTTCAGTTGAGCAAGACCCTTTTGAGCTTGCTTATTTTTTGGATCCAGGGCCATTGCTCTTTCATAGTTTGCCAATGCTTCCTTTTTTGCCCCTGTTTGGGCGAGTTTGTTCGCTAAGGAAGTATAAACGCCTGCTTCATCCGGGAATAGCTTGATGTTAAGCTCTGCTACAGCGATACTCTCTTCTCTTTGACCTTTCAGAAATAACAGATAAGAGAGGGTGTTGAGTTCAGACCACTTCTGAGCTTCCTTCTGAAGTCCCGGGACTAACTTTTTTGATTTCTTCCTGAACTTTGTCACTCCCATCTCCTCAAGGGCATTCGCAGTCACGGTCACCGCATGATAGTTCGAGATATAATCGCCTTGCAGTAGTTGTAGTATATCGGATTCCAAATCATTTACGGGGTGTTCTACGATGCGATTAATTTCTCGCCCGTCCTTATAAAAAATGAAAGTAGGTACGCGATGTATATTGAGCCCTTCTTCCTCGCCGCCCGGACTTTGCTTATAAGTAGCACGTTCCCTACTTACCCCTATTAACGTCAATCGGTCCAATGGAAAGTTGGCGGCCTCCAGTATTTTGTAAAAACGTGGAACTTCTCGTTTGCTATCTCCGCACCAGGTTCCCATAAAAGCGGTTACCGTATATCCTTGGAGGGTGGAGCTAAGTTGGTCTACGGTTTCCTCCTTGGGCATGTATTCTGAATAATTCTTTTCAAACCAAGTAGCGTAGGAATTATTAGATAACCCTTCTTTGTTGATCTTCCCAAGCAGTACAGGAGATTTTCCTTCGGGGACTATTTCACGGTTAAAAGATTGTCCGTTGAGTGATGCTGAAAGGAATATAAGGGTTAGTAGGCATAGAAAGGTGGTTTTCATCTGTGTTCGTTTTAATGATTGATGGTTCGAAGATGAAGATCCTTCGGAAAAAAATAAAGAAAACCGAGTTGGAAATGGGGACTAGACCCGGGTTGAAATGGTAATTGGGTAGAGTAGGTCTATTGACCTTCAGCACACTAGGAATAAAGGGATTTTACTTCATCCCTTGAACCTACTTGCAACTTTTTGTAAAGATTATTGATATGGGTTTTCACAGTGCTAACACTCACAAACATATCGCTTGCGATCTCTTTATTGGTTTTATCCTGTAGGATGAGGTCCAGAACTTTGTTTTCTTGTTGGGTGAGGGAAGCTTTGTTGATCTCCGAACTTTTAAGCTTCTTCACCTTTCCAAAGAAATAGAAATTCCCCAAAATGGAAACCAGGGCGACTCCTCCCATGAGATACGCCCACCAGGGTAATCCTGAGGCTGCCTGGGATTCGATCAAATATTTATCCGAATTCAATTCGGCCTCGTATTGAAGGGTATAGGGAGAGTCCGGGTATTTTTCTTTTAGTCTGGCTAACAAATTGTAGTAGTATTTGTTGTTCTTTAGATCTTCCAGATAGAACGCATATAGGTCGCTACTGCGGTCACTTAGGAAGGCATAGCTGTATAATTCGGCCAGAGGCTCTTGTAATTGTTCTCCATATTGCTGGAGAATACTAAACCATTTTTTGGAGTTTAATCTTCGGTTGGCCTCACTTCGGTAAGTTCCAAAGGCAAAGCGCATATCGTTCTTTAAGGAATCGATCTTCAAAAAAGTATTAGCTTTTTCATGGGTAGAGATTACCCGACAAAAGATCTCATTTTCAAACGTAAAGGGAAGTGATACCGTTGTGTTATTATTGGCCACAAAAACAACTTCCTTACTATTGGGACAGTGACCAGTGAAGTGAGATATTCTTTGATCTGCCTCGCTACAATTGTCCACATGGATACGATAGATCTTATTTTCCGTGGGAAGGTTGTTTCCACTGAACGTAAAATAACCGGTAGAATCGGCGACGGTCTCGTCTAAAATTTGCTCCGGGTACACTCCGGAAATCTTTCGGTAATCTTCTACCACAGAAAGATAGATCTTTCCCTCTGCGCTTTCTGGGTTCACAACACCGGAGAACTGGTATTGGGCAGCAAGTACCATGGGGGCAAATAAAAGTAAATATAGAAGCCTGTTTATTTTCATAGCTAATTAAGAGTACTAATATACAAGAAACCCCTTTGTAACAAAAGGGATTTTTCCTTTACCTATAGCACGAATATTAATCGTAAATTTGCATCTATGAGTTTTTGGAGAGTATTGCTTTCTATCTTATTTCCGCCGCTTGCTGTTATTGATAAAGGCTGCGGTTCTGTTTTAATTGTTTTGATTTTAACCATTTGCGGTTGGATCCCGGGAGTGATCGCCGCACTAATCATATTGAATAATCCTAACCGATAAAACATGTTTAAAAAGTTATTATTTATAACCGCACTAGCGGTAACCGTTGTAAGTTGTCAATTCACAGAAACCATGGTCTTAAATGAAGATGGCAGTGGTAAAATGTCTGTAGAAGTGGATCTGGGCGAGATGATGGCCATGGCAAGCCAAATGGGTACAGATTCCATTAGTGGAGATAATCCGTTGGAAAAAAGAACAGATACTATTATTGCGTTCAAAGATATTCTGGAAGAGAAGAAGGATAGCATTGCGACTCTCCCTCCGGCAGAACAACGCCGTTTGAAGGCTATGGAAAATTATAAGATGCAGATGATCAGTGACCCGGAGAATGGAGAAATGCTTGTAAGCGTATTTGTTGATTTTAAAAATGTAGCCGAAGCCAACGATTTGATGGCGGGATTGGGCCAGGCGGATGGAGTCATGCCGAAACCAGATGGAAGCTCCGCAGGAGGAAACACCAAGAAGGAACCGGATTTCCTGGGGGTGAAGTATTCTTACGCCGATGGAATTTTTAAAAGAGACGGTTTCATTAAAGATAAGCAGGCGCAACAGCAACAGTTGGATAGTATGCAATCCATGATGGCGTTTATGGGGGAGATGAAGTATCGTTTAAAGTATACCTTTCCCAGACGAATAAAAAGCGCTTCGGTGCAGGATGCTATGCTTTCTATGGATGGAAAAACCATTGAGGTGGAACGTAAGTTCTCAGATTATTTTAAGGATCCGGATGTATTGGATCTGGAAGTAGAACTCGAAAATTAACGATTGAATAAAAACGTTGAAATACAGGATCTGGGTCGCAAGGACTACAAGGAAGCCTGGGACTATCAAGAAGATCTTTTTCAAAGGATTCTGAATCTTAAGATTAGGAATCGGAGGGAAGAACTAGCACTTGAAACGCCTAACTACTTTCTTTTTGTAGAGCACCCTCATGTCTACACTTTAGGTAAAAGTGGAGACCTGGACAATTTGTTGGTTTCTGAAGAGAAACTGGCAGAAATAGGCGCTACGTTCTATAAGATCAATAGAGGAGGGGATATTACCTATCACGGTCCGGGACAGATCGTAGGGTACCCCATTCTGGACCTGGAGAACTTCTTTACGGATATACACAAGTACCTCCGGCTTTTAGAAGAAATGGTGATTCTCACTTTGGCAGAATATGGCCTAAAGGCAGAACGTTCCACGGGCGAAACAGGAGTTTGGTTGGATGTTGGAACTCCATTCGCACGTAAGATATGTGCCATGGGTGTGAGAGCCAGTCGCTGGGTGACCATGCATGGATTTGCCTTGAATGTGAATTCGGACCTGGGTTATTTCGATCATATGATCCCCTGTGGAATTCGAGGTAAGGCGGTGACGTCGCTCAATGTGGAATTGGGTAAACAGGAAGTGTCCATTTCAGAAGTGAAAGAAAAATTACAAAAGCATTTTGCAGCACTCTTCGAAGCTCAATTCACGGAAAAGGTCAATCCTTAAGTGATTCCACTTCCGGAATCATCATTTCCCGCTCTTCGAAATCGTCCAGCACTCCGCAACAATTTATCAGGATAGCTAAGGAAAGAACGTACAGGATTCTACATCCGTAAAAGAATACCTCTACTCTGGTATTGCTGTAATAGGAGGCTCCCCGTGCTAATTCGGAAAGGGCAAACACCATGACAAAACCCAGCAACAGCATAGAGATCTTATTGGGCTTTTGATGTACAAAAAGCATAGCGCTGGTCAAGATGAAGAGCAAGGATAAATAACCGAGGTTCATGAGAATGAAGTGAAAATTATTTGCCAATTGAACCCTACTTATCTCTGTCACACCGTATAAGGTATAGATCGCTAATACCAGGCAAATGACAAAATAGATACCCAGAAACCAATTCGTTTTGATTTTATTGAATTTTGGAATGACAGAAAGCCCCAATGCGAGATTGCCAAGCAGGCCAAAAATTATGGTAAGCTCCCGGTAAATGGGACTCTCATATTTTATGGCAAAAAGCCCGGATAGTAAATGGCCCAGTAAGAAAGCAATCACATACTTGTGCGATTTGTTTCTGAAACCAAGTAGAATAATAACAATAGCAAATGCCAAGGGGATTACCCTTATGATTCTATTGATCGCAGTCCCTCCATCGACGATACTAATCGAACCGAAAACCAGAAAAAATAGAAATGCAAGTTTTAAATTGCCTATTTTCTTGATCGTATTCATGTAGCAAGCATTGCACAAGTATACAAAAAACCCTTTCCATGGGAAAGGGTTTTTCAAAGAAATATATTTTCACTTAGTTGATTATCAGTGCAAAACAGCTCTGGCCACGAGGTCTCCAGGAAGGGTTTATTGTTTTATAAATTCTACACGTCGGTTTTGCGCTTTTCCTTCTGTAGTAGAGTTATCTGCGATGGGTTGTGTTTCTCCCATTCCCTCAGCACTAAGTCTGGAACTCGATATGCCATAGGTAGTAATTAATGCGGTCTTTACCGCTTCGGCCCTGGATTTAGACAGTGCCAGATTGTTACTTTCCTGCCCGTCACTATCCGTATGACCTACGATCTTTAGGTTCATGCCAGACTCCTGCTGTAATACCTGCGATATCTGCCTTAAAATACCATAGGATTGTGGTTTAATAACGGATGAACCCGAATCGAATAAAATACCGTTGGTTGAAACCTTCCCTTCAGACAGAAGAGTTCGTCTCAAATCCAAGCCACCCTCGGCCACCTTCAAGTTGGTGATGAAGAGCCGTTCTTTCCCATCCGCAAAGTATTCCAGGTTAAATTTTAAGGTATTAATAGACTTTCCTCGTGGAATCATTTTTGGAATATCAACGTACTTCTTTTCATTCACCCATAGGCGAAATCGTTCTTTGTTTACGGCAATAGAGATATGAGGTCTATTCAATACGGCTTTCCGGATATCTGCGGTCACCGTATTATTGATAATATAGCCTTTCCCTTGTACGTGATTTCTAACGCGTATACCAAAGGCTGCATATTGCCCAAATGGAACCCAGGCTTGCACATAGTTCTCTCCTCTCTTAAAATTGGCATCATCGCTTAGATTGATTTCCAGCATGGCGTTCGATGAGGTTTTCCTATCCAGTCCATTCGCAATAAGGTCGAATTCTATGGTGTACTCTTCAGGGAGGCTAAGGTTGTTGGGCAAGAAATAAATGCCACTACCCGATAAGAATTCCAGCCATCTTTCTGAAGTATTACTTATGGTGACCACTTCACCACTACCATTGGTATTCCATTTGGAAGGGAAGTCACCGATGTAATCCGAGGAGTAATCATCGAAGAATAGGAGCTTATCTCCTGGGACAAAGTCAAATTTGCTGGAAACTTCAAATTCGGTATTGCCGCCGGAATTTGAGTCAGTGTTGGTACCCCCCGAAGAACTGCCAGAATCATTTCCTCCCGAGTTGGAGCCACCGGAGTTCCCATCGGTACTTGTGCCTTCTTTCGTTTCATCTTCGGTATCTCCGGAACGCTTACCTGCTAACAGTTTCTTGGCGGTTACCAAACTGTATTTTAGCGCCTTCTTTGCCTTGTTTATTTGAAGTGTGGCCTTGGCCTGTTTCAAGGCACCTTGCCCGTCCAGATCTTTCATCACATTGGGAGCACTGGAAGTGAGTCGCTCCACATCTGTAATGGCATCTTCCAGAATATCAATATCATCATCGTCAAGGGGCTTGCCCGCTTCGGCATAACCGTCATAACGGTACACTTTGTCATAGATGTCGAAGGATTCTCGAACGAAGGTATCCACACTGTAGATGCCTACACTGGATTTCGGTCTTTTTATACGTTTGGTTTGAGCGTCTATCGAATGGAATATAAATAAGGATAGTGCTAAAATTGAAACTGTTTTTGACGTGAGGTTCATATAAGTTAGTTTTTATGATTGAACAAAAATATAGGCTAACTATCAGTAAATCAAGGGGTTTTTTCCTGATAATTTGAGGGTGTTTTCTTGAGTTTTGAAGGAAAAACAACCGAAGCCCCCACTTCGGTTGTTTTAATGATTCGGAATAAGAATCCAGGAGGAACCGAATCTTTTTGGGTAAGGTGGTTTTGCAACCTGCTATAACTTGGACCAGAACCAAACCGTTCAGCCATAGGTTTTTAGTGCCGTGTTCTACTTCGAGAATGAAGTGAGAAGGCTGCTGCTCGTCACCTTTCCCTTTTTATTATAATCCTCCTGTTTTACAAGCCCTACGCCTTTAGATATCCATTGTTTAGCTGCACCCTTACGATTCATTCCCATTTTAAAAGAGGTGCTATACGTTATTACAAAACACTCAAAGGTGCCGGCGGGAGTGGTTACACTTTCTTCTCCCACGACCTTTCTATCGCTCATGATAAAATCCATGTTCATATTAATTCCTCCCATATTTACTTTCACCTGCAGATCTGCATCCGGGAGTTGCTGGCCCACAGTGAGATCGTTCGGCAGTACGACGTTTGTACCACTAATTTCTGTTTCCATTCCGTTGAATTGTTCTACTAACTGGGGATTAAACAAGGACTTAAAATCAATTTCAATGCCTTCATTGGTACATGTGATATCGTATGAGCTTTCGGAAATAAGTTCGTTGTTTTTATCACTAATAAGAGATTTAATAGTCGCAATAGTATTGCCGCTATCCGCAGCGACATGGGTTACCTGGTAATCTACAATGGAAGCTACTTTTTCTTTTTTACCATAGGTGGTGATTTGAGCGGTGCTCCCTTCGGTAAATGGGTAGAACACACTGCAATCATTTTGCGCATTAAAAGTGGCAATATTACTTAATAAGGCGAATAAAAGAATAAATGGTTTTGTCATGATGTTTTAATTTAAATAGGTGTATAAAGGTCATTGCGTCTTAGCATATTTCTACTTTGATGGAACGAGGTAAAATTGGACGAATTTGGTAAAATACCATACCAGCCATGTAACCTTATGTGGCACAAATGTAACTTGAAAGAGATCTCGGGTTTTCACATCATAGTACGGTGCGGAGTATTTGATGGTAGCATGGTTACCTTTAGTCTTGACGGCCTTTTGAGGTGTTTTTGGAGATGTTCGATCCCCTTGGGTGTTGGAGGATTGCTCTTTGTCTTCAGAAGTATAGCACCCTATGAGAGATAAGATAACCATTGGATAATATATACTTTTCATCACGGTGTTAGTTGATCTTTTTTATGAGTAAATGCGTCCCATTGCCTCCCGGGTTAGAGCCACCAAATACCGTGGGACTGGATGATACCCCGTTCCAGACCGGTAGGATGTCTATTCCAATTTCGTCACCTAGGGACAGCTCTTCGATGAAACTCACCTGAAAAGTGTAACCAAAACTTGTATTAACGGTAGCACCTCCCTGGAGTATTTTTGTGGTCTGTTGTGAGCCGTTTACATAGAGGCGATGAGATAAGAGCATTTCGGAAATAGAAGTACCGTTAAAACTGACATTTAAATGGACAGAAATTTCATACACGCCATCCTCCGGGACCATATATAGATCCGTGGCAGGATCGTAACTCCCGCCACCATAGTTAAACGATATGGTATCGAAGTCGAGCCGGGCATAGGTGCCCTGAATAAAAGTGAAATTGTTGCTATTGCCAATTTTACTTGCCACTACTGTATTTGCAGAATTGGAACCTATCGACTCCCATATGGAAGCGTCACTATAGAAGTAGAGTCCAATGCCATTTCCGCCGACGGTAGAGGCGTTGGTATTCCATATGAGCAGTCCCGTGGCGGCATTATTGACTCCGTCTAGCGTAGTGGTGGTGACATTAGGGAGTGAGACTCTTGGAATGAGAAGGCCCTTATCTGCTGCAGATACATCGAGTACAGCGCTAGGATCGGGCGCAGTGGTTCCTATTCCTATTTGTCCATGTATTAGTTGGGCAAAGAATGCACAGACTAGAATGAGTATTGTCTTTTTCATATTTCAAAGTTTATTTCCTTGATAATTTTATTCTTGCTTATAATGGTTAGGGTGTAAAGTCCTTTTTCCAGGTGATTTACATTTAAGTAGATTTGTTTACTGGGCAAACCCTCTAAGTTTCCTGAATATGTAATTCGTTTTTTGCTCATAAGAGAGGGACAAACTGAAGCATCTTGACGTCTTCAATGAAAATCAGCTAGGTGATTCAAAACTAAGGGAGGCTATTTCGGATTACTATGAGCTATGTATCCGTTCCTATGAATAATGTAACAATGAGTAAAGAAAGAAGAAGAATTGATGGTATTTAGGTGGATTTAGTATATTCTCTTGGAGAAATTCCATACTCTTCTTTAAAGCATTTAGTGAAATACGAAGGGTCGCTGAAACCAACGGTATATCCCACCTCGGAGATAGAAATTTTATTTTGTTTTATTAACTCTGCAGCTGCCTTTAGGCGTTGGTTTCTTAAAAATTGGGTCGTGGACTGCCCTGTGAGGGCTTTCAGTTTTCTGTGAAGTTGCATACGACTTACTCCCATGGCTCTTCCGAATTCTGCAGCAGAAAAATTGGAATCGGATAAATACTCATCCAAGACTCCTTGCAGCCGTTCTAGAAATTGCGCATCTGCGGAAGTAACGGCAATCTCCTTGGGTGTTAAAATAATTTCCTGAGCAAATCGATCTTGGAGTTTCCTTCTGTTGTCCAATAGGTTATGCAGGGAGGCCTTCAGTATTTTTGTGCTAAAGGGCTTGGTGAGGTACATGTCTGCACCTATTTCGGTGCCATTTAACCTATCTTCCACCTCTGTTTTGGCGGTTAAAAGGAGAATGGGAATATGAGAAGTAACAGGGTTGGTTTTCAATAGCTCTGTAAAGGTGTATCCATCAATTTCCGGCATCATGACATCGCTTATAATGACATCCGGTATTTCCCTTCTGGCTGCGTCAAGTCCCACTTTGCCATTCTCTGCCAAACGGACCGTAAAGGTGTCTTCGAAAATCGATTGCAAATAGTTTCGTATATCCTTGTTGTCATCTACAATGAGTAATATGGGAGCGTCTTCAGAAATAACTACAGGTGTTCTTAAGATTTCCTCTTTCGAAATGATTGGGTTTTGTTCAATTCCCAAAGTATGGCCCGATAGAATTTCAGTTTCGCTATAGGCCTCTTTATCCATTGGGATGGTGATAGAAAAAATAGTTCCCCCCGCTCTATCACTCCGAACTTGAATGGTGCCCTTGTGAAGTTCGACCAGTTCTTTGGTCAATGCAAGCCCAATTCCAGTTCCGGGGTTGTTGGGATTGGATTGATAAAAACGGGTAAAAATTTGCTTCTTTTCTTCCGCCGTAAGATAGCTTCCTGTATTTTTTACTTCTATCTGATAGTCCGCCGAATTCCGTTTGGTTTTAATACCTACTTGGCTACCTTCAGGAGCATATTTAAAGGCATTTCCCAATAGGTTAACGATTATTTTATCTAGTGCGTCATGGTCGAACCATGCTTCTTCAAAATCATCAATTTCATTTATAAAATGAATGTCTTTATGCTGTGCGATGTACCTAAAAGCATCGCATTGAACTTTGATAAAATCACCGATGGAACCCGGTTGAACTTGTAATTTGAGATTCCCGCTTTCCAGTTTAGACAAGGCAAGTAATTGATCTACTAAAGATTCTAAACGCAGCATATTAACCTGGGCCGTTTTTAGACTTTCTCTTTCTTTAGTCGAGATTTGTTTATTCTCCAATTGATCTTCAATGGGACCTTGAATTAGGGTTAACGGGGTTCTGAATTCATGGGAGATATTGGCAAAAAAAGTCGATTTTGCCATATCGAGCTCTCTTAGTTTGGCATTCAATTTTTTACTGTTCCAATAACGAACGGCTAGATATAGCCCCAGGGAAAGAATAAGAACGCTCAAGGCAATAAATGCCTTCGACTTAAAGAATGGCAAATGCAAATTGAGCTCAAGAGCTCTAGAGGCCAATACACTACCATTGGAATCCAAAGCGCGAATGCGAAGGTAATGATTGCCAGAGGGAAGGCCGAATATCTGCAGGTTATTGGGTGTCTTGATCGTGGTCCATTCCTGAGCATTTAACTGGTATTGGTATTGAACTTCGTCCAGGACATATGGTTTGGAAATGGAGAATTCAAGATGAATATTTTCCTCTCCTTCAGCTAAATGGATTTTTGAGTACCCTTCAATGGAAGGTCTTGATGTAAGGATATCGTTGACACGAAGACTCGAAATGTCAATGACATGATGATACGGTAATGACCTATCTACCACAGGCTCTTTAGACCGAAAGATCCTTCCTCGCTTGGAAGCCCAAACAAACCCACTTCGGTCCAGGTTCAAAAATACCCCATCCTTCATTGGTTCTGGGGTCTTTAACCATGAATATTCCCTTGTCTTTCGATTGTATAGTCCATTCCCCAGTTCCAAAGCATTCACTAGTAGGATGCTGTCGTTAATTGGGATCGCGGAGCGAATGACATTAGGTGCCCGTTTCCATGGCTTTTCGGGTTGCGTGTAGATCTGTTCAAAAGATTGGGTCTTTAAATTAAATTCTACCATCCCTATACCGTGTGAAGTCATAAGTAATATGTCCCCAAATCTGGTGCCGCTATGGAAGTTATGCGGATAGGGGTAAGGTTCTGGCTCTAAACCAAAGCGAGATATCTCGCCATTTTCTTTGTCTATTCTGAAAAGTCCGCTCGCCAAAGCTACCCAAATCGCCGTTTCTTCGATTTCGTGAAAGATCGATTCCACCGTGTTTGAGCTTTCTCTATGGTGGATATCTTTTCCATTGGTAAAGTATCTTGAAAGTACCTGATCGGTGTTTTTATCGATCAGGTACAGTCCGTTGGCCGTACCCACAAATAAGGTGTCTCCTTGTTGTTCCAACTTCACGATGTAGTTTCTCCAATTCGTATTGTGCGCAGGTTCATCCAGGAAAATCTTTTTGGCAGAAAGCGAATCCAGATTTATTTTATAAAGACCTTCCCGATCTCCATACCACACAGTTTCATCCTTGTCGAAGAGAAATCGGACCCCGGATTGATTTCCGGCGTCCAGATTGTGAAAATTGGACAAATAGCTCGTCACGTTAACGGCCGAATGACCATTATAGCGATATAATCCGTCGTCAATGATCGCCCAAATAATGCCTTCTTCATCTTCGTAAAACTGATCTATGTTTTCCCAGGCCTGCAAGCCGTTATCATGTGGAATAACGATCTCTTCGAATTGCTGTGCCCAACTGGTACTACAAAAAAGAAAGATGCAACCGAATATGTAGGAAACTACTCTGATAAAACTATAGCATTAATCTGAACTTCATCCGTTGACCCGATGTTCTATGGATGATTTCTATTTTTGGCAAAAATTCGAACCATAAAAGATTTGTCTCCACCGTTTAGGGTGGATTTGAATCTTTACATGCAATACTATAAAAATAAGGCTTTTAGGAGTATTACTATTGTAACCAAAACTTGTTACAATGTAACATTATTCGAGGCTGTAAAGAAGTACTTCGTTTTCTCCTCCCTTGACGGTAAGCGCATTTTTTTGATTGCGCATAGCATCTCCCAGCCACGCAGGGCCATTTCCGTAGACTGGAAATCCACTAAGGACCTTACCATTCTTATCCAGCACATATACCTTTTTTTCCTGGGTATCTGTCACCGTGATATAGGTTTTACGATTGGTGGTGAAGATTCTCGGAGCTGTATAGAGTCCGAACGGGAGCTCCACTAATTTTCCGTTAATTCGCAGTAGATTGTCATCCAAGGTTACCTTGGTATTACCTCTAATTACGAACGAATAATTTTCGGTTACCCCTAAAGTTTTACTACTTACCTGCCCGGTTTGAGAGATAGAAAACTTGATATTGTCATTAGAAATAACCACGAAATTCAAACCCTCTCTCGCTATGGGAGTGTCCGAAAATTCGAAGGTCCGGTTTACTTTAATCCGTTCTTTTCCCACACGGCTAAGGATATTCAGTTTTCCATTTTTTTCTGCAATTAGGAGATAGTCCTTGTTGCCCATCCTTATATGTTGAGGAGGAAGAACAATGTCTGTTTCGGTCTTTTTAAAGGTGAAACCTTCCACTATCTTACCTTTGCGATCGTACATAAAGACTTCTTTTCCTTGCGTAACAACAAAGCGATACTTTCGGTTGTTGTCATAATCGAATAAAGAAAGGGGTTGAGAGAGCTTGTCACTAAACTTTTTTGGAAACGGCGCCACGGCCTTACCATTTCTGTCCAGGATATAAAAAGTGTTTTCTGTAACAAAGGCCATTTGTTTCTTACCATTCTTAAGAATATCAACTTCACGGATATCTCCCAGAATCGCCCCGTCCAGTTGTTTTGTCCATAGTACTTTTCCGCTGGATGAAATGAGATGTAATACATGGTTAACATCCTGAACGGCAATGTCCTTTCCGCGAGTTCTATGATTACTAAAGAACTGTGGGTTTCCTAGAATAGGGTCATTTAGTTTTTGAGAGAATACCTGAGTGATCATGCCTAGATTTTGGCGTACCGATTCGCTACTTTCTTTACATATCAAATTTACATGCGCAAAATCTCTATCATAGCTAAATTGGAGTACTCCTAATGGAAATTTTTTAACCTTGCTTTTACTTGCTCCTAAGAATGGGGCCATCCAGCCGTCAATACGTCCATCCAAATTATAAAGGACAAAGGAAGAAGCCTGGCTCAATTGAGACACCACTTGTTCATAAAAACTGGCATGGGCCAAGGTGGCTTTGTTCTGATAACTCCCAATGATCTTTTCGGCTACGTTTTGATCTTCGGCAAATACAAAGAAATTATCCAATCGAAAACTAACTTGGGTGGTGTGAGTTTCCATTAAGGGATATAACGGATTAAAGTCAGGGCTTTCTTCGGTAAGATCATACAATACAATTTCCCGGAATGTTCCGGCTTGGGTATTGAAAGAGTTGAACTCTTCACCTGTAATATCGGGATCCAGACTATGAAGGATTGTGGCCCTTCCCATTTTTAACCCAATACTGATGATCTCATTGACTGTACCGAATATGGGATGCAGAATATCTTCGTTTATATGATAGCTTTGAAGGTTTTGTTCCAGTATTTGCGCATCGTCATAGGTAATTGCCCTTGCATAAAGCGCATCGGATGGGATGATCTCAGTACCGCTGTTCTGTTGTGGCAGCAAATTTTTAAATATGGACAATAGTTGAGGTACACTATCCCGATCTAATACAACCCCCCTGGCTCGGACACCCTCCGGAAGCAATTCCATTTCGAGGGCTGCTCTAGAGGCCAGATTAACCTGAAGAGAGTCGTTGATAGACAGTTGGTCTGGTTTAAGAATAGAGACCAGGTCATCCTGGGTTTTGAGCGAGTATGCCCTTTTAAAAACCGGGTCTTTTTCTGTAGTATTATCTATAATCTCTTTAAGGATTGATTCTGAAGAGGACATAACAAATACACTATCCAGAGTTACACCAAAACCCTGTCGCTCGTCGAAAGTGGTTTTTTGGATCTTTTGCTTGTTATAGGTCAAAGTATCCATCACGGCATTAGGAATGGAGTCCCAAACAAAAACCGAAGGATGCGCTTTGGTGATAAAGGTGAAATGTCGAATACTGTCCAAAGTTTCTTGAAAGCACAGCAAACTCTCTCCGCTAGGATTTAATCCGGATAAAAGCTTGTCTTGCTCTTGGAGAAAATCTAAAAGCAAGGGATCTTGTAACTGCCCATAGAGCGGATTGCCTGTAAGGTCCGCTCGAGAAGTTTCCAAATTAACAATCTTGAGGATGTTTTCCGCATGCTGAGGAACATAGTCCATGAGGTTCTCTGTTCTATGGATACGCTTTTCACAGCTTACCAGAGAAATCAAGACCAAACAAAACGAGGTAATCCTTATCCAACGATGCATACACAAAAATAACACCCTTTTTAAGGTAATTGTTGTACACCGGAAAATGTTTATTGACCGGTTTTCAACATAGGCAGGAGTAGCAACAAATGTTTCTTAACCTTGGGATCTAATAGGGATCAAAAATCTAACTTAAGTTGTTCCGGGAGCAACCGAAAACTTTTTCTGTGATATGAAGTTGGGCCGTATTTTTTTAGGGCCTCACGATGTTCTTGTGTGGGATACCCTTTGTTCTTCTTCCAGTTGTAGGCCGGGAATTCTCTATGCAATTCTTCCATATAAAGGTCCCTGTAGGTTTTAGCCAGGACAGATGCAGCCGCTATGTGAAGGTACTTGCCATCTCCTTTAATGACACATTCATAGGGTATTTTCCTGTAGGGCTTAAATCGGTTGCCATCAATCGCTATGAACTGAGGTTGCATGGACAGTTGTTCTATGGACCGATGCATCCCTAAAATAGAGGCATTTAGAATATTGATCTGGTCTATCTCGTCCATCATTACATGGGCCACTGCAAAGGTGAGGGCTTGTTCTTCAATGATAGGCTTGAGCTCCATACGTCTTTTTTCGGTGAGTTGTTTGGAGTCTGTGAGCCAGGGATGGGAAAAGTCATCGGGTAAGATCACGGCTGCAGCAGTAACCGGTCCGGCAAGACAACCGCGCCCGGCCTCGTCGGTACCACATTCAATAAGGTCTTGATGGATTTTGAGTTGTAACATAATATTGGCTAATGTACTAAGTAATTTGTGTTTGTACTTATATTAGTGTAACAATGACGAATTTTTTAACTCTTTCAATAAACCATTGACTATTCCCATGAGAAACTTCTTTACCTTGATCTTACTTTTTTTTGTTTCTGTAAGTTGGGCTCAAAATAAAGTAGTAGATCTATATCCAAAACTTGGGCCTTACAAGATCGGCTTTGGTCATTACAATAAAGTTGATGATTCCAGGACTTATGAGCGCAGTGGAGACTGGACCAACAAGGTAAGCGCCAGGCCCATGTCAATTAGTCTTTGGTATCCCGCGGAATCATCGGGGGCCGCTGATAGAATTTCTGTTTTGGACTATATGGAAATTTTAAAAGAGGAAGAGGAGTGGGAATATCTTCCTACTGAACAAATTCTAAATTGGTTTGAGTTTCCCAACAACGAGAAAAATAGGGCTATCCTACCGCAAGAGGGGTACGCAACAAAGGATGCCATTCCTTCAAAAGGGAAGTTTCCTATGGTGATATATACGCCTGGTTTTGGTGCCTCTTCGATAGAGAACTTTGCGATTTGTGAATTTCTCACGAGTCATGGATTCTATGTCATGGCAAGCCCAAGCGTAGGCCCTCACAGCCGGAGGCTGGAAGGCGCTACCTCAAAGGATTTGGAGAACCAGGCAAGAGACGTGGAGTTTTTAATATCGGAGGCACTTAAATTGCCTTATGTGAATACGGATAAAATTACCCTTATGGGATTCAGTTTTGGTGGCATGTCCAATGCTTTGGTCGGAATGCGAAATGCTCGAGTAAAGGCTATTGTTTCCCTGGATGGAAGTGAAAGATATAATTATAGCAGGCTTAGTGATGCCCCCTATTTTGATCTGAAACGGTTCGATGTGCCCTACCTACATTTGGCGCAAAAGGAAATTCCACAGCAAGTGCTCAAGGAGGACAATATTCCTGAAATATTAAATACTGAATTTCGATTTTTTGATGAATTGGTCTATAGCGATGCCTATAAAATGCGAATGCATTATTTGTCGCATTCGCAGTTTAGTGCATTAGGTGTTTTGATGAAACCCAGGGATCCCAGACAAGATAAAAGCGACGGCGAGATAATACTATCCTATCAGTGGGTAGTCAAAATTTCGTCAGCTTTCCTAAATGCCTATCTCAATGATACTTCGGACGGCGGATCCACCTTTGGAAATTATATGGCAGGCCAGAATCTTCCCAAAGCAGTCATGTCTGGAGAATATAAAAAGCCTGTACAACAACCTATGAGCCTTCAGGATTTTCATGAGCTTGCCATCCAACAAGAGTATAATGAATTGAGAGAACTTTACAACGACCTGAAGTCTGCCAATCCCAATTTAGAATTCCCTGAGGGATCCCTCAATAATCTGGGTCTCCATTTGGTTTTTAATCCGGAAACTTCGAAATATGGCATCAAGATTTTTTTGCTTGCTGTTTCTTTGTACCCTAACTCTTCTAATTTGTATGACAGCTTGGCGGAAGGATATTTGTTTATTGGAGATAAGCCAAATGCCATCCTTAATTTTAAGAAATCCTTAGCATTGTATTCGAACAATATGAATGCCATAAAGCGCCTGGAAGAATTGAAAGAAGAATAGAGATTCTCGAAAATCAAGATTAGTACTTTCACTTCCGTACAAACCGTTAAAGCTACCCTCCAATTAAATCCAATCTTATATCTTTGTCCGAGAATTTCGATGTATGAAATGAGTACAAACAAATTTCATCGTTATAAATTGAGATTACGATTAAATTATTTGTGCGAATTCCTGAATGTGAAAAAATTTTTATTTAATTCATTTTCGGAATGATAAAAATTTTGAATAGATGAAAAAAACACTTTTGCTATCTCTTCTGTTTTGCACCTGGGCAACAGTGTTCTCTCAAAATTATCCTACTAATTCTGTACCCGGTCAGGATAAAAAAGTGGATAAGCCCCCTATCGACCTATATAAGATCATAACTATCGATAGGGATACCACCTTTTTAGATACAACGTTGAGTATTCAGAAGGAATACAAATTCAATTATTTACGCAAGGACGACTTCGAACTTCTACCTTTTTCTAACGTTGGACAGACTTATAACTCGTTGGCTTATGATTTTGACGAGGTCCATCTTCTTCCAAATTTTGCCGCCCAATCACATCATATAAATTATTTGGATGCGGAGGATATTAACTATTATAGTGTCCCTACGCCCTTATCCGATATCTATTTCAAAACCGCCTTCGAGCAGGGACAACAATTAGATGCTTTTTTTACGGTGAATACCAGCGAACAATTCAATTTTTCTCTAGCCTATAAGGGGGTTCGTTCTTTAGGGAATTATCAACACATCCTAACGAGTACGGGAAATTTCCGATTTAGTACTAATTATCACACAAAGGACAAACGCTATAATGTAAGGGCTCATATGACAGCCCAGGATGTGCTGAATCAAGAGAATGGGGGATTGACCGAAAATTCGATTACACTCTTCGAGGATGGCGTGTCCGAATTTGACGACAGAGCCCGATTGGATGTAAATTTTGAGGATGGAGAAAACAAGTTGGAAGGACTTCGTTTCTTCGGAATTCAGGAGTACGAATTGATCAGTAAGCGAGATAGCCTGGATTATACGGTACTTACTCTAGGGAATACCGTTAGTTATGAGGACAAATTCTATGAATATCGCCAGGTAACACCCTTTGATGGATTTGGAGAGTCCTATTTAACAGGTGCGCTTCAGAAGACCACGAAGTTGGAAGACTTTCGCATAAACGGAAGTGCTACGTTCGACAATTCAATTATTGGGAAAGTGTCTGCCTGGATTGGTTATAATGACTATAACTACGGCTATAATTCTGTGCTCGAATTAGATGCGGGAAGGATTACCAATCGCCTGAAAGGGAATTTGGTGCAGGCCGGGGCATCCTATGAAAAGGAATACCGAGGTTTTGAACTCTTCGGAAAGGGAGCTATTAACGTTTCCGGTGATTTGGATGCCAATTATATTCTAGGAGGAGCTGCCTTCCAATTTGATGAGAACAATGCGGTAAAAGCAAGTATAAAATTGCACAGTGTTGCACCAAACTTCAATTTTCTGTTGTATCAAAGTGACTATGTGAATTACAATTGGCAGACCAATTTTGATAATGTAAAGACTCAGGAATTAAAGTTTGAGATCTCCTCTAAAAAGCTATTGGACGCTACGGTGAGTTATACGGGCATTGACGACTATGCCTATTTTACGATCCAGGCCAATGACAGTACCCCAACACCTCAGCAATTTGGTGACCGGGTCGATTATTTGAAGGTAAAGGCGGAACGGGAGTTTAGATATGGGAAATTTGGTCTCATGAATACCATACTGTTTCAACAGGCAGTAAGTGGAGAGGAAGTTTTTAACGTGCCGCAGATCGTGACCCGACAATCCTTATATTTTGAAGATGAGTGGTTTGAAAAGGCCATGTCCGTGCAAACCGGTGTTAACTTCAAGTACTTTACCCGTTATAATATGAACGCTTATGATCCCGTGTTAGCGGAGTTCTACGTTCAGAACGGACAGGAATTAGGAGGCTTTCCGTTGATTGATATCTTTTTTAACGCCAAGATCCGGCAAACACGTATCTTTTTTAAATACGAACATATCAACCAACTCTTCAACAGTACCAATAATCACTTTTCAGCACCGGGCTATCCCTATCGCGATGGGGTGATTCGTTTTGGATTTGTTTGGAATTTCTTTTTGTAGTATAAAAATTAGACGAGATGAGAATAGAAAAATTGATAATTCCAATTCTGATATTTGCCTTGAACGGTAAAAGTATGTGTCAGGAAGTTTTTACCAATGCGCTGCAAGGCAATGCCATTATACCCGTCGAGTCAATAAATGAACAGTTATATGTGTCGGTTTTTGATGGAAATTTAACATCGGGAATATATAAGTTTGATTTTAATGATCCGGATGTCCCCATATTAGTTGGTGAGTTTCCGGCAGCTGAGCTGGGAGCTTTAAAAATAGAATATGACCCTTCAGAAAATATGCTTTATGCGCTGCGCTTTTCAGATCTCTTCAGATTTGATCTTAGTTCCGGTTTGCCGATCGTTCCACAGAGTCTTTTTTTGACAGATGTTAGTGGGCAAAGGGGTTTAATACATCATAACAATTTTCTTTACACAGTAAGTTCAAACGCTTTTGAGATCAGGAAACACGAAATTATAGATCCTACCACTACCAACACTGAAGTGATTTATACGGAAACTGCGGAAGACTTATTGATCATTTCGGATATAGTGGGAGAATACTTGTACTTTTTTGCCCAAATAGCCCCCGATAATGTCGAACTGAAATTATTCAGAATTAATATCAACCAAGGGAACCCAGAAAAAGAGTTGGTTTCGAATATGGATGGGATAACAGGATTTGTGCAAGGAACCCACGTGAAAAACAATGCGTTATATGCCACTATCGAAACTATAGGAAGTGGTCCCAATCTTTTAGTTAAGTTTGACTTGAACTTACCTTTTCCTAGCGACTTTCAAATCATTTCAGAGGGTCCTGGAGGTATCATTCCACTTGAGGTTACTAGCTTTGGCACAAATATTTATTTTACGGATGGATTGAATCAAAGTATATATTATGTCGAAGATCCAACACTTCTTTTAGAAGACACAGAAGAAGCGAGAATGGCCGTCTATCCAAATCCTGTCAATACTAAATTATATGTTCAGTTTTTGAGCGGTAAGGAACTTGAATATTCTGTTTTCGACATTTCTGGAAAAAAGCTGATTCAAGGAACATATTCCAGTAATGGGATTGATGTAGGTTTATTGGAAACCGGTGTTTATTTCTTACAATTGAAGAGTACAGACGGTAAAACACAACAGGTTGAAAAGATAATGAAGGATTGATGTAAGGAAGTTTCTTCCGTGTTTTGGAAGGCAAATCGTTCAGTCCCCTCTTCGAAGAGGGGATTTAGGGGAGATGTTCTTCTAACGTATTGCTTTATCAACGAATTCTTGAATCGTATTTATAATCATAGGCAATTCAGCTGTAATTTCTTTATTTTGAAACCTCAAAAATTGAACACCATATTTTTCAATTCGTCCTTGACGCTTTGCATCTTCCCAATATTTGTAGTCATGTGAAGATCCGTCTATTTCGATAGCAAGTCCTATTTCATGGCAATAAAAATCAACAATGTAGTCTAGAATTGGAACTTGTCTATGGAATTCAACCCCCAATGTTTTCTTTCTGATCTTATTCCAAAGAAGCGCTTCCGCGGGGGTAAGATTTTTTCTAAGTTCCCTCGCTCTTGCTTTTAGATCGTCACGGTATGGAATAATTTTATTAGCCATAGTCTAAGTCTTAAACATCCCTCCCTAACCCTCCCTTCAAAGGGAGGGAATCACTCATTATTGGATACTATCTATAGGTATTTCCATACCCAAGGGCCGTACACTGGAGGTGTCGATTTGAAGGCTGTCCATCTCAAGCTCGGGAATCACATCGATTTCCTCTCGGTTAGGCCATATATCTTCGTCTTTGAGTTTTTCTGAAGTTTTCCAGGTTTCTCCCAATTGCTTCAATATGGTGTCTTCCCATCCGGACGGATGTTTGGCATCGATCCAGATCACATCTTTATACTCACAATCGATCAAGGCTAGGTCTGGAGTCGCGGCACCATCAAATTTCTTGCTATCTTCTTTCTTTGCAGCTACGGTACTCAATACAAAGAGCCGTTTTCT
The DNA here is from genome assembly GCA_038529705.1 of Bacteroidota bacterium. Taxonomy (GTDB): domain Bacteria; phylum Bacteroidota; class Bacteroidia; order Flavobacteriales; family Flavobacteriaceae; genus Aureisphaera. The sequence continues at coordinate 29,348 of JBCBDM010000019.1, forward strand.
TCCAGCAATCTTTTTTACATACGGACGGAACTCAACCGGTTTGTTGACACTCCAATCATATTCCTTTCGAGATTCAATAACCTTTAAAGGCATAGCCGAAACGCCCGCCAATCCTTCCTTCTTAGCCGCGTGGTTATAATAGTATAACTTATCTGTCCCATCGGCAGGAATCATCACACTAAAAGCCAGGCTGGTTCGTTCTTCGCCAATGGGCTCTAATCCGAACCAGTGATAGAGTCCGCTATAGGCATCTTCCTTCATAGTGTCCCAGTTAAAATCGGTTACAAAAGGCTGTTGGTTCTCATCATCGATTAGATCGGGAATTTTTACAGCGGTTTGTTTGTTCCAGGGTAAGGGATCTGTAAATCCTCCCAAAAATTGAAGAGACTGTGCTTGCAATCGTGAAACTTTTTCCGACAAGGTATTTTGGCGTGTTAGAAAGGGATGATTTTGTATTTCGGAGGGAGGGATATAGGTTCCTTTTCCGATAAGAATACGTTCAATATAATCTCCAGTATCATGCTCTCCCTGTTCAATGATCATAACACCGCCATAGGTAGGATACGGGAAGAAAAAACCTTTATACCGTACCAAACTTACCACCTGCACCCATTTTCCGGAGTCATTCTTCATATAGAACACATCGCTGG
>JBCBDM010000020.1:0-29049 GCA_038529705.1 Bacteroidota bacterium
TTTGGTTTCGCCATTCATCACGGCCCAATTAATGGGAGCCGCTCCTCTGTAGTGTGGTAATAATGAAGCATGAAGATTGAAAGTGCCGTAGGCTGGTAGGTCCCAAACTACTCTGGGCAGCATACGAAAAGCCACAACAATATTCAGATTGGCTTTTAGGGCGGTTAGCTCTGCCAAGAAGTCCTCACTCTTTAAATTGGTGGGCTGTAATACCTTCAAGCCTTGAGACACTGCATATTCCTTTACTGCCGACTCTCTGAGCTTACGACCTCGACCAGCCGGTTTGTCCGGAGCCGTGATTACCCCAACTATAGTATATCCTTTCTCTACAAGGGTTTGTAAAATGCCAACGGCAAATCCTGGGGTTCCCATAAAGACAATTCTCAAGTCTCGTATTTTATTCATTCGTATGATTCATTACTTTACAAAATATTGATTTACGGCATTCAGATGGATCTTTCCCGCATCTAATAAAAGATGAATAACCGTTAGAATTTCGGACTCTTCAAAGGTAAGCTTTTCAATAATGGTTCTTGAGTCCAGTGGAGTTTCATTGATTAATGAAAGGATGCTCATTGAAATATCTCCCATCTCATTTTTTGTATGGGATACGTTCTTTGAAACACAGAAAGAACAAATGCCACAGGACTGGTTTTTCTCTTCACCGAAATAGTTCGTAAGATAGATTTGCTTGCAGCTCGACGTATCATCTATATAATCTATGACAGCGGTCAATTGCTCTTCTTTCCGATCCTTTAAAGCCTTTATATCTCTTTGTAAGGGATTAATGGTTTTATCATCTTCTCGCGGGAGGAGAAAGGTAATGGATGCATCTGTGGTATGCAGTTTTAGTTCAATGAGCTCTCGTTGCTCCATTTCTTTTAGTACCGAGACCACCTGATCTACCGGCATACCCATTTTGTTGGCAACCAGTTTTAAATCAATGGCATTGGCTGTTTCGAAGATTCCTCCATACATTCTAAGAATAGTTCGTCCTACCACTGAGAAGGATACGTTCTTTTCAAACTCCTTTAGTAGCGCCTGAGAGGGAACAAGGAATTTGAGTATGGATCTTCTTCCAAATTCCTTAGAAAGCTGAATGACTCCTAATCGATCCAGCATGGTAAGACCATTATACGCCATCAAGGTATTCAATTGATAGCTAGTACAGAAGTCGGTAAAACTAAAACTATGATTGGTGAACTCTCCTTCTCCATAAGAGATTTGAAAATAATTTTGGAGGATACGGTAGAGGCGCTTGATGTCCTTCACCGAAGGGATGGCTTCCACAAATTGTTTCTGTGCGAGTTGTTTGTCGTTTGGGCCATATAAAATGATCGCCAGGGCTGGAGCTCCATCCCTTCCTGCCCTTCCGGCTTCCTGGAAATAACTTTCCAGACTTTCCGGAAGTTGAATATGAATGACAGATCTAACATTCCCGTGATCTATACCCATGCCAAATGCATTGGTGGCTACCATGGTGGGAATGATTTCACTCTTCCAGGCATCGAGTCGGTTCTTTTTTTCTTCGGAAGAAATACCTCCGTGAAAAAATGAACTGGCTATTCCCTTGTGGTTGAGGTGTCCACTTACTTCTTCTGCTTTACTGCGACTTCGAACATAGATGATGGCGTTTCCGGTGCGGCTTCGCAAGATTTGTTCAATCCTGTACAATTTGTCACTTTCTTCTTTTACCTGATAGGAAAGGTTGGCTCGCAGGAATGAGTTTTTAAATATTTGCGGGTGGCTTAATCGAAGTTGTTTGATAGTATCCTGAAGCACCTTTTTCGTTGCCGTTGCCGTTAGTGCGATGGTAGGAACTTTTGGATGTAGGTCTGAGAGGCAATGTATATTTTGGTAGGCAGGACGAAAATCATGTCCCCATTGAGAAATACAATGGGCCTCATCGATTGCAATCAGGCTAATATCCATGCGCTTTATGGCGTTTTGGACACTCTCCTGCTGTAGCCGCTCCGGTGAGAGGTATAAGAACTTGTAATTGCCATAAACGGCATTGTCCAACAGCGTATTGAGTTCGGCAAATGAAATCCCTCCGGTCAATGCTAACGCCTTGACCCCCTTTTCTTTTAAGGATTTAACCTGGTCGTTTATTAGGGCAACGAGCGGTGAGATGACCAGACAGATACCTTCCTGAACCAGTGCCGGAATTTGAAAGCAAAGGGATTTACCACCTCCTGTTGGCAACAGTGCCACGGTATCATTTCCCGCTAGAACCGATTGAATGATCTCCTCCTGTCCAGGACGAAAAGCAGGATACCCCCAGATATTCTGTAATATGTTTACGGGTTCAATCAAAGGTTTTGGAGAGACAATTAAAAATAAAATCCAGTCGCTCAGAGATGGTGCCAATAGGAACCACTATCGGTTGATATCCCAATGCCGAATAGCGATGGGTTAAGTGTTTGTAAAGATCAATACCTTCTTCGTAAGTTTCGAAGCGACCCTCATCTGTTGAGAAGATCTCCTTCCAGGGAGGCAGTATAAATATCTTATCGTAGACCAATTCTTTGCATACATGTATAAAGTCTTCTCCGTAGGTCTGATCGAACAGATCCATATATGCCAGGACATCGGGAAGGCCTCTGTCAAAAAAAACGTAGTCCTGTTCCAATTTCTCTGCCTCCAGGAATTGTTGTGATCGTCCCTGGATAAGTCGCTGGTTGAATAGCAGGGAGTCATCCGCGAACACAATGGGGTTGGACTTTAAAGCTTCAGGTTGCTTATTTTCAGTTTCTTCCAACGTGAATTCTCTGATAACTTCGGGGAAACAGAAATAGTCCTTCGCCTCTAAAGCTTGAATAAGGGAAGTCTTTCCAACGGCAGGTCCTCCCGTAATAACGATTTTTTTAGTTTTCAAATTAATAGGATTGTTTTATTCTCAACTTCCAACTTCTTTTCACCTTACAAATATCGGAACTATTTATTGATACTGAAAGATGTATCTTTGCCTACTGAAAGAAGAAATATTTGCTATGAATAATAGTCAGAAATCGGAAGAATTTTACAATCGCCTTCGGGAACAATTGGAAGGGGATACCTCTTGGCCGGCTTCTTATATGTACAAGTTTATCGTTCCTGCTCAGCTGGAAAAAATTGCGGATATAAGAGCTATTTTCGACACTACCAATGCCTTGATCCAAACTCGCGATTCCTCTAAAGGTACCTACACAAGTGTTTCCATAAAAGTGACCATGGAATCCCCGGATGCTGTGATCGAAAAATATTTGGAAGTTTCGAAGATAGAGGGGGTCATTTCCTTATAATTTTAGTATTTTGCATTCGTTATACTTCAACGAAGCATTTACTCCTAAAAACTTAATTTTGATAGATAATATAGAATACAATACCGAGCGTCCGCATTTGATCATTCCGGAGTATGGCCGTCATATTCAAAAGATGGTAGGTCATGCCATTTCCCTGGAGGATAAAGAAGCTCGAAATAATTGCGCAAAAAGCATCATTGCGGTGATGGGAAATCTCAATCCCCATCTGCGTGATGTACCGGATTTTCAGCATAAACTTTGGGATCAGTTGTTCATTATATCCGACTTTAAACTGGATGTGGATTCTCCTTACCCAAAACCCTCAAGAGAGGAATTGGCAGAACGTCCGGAGCCGCTCGAATATCCCCAAAATCACCCGAAATATCGATTTTACGGAAACAACATAAAACGAATGATCGATGTTGCTATAAGCTGGGAAGAAGGAGACAAGAAGGATGGGCTGGTACTTACTATCGCCAATCACATGAAAAAATGCTTCCTCAATTGGAACAAGGATACCGTGGAAGACGCGGTAATCTTTGAACATTTGTTTGAACTGTCTGGAGGAAAACTCAATTTAAAGGACAGTAAAGAAGACCTTTCCGATTCGCAACAATTAATGAAAAATAAGAAACGCTTTGCTAAGCAATCCGGTAGTACGGGTAAAGGAAAAGGCGGAAGTAAGAATCGCAACCGCAAACGCTACTAATTTTTACCACACCATTTTTTAGTCTATGGGAACTTTTCAAATTGAAGGTGGCCACTCTTTACAGGGTGAAATTCGCCCACAAGGAGCGAAAAATGAAGCTTTACAAATACTTTGTGCAGTATTGTTAACACCAGAGGAGGTAATTATCGAAAACATTCCGGATATCAGGGATGTTAATAAGTTGATTCATATCCTGGGAAATCTTGGAGTGAAGATCCAGAAACTGGGTAAGGGAAAGTATGCTTTCAAAAGTGATGATATCAACCTCGAATATTTGGAATCCGAATTATTCAAAGAGGAGGGAAGTTCGCTTCGAGGCTCTATAATGATCGTGGGCCCACTACTGGCACGTTTCGGAAAAGGATATATTCCGCGTCCGGGAGGCGACAAAATAGGTCGGCGTAGACTAGACACCCATTTTGAAGGGTTTATTAACCTTGGAGCCAAATTTCGTTATAATAAAGAGGAGCGTTTTTACGGGGTGGAAGCACCGGATGGATTGACAGGAACCTATATGTTATTAGACCAAGCATCCGTAACAGGAACGGCAAATATTGTGATGGCCGCAGTTTTGGCAAAAGGGGTTACCACCATCTATAATGCCGCTTGCGAACCGTACTTGCAACAATTGTGTAAGATGCTCAATTCCATGGGAGCCAAGATAAGCGGTGTAGGATCCAACCTGCTACACATAGAGGGAGTGGAAAGCCTGGGGGGTTGCACTCATAGGGTTTTGCCCGATATGATAGAGATTGGTAGCTGGATCGGTTTGGCGGCTATGACCCGAAGTGAGATTACTATCAAGGACGTGAGTTGGGACAACTTAGGCTTGATACCAGACACGTTTAGAAAATTGGGTATCCAATTGGAAAGACAAGGTGATGATATTTATATCCCAAAACAGGAAAACTATGAAATTCAGGGGTATATTGACGGATCTACCTTAACCGTTGCCGATGCGCCCTGGCCGGGCTTTACCCCGGATCTTTTAAGTATTGTGCTGGTAGTTTGTACGCAGGCTAAAGGAAATGTTCTAATTCATCAAAAGATGTTCGAAAGTCGTTTGTTCTTTGTGGATAAGCTTATTGATATGGGAGCCAGAATCATCCTATGCGATCCTCACAGGGCTACGGTGATGGGACATAACTTCGAATCCACCTTAAAAGCTACAACCATGGTATCTCCGGATATTAGGGCAGGGATCTCCTTGTTGATCGCTGCACTTTCCGCCAAGGGAACTAGTACTATACACAATATAGAACAGATAGATCGAGGGTACGAGAATATCGACGAACGCTTGCGAGCAATTGGTGCAAAGATTACTCGAATTGACGCATAAATCTAATTAAACCTTTCGATTTTTATTGATCTCGTCTTGAAGTTTGCGACGTAATACTTGTTGTTGCTCGAGATTTTTCTGGCGGTGTTCCTCGAACTCCGCTTCGGTTTCCGCCAATTTCAAGTTGGCTTCTTTCGTGATGGCATTGCTATTGCGGAATTTATAGAGTAGAAAGAAAACTACCAGTCCTAGCAATCCAATAATAGCCCACATCGTTGTCTTATATGTGGATTTCTTTATCAGTGATCCAAATAGCATAATGCCGTCTTCTTTTCCTTTAGAAGTGGCGAGATCGGCTTCCAAGGTTGATACGTTTTGCGATAAGGCTCCAATCTCCGATTTTTGCTGTGCAATGGTACTTTGAGCAGCCTCCAAGTTCTTTTCGATGGCAGCGATCGTGTCATTAACGTTTTTTCGAAGATTGTTTAGTTTGAAGATCTTCACCACCTTATAGTCCTGGTAGCGGTTTGATTTTTCAATGACATCTACAAACTGATTCTCGAGGGTATTGGTATTTTCCTGCGCAAAAATAGGATTGGCGCATATTGCCATAAGGGCAATTAGGAGGGTTGATTTTAGTTTCATATGATAGGGATGGTTTGTTACCACAAAGAAACCGCAAAAAACAGGAAAAATTGCCACTAAAAGCGCTAAAATTTGTTAAAATTATGAGGCGTCGGCCAATTCTTTTTTTCTTTCAAAACTCAGTGCTCCGGATGGACACTGTCCAATTTGAGCAATGATCTTTTCAGATTGAGCACCATCTAAATCTATCCAGGGTAAGACGGAACTCCGAAAAACTTCTTCAAGACCCTTGCGACATTTCTCCGCATGGATACACTTTTTGGGTTCGTAGGTAACCGTAATTTCTCCGTTGGTAAAGGTATTTTTATCAATTTGCATAACTAGACTATTTGGGGCGATTGTCTATTTACTACCGTTAGATTCTCGATAAATATATATAAATAATCGATAAAATGCACATTTGAGGAAAAAACTTACAAAATCATACAAGAGCTTCCTTATATACTTGAAGGCACCTTTCTCGAGCTTCCTTATGATCTACCATCCTCTCAGGGTAATTGGGTGTACCAAATTCTGGCACCCATTTACGGATATAGATATGCTCCTTATCGAACTTATCTATTTGGGTTATTGGGTTGAAGATCCTAAAATAGGGGGCAGCGTCTACGCCACTTCCGGATGCCCATTGCCAGTTACCTACATTACTGGCCATTTCATAATCCAATAACTTTTCCGCAAAATATGCTTCTCCCCAGCGCCAGTCGATGAGCAGATGTTTACAAAGGAAACTTGCCACTAGCATTCGAACCCGATTGTGCATATATCCGGTGGCGTTAAGTTCTCGCATTCCTGCGTCCACAAGGGCATAACCTGTTGTTCCGTTCTTCCAACGTTCAAAATCTTCTTCCCGGTTCCTCCAAACAATGCGATCGTACTTTGGCTTAAAGGCCTTGGTTTGCGTGTGAGGGAAGTGCCATAGTATTTGCATAAAAAATTCCCTCCAGATAAGCTCTTGCCAAAAGATCTCATTTTTTTCTGCGGTTGCCTTTTTCACCATTTGCCGGATACTTACAGTTCCAAATCGCAAATGGGGACCAAGGCGAGAAGTGCTATCTAGAGCGGGAAAGTTTCTGGTCGCTTCATATTGCTGAATGACCTGCGGCTGAACTCTGTAAGCCGGGATTTCAATTTTGGAAGGTATAAACCCCATATCTTCGAGTTTTACATGGGGTAAGTCTGAAATTTTAAGAAACTGCCCAAAATGCTTTTGGGTTTTGTATTCACGAAGTTTATAGTGGGTTGTAAACTGAAATTTCCACTTTTTCATGTAGGGTGTATACACCACATAAGGGGTCCCGTCATCCTTTACAATTTCTCCCTTTTCGAAGATCACCTGGTCCTTGAAAGTGTAGAAACCTATGTCATTATCCTGAAGTAAACGTTGTATGGCTGCATCGCGTGCCCGGGCATAAGGTTCATAATCTCTGTTCGTAATGACGTTCTGCACCTTATAGCGGCCAATGATCTTTTTTAAGACCTCTTCAGGTTGTCCATAATAAAGGGCCAAGTCACTTCCGAAGGACTGAAGATCTTCGCGTATATTTTGAAGTGTATGATAGATGAAGGTCACTCTGGCGTCATCTTTTGGAAGTCTTTCCAGAATCTCCGTATCGAATATGAATATAGGTAATATGGGGTGTTTGCCATGCAAGGCCTTGTATAGCCCAACATTGTCGTCCAGACGTAAATCCCGACGAAACCAAAATATATTTACGGGTGTATTCATTAAGAGACGTTCAAGGTAGACATTCCTCCGTCTATTCCCAAAACCTGGCCTGTGATCCATGAGGATTTATCAGAGAGGAGGAAGGTGGCAACCGAGGCGATATCGGACTTGTTGCCTACCCGTTTTAGCGGATGCCTTGCGCCCATTTTTTCTTTCTTCTCTTCAGAGGCTAATAGCTTTTCGGCCAAAGGAGTATCTGTGAGTGATGGAGCGATTACATTGACCCTCAAGCCGGGGGCATATTCTGCTGCTAGAGACCTGGCAAAACCTTCAATGGCACCTTTAGATGCCGAAACGCTCGTATGAAAGGGCATTCCTACCTTGACAGCCACCGTACTAAAGAATACCAGGCTAGCCTGTTCCGCGTTCTTCAGTTTGGGCAATACCGCCTGTACCACCTTAACCAGGGACATGAAATTGATTTCCATGTCTTGCTGAAAAGCCGTCGGTTTTAGCATTTTAAACGGTCGAAGATTAATGCTGCCTGGACAATAGACCAATCCGTGCAAGGTTTCCGGCAAAGGAAGGTCATTAATATCGTCTTCCAAAACATTAAAAGAATGATACGAAACCCCGTCCACTTTGTGTTCCGAGCTACGAGCCGCCACATGAACATGATGGCTTGAAGCTAGAGAGGAGGTTATTTCGGCTCCAATTCCATAGCTTCCTCCAATGAGTAAGATATTTTTTTTCATAGATAATATTGTTGGCAGTTTAATTAATCCATTTCTCCAAACAACGCTATGAGCTTCTCTCTGCGATATTCGAAGATCTCTTGTAATTTTGGTTTCACGACGATAGGGTGAAGCATTCTCCCCAGTATACCAAAGGGAATTTTGTAATCGATTATATCTTCCATTTCTACTCCTCCCGGAATCTCTTTGATAAAATGCTTGTGGTGCCAAAGACTGTAAGGGCCAAACCGCTGCTCGTCCACGAAGTATTGGCGGTCACTGACGTGAGTAATTTCCGTAACCCATTTCGTCTTTATCCCCAGGACGGGTGTGACTATGTACTGAATGATCTGACCGGCATACATGGGGCGGTCTGCGCCCGAGAGTATGTGAAAACCCATATAATCTGGAGTAATAATTTTGAGATTATTGGGATCGGAGAGAAACTTCCAGGCCCGTTCCTGGCTAATGGGAAGTCTTTGTTTGGAATGAAGCGTATAGATTTTCAAGGTGTATAAATGAAACACAAAAATACACTTTGTCTAACTAAATTGGATATTGTTTAAACAAAAATTAACACTCGTCTATTTGCGAACCGAGTTCAATTGCCTGTTCATATGTAAGAGTCGATATAGTTCCCGACTGATTCCGGTTTTCTTCCGCTTGCGCAAGAGAAATTTCTTTTTGAAGTAACGTAGCATTTTCTTTTTTCTTAAATATACTACGTAAACCCTATAGGAGTCAAGAGGTAAAGAAAAGATTAACAGTTATTTAGTCATTTAGCAACTTTCATCGCAACATGAGTCGTCTTTAACCAATTTGCAACTTACAACGGCTAGTAAAGCGCCCACAACTGGGGCCAGAATGTAGATCCAGAGATGTTCCAAATGTCCGGACACCACGGCCGGAGCCATAGAACGGGCAGGATTCATGGAAGCACCGGTTATAGGGCCGGCAAACAAGGCTTCCAGTCCAACGATAGCTCCAATGGCGATACCGGCAATAACACCTATTTCTTTGGAACCCGTCGAAACATTGATAATGACCAGCATTAGAAAAAAGGTGAGTAGGACCTCCAGCACGAAAACGCGGAGCACATCTATTTGAGGTAAGGTACTACCTAAGAGTTCATTTTCAGGAAAAAGGAAAAGCAATATTCCGCTGGCGACAAACGCACCCAACAACTGGGCAATACAATAGGCAGGAACTTCCTTCCATGGAAATTTTTTAGCATAAGCAAAAGCAATGGTGACCGCAGGATTAATATGGGCTCCGCTAATATCTCCAAAGGCATAGATCATTCCCATTACAATGAGCCCGAAAGTAACGGCAATTCCAGGATGCGTTACTGTTCCCTGGGTAAACTCATTGATGATAATGGCTCCGGTTCCACAGAATACCAACGCAAAGGTTCCGATAGCTTCGGCTATGTATCTTTTCATTTTCACGTTGCAAAAATAGCATAGTTTTGGAAATCTATTTTAAGGTTTTGTTAACGATAAAAATTTGGCGCAAGTTGTACCTTCGCGTAAATCCTATTAACCATAAATTAAAAGCAATGAAAAAATTAATACTGTTGGTATGTGTAGGCCTTTTTTCCTTCGGGGCTTACGCACAAGTAGAAACTCCTGCCCCTAGTCCTTCTCAAAAAATTGAGCAAAAAGTGGGACTTACCGACGTTACTTTAGAGTATGCAAGACCCTCTGTAAAAGGAAGAACCATTTTCGGAGATCTAGTACCCTATGACAAATTATGGCGTACTGGCGCCAATGCGAATACCAAGATTACCTTTAGCGATGATGTTATGGTTGGAGACGGAACGTTGAAAGCCGGTTCGTATGCCATTTACACTAAACCCGGAAAGCAGAGTTGGGAAGTAATCTTCTACAGCGATGCGAATAACTGGGGTACCCCGAGAGAGTGGGACGATAGTAAAGTAGCTGCTAAGGTAATGACAGAAGTATACCCACTTCCTATGTCTATCGAAACTTTTACTATGAGCTTCGATGACCTGAAAAACGATGTGGCGAACCTGGGAATTATGTGGGAGAATGTGTACGTGGGTGTACCTATTAAATTTCACACAGACAAGCATGTTACAGCGAGCATCGAGAACGTGATGAACGGACCCTCAGATCGTGACTACTACAGTGCGGCGGTATACTACCTTGAGGCGGACAAAGATATCAATAAGGCGAAAATGTGGATAGACAAAGCGATTGAGATGCGTTCAAAGCCAGCCTTCTGGTACCACAGACAGCAGTCGTTGATCTATGCGAAAGCCGGAGATAAAAAAGGTGCTGTGAAAGCGGCTCAAACCTCTTTAAAATTGGCTAAGGAAGCTGGAAATGATGATTATGTTGCGCTCAACTCCAAGTCTCTTAAGGAGTGGGGAGCTATGTAAGTTCTCCGGAAATACCATATTAAAAAGCGTCCCATCGGGCGCTTTTTTTATTTATTTAATTCAGGAATTTCCTCGATCTCTACTATTTCACGATCGTTCCCTTCAAGAAAATTTATGGGACGTTCTTCAGGATTTATTCGAATGACCTCAGGGGCTTTTTTCACCTCCTTTATGTGTAGATCCAAATAAAAGAAGCAATCACAATCGGCTATAGGATAAAGGATCTCTTCCGTGGTTTCATCTATGATATCGATCCTATGGGGTCTATCTAATAAGAGCGTAAGCGTGTCGCCCCTCATCTGCAAATCGGTTAGATATCCATGTTGCCAGGAGCAGTTCACGATATAACCCAATCGTATCTTTAGTTGACCATTTAGGGCTGAATTATGAATGACACCTATCTTCTCGTTATCGCAATCTCTCTTGCATTCAGAAATTTTAAAATGACTGGTTCGTTGAATTAAGGGTGTCCGTGGTTCACTACAGCTTACATTGGCCAATACTAAAAACAGAAGGATATGAGACCTTACATTCATAGGAGTACCAGTTAGATAGATTCCCTGGAATGCTACAATTTCAATGCCATATAATATAGATCGAATCCCGGTGCCCAGAAGTCTTTCTTGACAGACTTTAACTCAAAACCTTGTTTCTCATAGAACTTGTAGGTACGTTGACTGGTTCTTACCACAACAGTGTGGAAGCTTGCTTTCTCTTGAATATGCGCAATTCTGAAGTGTACTAATTGCCCTCCAATGCCTTTCCCGTGAAAATTTGGATGTATGATATCCCAAGAGATGTAGGCTGTGGCATCTTCGATTACATAATTAATACCTCCACATCCAATAACAACGCTGTTATCCTCTACCACAAAATAATCCTCTCGATCTTGAGTGAGATAGGTCTCAAAATCTGCTATTTCATCCGGTGCAAAATACCTGGGGACATTAAGCTTTATCAACTCGAGAAGCCGATCCTTGTCATTATCTTGGTAGGCACGTATCATGATCTTACAGAATTTGTTGGGTTCCGGATACTTGAATGCCGAGATCTTCCAGTGTCTTCTTCTTATTAGCATTGTTGGTAAGCATGGAAACCGATCGCACGCCCTGGTCTTTTAGTATCTTGGCTGCACTGCTAAAATCACGAGCGTCCTCACTAAAACCAGCGGCCATATAAGCATCAGCTTGAGACATTCCTTCTCTTTTATACCGTACACTATTCAACAAAGCAAAATGTCCGTTGCCCTTACCTTCCTGATCGAGTAGGATGATAATACCCTTACCAGCTTCCTGGATCATGCGTTGGGAACCATTCATTTGTTCCTGGCAGTCGCATTCAACACTGTTAAAATAATGTCCAAAGATACAGGAAGAATGTACTCGGCAAAGTACGTTTTCTTCGGCTCGAATACTTCCCATGATGAGTGCAATGGATTCTTTTTGACCATCGTAATACAACACCTCTCTAAATTCCCCGAACTTCGTTTTCAGAGTTCCTTCTACCATCTTTATGATCATACTGTGTTCTTTATTTATTGTAATGTCGTCCTATCTTCTGATTCAAAAATTCCACTCCAAGTGAGAAAGCAATAGCAAAGTACAGATATCCCTTTGGAATAGCTCCTACAGATTGTCCGAAGAGTTCTGTATGCGATAGGTGAGCGGCCTCGGTGATAAGCATAAATCCAATAAGGATCAAAAACGATAATGCCAAAATCTGAATACTGGGCTGCTCTTCAATAAAGCGCCTTATCTTATTGGCAAATACAATCATGATAATAATGGAAATTACCACAGCAATGATCATAAGCATAAGGCTATGATCCGGGTTTTCTGAAAGTCCGTTGGTCATTCCAACTGCGGTTAATATAGAATCCACCGAAAAGATAAAATCAATGATCAATATCTGTACCAATGCCTGTTGAAGCGATTTGATCACCTTGCCTTTCAAGGTATTTGCATCGTGTTCGGGAGCAGCTACCTTTTCTCTTATTTCCGAAGTGCTCTTGTAAATAAGAAAAAGCCCTCCGGCAAATAGAATAATGCTCTGCCAACTAATACCCATGTGCAACCATTGGGTGTCTACCGTGTAGAACGGTTTTTGAAGGCCTACCAGAAAAGAAACGAAGAACAACAAAATAATACGTTGAACCATAGCCAGTACGAGGCCTATGTTGGTTGCCTTTCCTCGCTGGTGTTCCGGTAGTTTGTTAGCGGCAATGGAGATAAATACAATATTATCTATTCCCAGAACGATCTCCAGGAAGGTAAGCGTGACCAAGGCTAAAATGGCGTCTCCGGTCAGTAAAAAATCCAGCATGGCTTAGTTTTTTATGTTGGGTTGATCTCTTCCTTGCCTCCCAAAGATAATTGAAGGAGGATGGCTATTACCATGACTAAGATACAGCCTAACGCGTTCAACCACAAATAGGGCATGATATCGATCCACCACACATAGGCTACAATGATCTGGGTGATGATAGCACCTATGAAAACAGCTTTTCCTTTCACGAATTTTACAAAGAAGGCTAACAGGAATACCCCAAGAATATTTCCGTAGAAAATAGAACCTATGATATTTACCAATTGGATGAGGTTATCGAATAAATTAGCAAAGCAGGCTACCAGGATGGCAATGACGCCCCACAATAGGGTAAACCACTTACTCATTCTCACATAATGTCTTTCATCTCTGCCTTCGTTATTCCTTTTATATAGGTCTATAGCTGTAGTAGATCCCAGAGCATTTAATTCGCTGGCAGTTGAACTCATGGCAGCACTGAGAATAACAGCCAATAATAAGCCGATTAAACCTGTAGGTAGATTATTCAGAATGAAATGAATGAATACATAATCCTTGTCATTGGTTTCGGCTCCAGGATTAGCCTGTTCTATGAGGGTTTTAGATTGTGTTCTCAGTTCTGTTTCGGCTAGGTTCAAATCCTGAATCTTCCTTATAAGAGTCTCCTTTTCGCTTACATCGATACTTCTGGCATAGGCCGTTTGAACGGATTTCAGATCGAGCTCCAACTCGCTTTTTCTTTCCTGTAATTCCTGATATTCTTCGGCATATTCACTTTGTAACACATTCTCGGTGGCGGCAGGGTTGAAGTTGAGCGGGGAACTATTGAATTGATAAAAAACAAAGACCATCACACCAATGAGCAGAATGAAAAATTGCATAGGAACCTTTAACAGACCGTTCATGATCAATCCCATCTGACTCTCCTTAACGGATCTGCCAGAGAGATAGCGTTGCACCTGACTCTGATCCGTTCCAAAATACGAAAGCATCAGAAAAGTTCCTCCAATGAGCCCGGTCCATACCGTGTATCGATTCTCAAGGTCGAAGGAGAAGTCCAGGATCTCCATCTTTCCATTGGCACCGGCAATTTCCAATGCATTGGTGAACGATACGTCCAGCGGAAGAAGATTAAGAATGATAAGGAAAGCAATAAATAAACCTCCAAATATGATAGCCATTTGTTGCTTCTGTGTAATATTAACCGCTTTGGTTCCTCCGCTTACCGTGTAGATGACCACCAAAAGTCCAATGATAATATTGAGGTAGATGAGATTCCATTTCAATACGGCCGATAAAATAATGGCTGGTGCAAAAATGGTGATGCCAGCTGCCAGTCCTCTCTGAATAAGAAAGAAAATTGCCGTGAGCGTCCTGGTCTTTAGATCGAAACGGGATTCCAAATATTCATAGGCTGTAAAAACTTTAAGTTTGTGGTAGAGCGGTATAAAGACCAGGCAAATAACCACCATGGCTAATGGGAGTCCGAAGTAAAATTGTACAAATCCCATTCCGTCGTGAAAAGCCTGTCCGGGAGTAGATAAAAACGTTATGGCACTGGCCTGGGTTGCCATAACACTAAGCCCTATAGTCCACCACTTCGCGTTATTTCCTCCTTTCAGATAATCGGTTACATTTTTATTCCCCCGGCTCTTATAGGTTCCGTAGGCAACAATAAAGATCAATGTTCCAACTAAGATTCCCCAATCAATTAATCCAATTCCCATCTAAACGAATTTTTTCATTAAGAAATAGAATAGAATAATGTAGATAGCATTGATGAGAAGTACAAGGGTGTAGCTTTTTCTCCAGATGAATTTCTCCAGGGCATTTTGGTGATGAGGTTGTTCTTCCATTTTATATTGAAGTGATTAAATGTAAAGCACTTACTACTAATTGCTCGTCTTATTTCCCAGCGAAAGTAAATTCGCAAATAGGCGATAGGCCCCAGATACACCTGCTGGTAATTCTCTAAAGAAGCTCAGCCCTGTATAGACATAATATCCTTCGCCATATTGCGCAATAAGCAGGGAACCTTTGCTCTCCGGCGCTCCCTTGTCGTTCATCCCTAAAATGGGTGTAAACTCGTTACTCCATTCATTTGGAAAATAAAGCCCACGTTCCTGAACCCATCCTTCAAAATCTCCCTGCGTTATTTTATTGGGCTCATTGAGTGCCGGATGTCTTGGGGCCAGAATGGTAACGTCCGAAAACTCATCGGTGACTCGATCTCTGGAGAGCTTTAAAGGGTAGGGGGCAATATTGTTAGTAACCAACCTGCGGCTGGTGTTATATTGCAATAATAAAGTACCGCCTTCCTTAACGTATTCGTTTAATACAGGCTGTTTAAATTTAAGCGCTTCTACCGTATTGTACGCTCGAATGCCCACCACCACGGCATCAAAAGACTGAAGTTGTTTCTTATTCATTTCATTCGGATCGATTACCGTTACCGAATATCCAATTTGCTTTAAGCTCTCCGGAATAGCATCTCCTGCTCCTTCAATATATCCTATATGTTGTCCTCGCTTTTCGATAGGAATACGGGCCACCTTGGCTTGGGAGGGAAGCAGGACACTTTGATAGGGGATATGATCGTAATCGATGGTGACAAGTTCTTTGTTATAATAGCTGTCACCCAATTGTAATAAGGGCTTTATATAACCTTCACTTTTATCTTTGGGTGGTGTCACCTGGAAGATAAGGGTTTGAGAGTCGCCTTTAGGGCCTAACGAAAACGTATGCTGCGCAGGAGTCACAGACCATCCTTTTGGGTGCTGAAGCGTTACCGTTCCTGAGATATTTTCCCTGCCGGATCGAACAACCACAGGTACATCCCTTGAGGCTTCGGTGGAAAAGATCAACACTTTTTCCGGGATGGAAGCAGTGACTTCCGGAAGGACTTCGAAAGGACGATAGACTTCCCCTTTCACAGGATCTGTGAACTTATAAATTACATTTCTGGATATTTGTAAGTTGACACCGGCAATGGTGAGATTAAAGTCCACAGGAAATTGAAGATCTCGCTCCGGAAGACCTATCAAGTCTTTATTATCAACGTTGTACATACCCAGAGAGCCTTGTTTTTTTAGCCAATAGGGAGCAGAACTCTGAGTTACATTGAAGGTTCCTTCCGTACTTTGCAAGGTCTCTTTTTTATTTTCTGAAAGGGGAGTGGGTGCAAACTGGGACGGGAACTGAATCACTGAGGAACTTACCGAATTAAGTTGCATCTTGACTTTAGATCGATTTACTACTTCCACCGTCACGTTGACATTACCTCTTGGGGAAACACTTTGCGTATCGGCAACGGCCTCCAGGAATAATCCGGAACAGTCTACGATAAGCTGTTCGATCTCTTGAGTCTTTATAGATCTCCAATGGTCATCCTTTAATTGTTGAATAAGGCGATAGGCTTCCATTAGCTTTGGAACACTAGCCGAAGGATCCGTGAAGTCAAAATCCCTTTGCACTGCTTCGAGGATCGTTCCTATAGCGGCTCCATCTTCCAAACGAGTCCAGGTGGTATTGATCCCTTCAAAAAGGTCTTGCTTGCCCGTTGGGAAATCGCCTTTTAAATATTCCAGCCATTCTGTTTGACTACCTCGGGAACCACTGCTTCCAAACCCTTGCGATTTATGCATACTCCGGCTTAATGAAGCGATCTCCCCATTTGATAGTCCAAGACTGGGATAATACCCTCCCGTTTCTACCTCCATCAAATTGGTCTTATCCGCCTTTTCGAAGTTCTCTCTGCTTCCGTAGAACCACCAAGAAGTGTTAAAGAAAAGTCGCTTGGGTTGCCAGGTTCCATATTCCTGTGCCGTCTCAGGGTACTTTTCAGCATTGCCTACCAGATCAAAAGCTTCAAAACTAAGCATGGCAGAAGCGGTATGATGACCATGTGTTGAGCCAGGATTTCTATGGTTGAAACGGTTCACAATGAGATCGGGTTTAAATTTGCGAATGGCTCGTACTACATCTCCCATCACTTCGTCTCTGTTCCAAATGGCCAATGTCTCATCTGGGTGTTTGGAATATCCAAAGTCGTTGGCTCGTGTAAACAACTGACTACCCCCGTCGGTACGACGCGCCGCCAAAAGTTCCTGGGTTCGGATTACACCAAGGAGCTCTCGTATTTCCGGGCCAATAAGGTTCTGCCCTCCATCTCCACGGGTTAACGAAAGATAGGCCGTTCTGGCCTTTACGTCGTTAGACAAATAGGATATAAGTCTGGTATTTTCATCATCCGGGTGAGCAGCTACATACAAAGCAGACCCTAGGAAATTTAGTTTCTGAAGATCGTGATAGATCTCTGAGGCGGAAGGCTTGTTTGGTTTTTGCCCCATGGCCGAGCAGAAAGTTATGAGGGCCAATACAAGGGAAAACGCTAATTTTTTACGAATCACGGAATTGGTTTTTGGTGTGATTCAAAGATATTGAAAATAGGGTTCCACCAAATTGTGTTGGGATTTCTTTAACAATGAACCATTTCTTATTGTCCAGGTTCGCGTCCTACCTTCAGGGTGTAGATAATCCCAAAGAATCTCTAAGATTTAGGAACCTGTTGCTATTCTGACTCCAATACGCGGTTTTCATGCGCTTTATTTTTTCGGCTGAAGTAACCAATCCATTTGGGTGAGTCTCCTCCCAGCGTTCAATAGTATATGGAAATTTTGAACTAAAATAGATCTTTAGCTCTCTTTTTAAATCTGAATAGGAGAGTGTATAGGTGGAGAGAGAATCTCCCTTTGTTAAATTGCCCGAGGCTATATGCGGTCCTATCTTTTGATGACTCATTCTGAAAAACTCGAAACTGGGAATCACGGTAAACTCACCCCTGGGGAGCTCCTCAGGATTTAGGCGTACACGATTCCAAAGCTCGCTTTCCAACCAGGTTTTAGAGACTTTCGTGGTTTGATCTGCTTCTCCTTCAAAATATGAATGTAAGGCTATTTCAAAATCCTTTTTGGCGTTGAGTTGAACGTAAACCTGTCCACACCATTCCTGCATAGAGTGGGTTATTTTAAGTGCGTGATCATTGGTGCCAACCGGACTGAATGTACTGGTCATGACAGAGTAAGGGTAAATTCCTGTGAGGTACTTTTTGGTGTTATTCAATTTGAGTACCGGAATATTCCTTTTCGAATAGTTATCTGCCTTTACCTGGATATCCGGCAAAAAATCTTCGGTTACAAATATGTTCACCGAAGTCCCTTCCCTCAATTCTCCATACCGTTCCTGAGTTAGTTTGTAGGAGGTGATCTCTGCGGTTCCGCCATACCAATAGGCTTTGAATTCATCCGATAGGTTTCTGGATTTACTAGTGGGCTCCTCTGTTTTTATATCGGTGTTGAGTGCAAGAGCATCTTTTTTAGAAGAATCACAACTTATAAAAAGCAGAATAGATAGTACGAAAAACAAGGAGGAGGTGGTAGCTGATTTCATAACTCGGAGATTTCCAGTAAAATTAAACCTTGAAGCGTGAATTTGTCTTAAAATAATTCTAAATATTTCAGGGTGAATCTGCCAGTTCCAGCAGGGTTTTATAGACCAGTCTAGTGGGGAGTCCCATGACGTTAAAATAAGAACCTTCCAATTTATCGATACCTATATAACCCAACCATTCCTGAACGCCATAACTTCCGGCTTTATCGTAGGGTTGATAGGTGTTGAGGTAGTATTTAATCTCCTCATCCGTGAGTTCCTTGAACCAAACTTTGGTGATGTCGTGAAGGGTTCTTTGGAAATTTTTTGAAGTGAAGCATACCGAGGTGATTACCTCGTGCCTGGCACCACTTAAGTTTTGTAGCATGGCCCTGGCCTGCGACGGGTTGGTCGCTTTGCCAATGGCCACCTGATCCTTCCACACAATAGTGTCGCTGGTAATAAGAATGTCCTTTTCCGAAAGATTGCGGAATACCGAAGCCTTTAGCTGTGCCAAATAATCTGTTATTTCAGGACCTTTTAGTTCCGGGGGGTACACTTCCTCTACCTCTCGAACATCAATTGTGAAATCCAAATCCAACTCCTTGAAGAAGTTTTGTCTTCGGGGAGAGCCTGAGGCCAGGATGATGTTGTAGTTTTTTAGTTTTTCTCTGAGCACTATTCTAAAATGGTAACGGTTTCTATGGGGGAGATGGTTTTCCGAACCTTAATCGTATTGCTTTCCCAGACTTCCCCAGATTTATGCGCCCAAATTAGTAATTTTCCTTTAGACTTATCACCTCCCATCGTGATGACTAATTGCATTTCAGTTTCATCTTCATTCAAGGTAACTTCTCCAAAGATCATGCTCATTTTAGTAATGTTGTCTCCTAATAACTCCTGAACCCTTTCATTCTGTACCGATAGTTGGAACGCTTCTTCATAAAGGTGCTGATTAACGTGGGCAGAACCAAATCTGTTGAAATTGTCATTGGAGATTCCAATTAGCATGACTAGTAGTAAGATCGAAAAAGTTAAAAAGCTAGGTAGGAACCATTTCCAATTCCTCTGCCACCAGTTTTTTCTAGGTACAGGGTCCATAGGGTTTACTTTTAAAGGGTTCAACTGTCTTTAGGACGAATCAAGCCCCAATTTGTTACTTCCCTATGCGATGGCTAAGATGAGATCTTACTTTAGAGGTCCATTCTTCTTTTAGAATGCTTAGAACAATACTATCTCTGCGGCCGTTAGGAGCAGCACAGTTACTTCTTAAAATACCTTCTACCGTACATCCTATACTTTTCATGGCGGCAATGCTCCTAGCATTTTTGGCGTCTGCTCTAAATTCCACTCGCTCAACCCCAACAGTCTCAAAGGCAAATTGAAGCAGTAAAAACTTACAGTTTTTATTAAGTCCTGTACCTTGAAATTTCTTGCCATACCAGGTATATCCAAGTTGCAAGGTATTATGCAAGGGCTGGATGTCGTAGAAACGAGTACTACCCGCTACCTCACCGGAGCGCTTATCGATAACAATGAAGGGATATGAGTCACCCTCTTCTTTTTTTGACAACGCCATTTTTAGATAGCGTTCCAGGTTTTCTTTACCGTCACCGGGACTCAGAGAATAGGTCCAAAGTTCCGGTTCCTTAAGTGAAAAAGGAAGTAAAGATTCCAAATCCACAGGTTTCAAAGGCCTTAATAAGGTTCGGTTATTTTCTAATATGTATTCTTTGGAAGTGTCCAGGTTCATAATTGAGTTGCAATTTTAGCATAAAAAACAATAGATATAATACCACTTAGCATGATCAATTTAAGTAGTAACGAAAGGAAAGCGTAGTCCTTTTTGGTTTCTGCACTCCAGGCTTTGATGCAAAAGAAAAGCATAGGGCCGGCAATTAAGAATACAAAATAGAACAGAAGGGTGGAGAAGTAGTATAAGCGATAATAGCTATAAAGCAATATACCTATAAGGCCCATGACACCCAGTACGAAAACCACATGAATGGTGCGCTGCCTCCCCAAGGCAATGGGGAGGGAGTTTCGCCCTCCGTTTTTATCTCCATCTATATCCTGGAGGTCCTTTACGATCTCACGTATAAAATTAATATAGAAAGCAAAGCCTGCATACAAGAGAATAATTTTGGAGCTTACTACTTGAAGATCCATTTCATTTGTATCTAAGGCCGGGAAGATATCGAATAGAACAATAACCATAAGACTCATGGCAACAACAACAGAAACCAACAGATTTCCCACCACTAGCATTGCCTTAATATGGGTGGCATAGATGTAGAGTAGGGCCGAGATTACAATAAAGATGGCCGTTAGGGCTGGTTTATCTAAAAGGTTTGAAAGATAAAAGCCCGCAGCAACGCCCAAGACATTTAAGACAATATAATAGTTGTAGGCGGACTTTTCGGGGATGATTCGCCAAACCAACATCTTGTCCGGTTTGTTGATGGAGTCCACAGTAAGGTCAAAAATATCGTTCACCACATTGCCGGCGGCGGCAATACAGAGGGAGGCAAAAACGAGCAAAAAGAACTCAAAATTATCCAGAGCTACCTTTACTCCAAGTGGTAACAGCAGACCGTACTTAATAATACACTGCACCAAAACAATGATGAGTAAGTTAATAGGTCGGGTTAGCTTTATATAATTTAATATCATTGATTTCCCAAAGAAGAAAAAAGACCCGTAAGGTCATGAAATTATAATTTCGTCTATTGTCTACAACTAGTCATACTTTGCACTGGCTATTCCGTTGCCATTGCTCATCCATTTCCCCTGTACTTTTAAAACTTGTTCCACTACATCCCTTACAGCTCCTTCCCCCCCTTTTTTGTGGGAAATATACTTGCAAATGGATTTGATCTCCGGAACGGCGTCCTGAGGGCAGGTGGGTAGCCCTACCATTTGCATGGAAGTTAAGTCCGGGATATCATCGCCCATGTATAATACGTTTTCCGACTTAATACCATTGCTGGAAAAATAGTCCGAGAGGATTTCAGTTTTATGATGGGCTCCCAGGTGAATATCCTTTATCCCTAAACCTTGTAGCCGTTTTCTAACTCCTTCGTTTGTGCCGCCGCTAATAATACAAACGTTAAATTTGGCATCCACCGCTGTCTTGAGCGCAAAACCATCTTTAATATTCATTTTTCTGAATAATTCTCCTTCCGTATTAATAATTACGGAACCATCGGTGAGTACCCCGTCCACGTCGAATACAAAAGTGGTAATATGTTGCAGATATTCCTTATAGCTCTTTTCCATAGGTTTCTTGAATGGATTTTGTAAAGGTTGTATAGAGGGCCCTGTAACGATCGTTCGTTAATAGGTCCATATGTTTTTCAATGGTTTTTTGATCGTTTCTCCGGGCCGGCCCCGTCTGCGCGTCATATGGAGAAACCCGGCTAATCTTGTCTGCCGTTTCTTCTATAAGCGGCTTTAGGAGATCGAAATCAAGAGAATGCTCGTTGAGCAGTGCTTCGGAAATTGTATATAAATGATTCACAAAGTTATTGACAAATACGGCCGCCAAATGAAGTTTTCCACGATCTTCAGAATTTATTTCTACGACCTTGGTAGAAATGCATTGTCCTAATTTGGAAAGCATCTTCAGGTCAGATTCATTTTCTGCCTCAACACAGATAGGAATTGCATTAAAATCGACACGAGTATCTTTCGAAAAACTCTGTAAAGGATAGAACACAGCACGCCTATTGTGACCAGAGAGCTTTGTAAGGGGAACACTTCCTGAGGTATGCGCCACCAAGCCGTTATGAAAAGGCAGTTTTTCTGAAAAATCTGCTATATGATCATCCGGTAACGCAATGAAATATGCGTCTGTGGGTTGTAACTCGGAAAGCTTGGAGATGATAACGGCTTCTTCGGGATTATGCATCACCTTGGACCGATTATAGACCTGTACCCTGTCTACTTCAGAAGCATTATGAAAGGCAGCATATAAATGCCTGCCTACATTTCCGAAGCCCATGATGGTAACTGAAATCATATGACGAAGGTAGTAACTTTTTGAAGTATTTTGTAGTGCAAGGATCACTATCTTTGGATAACGCTAACGATCAATTTATGTCATGACAGATATTCAATCCCGGGAAGATGTCTATATGCTGGTTTCAACCTTCTATGGAAAAGTTAGGGAGAATGACCTTTTGGGACCCATTTTTAATCGGGCTATAACCTATTGGGAGCAACACTTTGAACATCTTACCGACTTTTGGGAATCCAATCTGTTCTTCAGGAAAACCTACCAGGGAGATCCTATAGGAAAACATATAGCGGTAGATGAGGCAGAAGGAGGTAGTATCAATGAAATGCACTTCGGGATATGGTTGAATCTTTGGTTCGAGACAATCGATGAACTATTCGTTGGTGAAGTTGCCCAAATTGCGAAGAACAGGGCCCGAAATATGGGTACGTTTATTCATTTGAAAATATTCGCTGCCCGGAAAAAACAGGACTCAAAATAATAGGAACACCTTAACAGATTTCAGTAGTTATTATGAAGGTTATTGATTAAATTTGCGAAAAATTCGCCAGAATGCAAAAGAAACTTGCTTCAATCCTCTTTTCGACCCGACTTACTGCTGTTTTATTTATTCTTTTTGCCGTCGCGATGGCCGTGGGTACTTTTCTCGATGCGTCTTCAGAAACCTCGCCAACGCCCTATTCAAGGCAGCTTATCTATAATGCATGGTGGTTCGAAGCCATCATGGTGTTCTTTGTGATCAACTTTGTAGGGAACATTTTTAGGTTTCGGCTTTATAAGAAAGCAAAATGGGCGACACTCACACTACATTTGGCTTTTATTTTGGTCTTGGTAGGAGCCTTTGTAACTCGGTATATTGGATACGAAGGGATGATGCCTATTAGAGAAGGAGTAACCGAAAATAGTTTTCTTTCCAGAGATTCCTATTTAAAGGTGTTTATCGATGGAGATTCCGTAGCGAATGGAGTCGCTCAAAGACGTACGATTAGGGATACCAAGCTCGATCTTTCCGAACGTTCGAGTAATGGTTTCAGTATAGAAACCGATTATAACAAGCAACCGTTAACCATACGGTACAAAGATTATATTGAAAATGTGAAAGAAGGTTTCATTCCTTCCGAAGCAGGTGAAGAATATCTCAAGATTGTGGAAGCGGGTGACGGTAACAGGCATGATCACTGGTTGAAGGTAGGAGGGGAGACTTCCATACATGGGTTACTATTTACCGTAAATAACAGAAGGGAAGGTGCCATTAATATATTCATAGCCCCCAACGAATACAAGATCGAAACTCCTTTTGAAGGAACTTTTCTCAGGATGGCGGATCAATTTCAAGGCGAAGTTGTTGCAGATAGCTTGCAAACTCTCAATCTTCGTTCCTTGTATCAAATGGCGAATACGGCCTTTGTATTTCCCGAACCGGTAACCCGCGGAAGCTATGGTACCGTCAAGGTACCACTACCCGAAAAGACCAATCAGGACGCTTTGGTGCTTGAATTGGTTTCCAATGGTGAAACTAAAACGGTGGAAGTGATTGGGGGGCCACTCACTTCTGTGCCTCCTGAAGTAGCCGAAATAGCTGGCCTTAAGGTGTCTATGAGTTATGGTGCGAGAAGGTTGGAACTACCTTTCAGTATTACCTTGAACGATTTCATAGCGGATAAATATCCGGGAACAGAGAAAGGATATTCGGCTTTCAGAAGCAAAGTAACCGTCAACAATAGCGACACCGAATTCTTCGACTATGATATTTTTATGAATCATGTGCTGGATCATAAGGGCTATCGCTTTTTTCAGGCTTCGTTCGATCCTGACGAAAAAGGGACAGTACTTTCGGTGAACTATGATTTCTGGGGTACCTGGATCACCTATATAGGATACTTTCTTTTGTATATCGGGCTCATGGCTATACTGTTTGATAGGAATACCCGCTTTGCCGATTTGAAGAAAATGTTGAACAAGGTGAAGGATAAGAAAGCCCAATTAACAACGATCGTTGTCTTATTTCTTTCTCTTTCGGCCTTTGGTCAGGTAAGTGATCAACACGGGCAGAGGGTGAGTCAGGAACAGATCGATTCTCTTATCATGGCCAATGCTCCAAGTAAGGAGCACGCAGCCAAGTTTGGCCGTTTGGTCATTCAGGATAACGGTAGAATGAAACCTATCAATACTTTTGCCAGTGAGGTGCTCCGAAAGGTAAGTGGAAAGAACAAGTATGGGGAGTTAGATGCCAATCAGGTGTTTTTGTCTATGACGGAGATTCCCAGATTATGGATTGAGGTCCCTTTGATGAAGTTGGACTGGCGAAACGATAGCATAAAAAAGATTCTTGGGGTTTCTAAGGAAACCTCTATGGCGGCCATTACCGATCTTTTGGATGAGAACTTTAAAAATAAACTGGGACCTTATTTGGTTGAAGCCACTTCCAAGACCAATCCCAATCAATTCGAAAAGGATTTTGTAAAACTCAACGAAAAATCCTTCGTCTTGGATCAGGCTTTGAGTGGTGCCATACTGAAGCTGTTCCCTATTCCGGGCGATCCCAATAATACGTGGATCTCGCCTTTAGAGCTCGAAACATCAAACCTCAGGGGAACCGATTCCGTCTTTGTGGCAGATATCCTTAAGGGATATCGTTTGGCGTTGGACTATGGAAGAAGGAACAACGATTATAGTCAGGCAGATAAGGTATTGGACCTTATTCTAAAATATCAGAAAGATTATGGCTCCGAAGTGCTCCCTTCCGAAAGAAAAATTGAAGCGGAGATCGCTTATAACAAGTATAATATCTTCAATAGGTTATATCATTATTTTGCCATGTTTGGTGTATTGATGTTCCTTCTTATCATTGTCAATATCTTTTCAGAAAGTAAGATCCTGGAATACGGTATTAAATTCATGAAGGTATGTATGTGGGGTCTCTTCATTATCATGATAGGCGGATTAATTGCCCGCTGGTATATTAGTGGTCATGCTCCCTGGAGTGATGCTTATGAAAGTGTGATCTATGTGAGCTGGGCTACGGTATTTTTCGGACTATCTTTTGGCCGAAAGAGTGATCTTACGGTCGCGGCAACCGGATTTGTTGCTTCTATTCTTTTGTGGGTTGCACATTTGAGTTGGTTAGATCCTGCCATTGGGAATTTGGTGCCCGTATTGGACAGCTACTGGTTGATGATTCATGTGGCCGTGATTGTAGCGAGTTACGGACCCTTTACCTTAGGTTGGATCCTTGGAATTACGGCCATGTTGCTCATGGTTTTTACCACAAAGAAGAACAAGGTGAAAATGGATCTGCATATCAAGGAGATCACTATTATTACGGAAATGGCTCTTACGGTAGGGTTGGTGATGTTAACTATAGGAAACTTCCTGGGAGGACAGTGGGCCAACGAGAGTTGGGGACGCTATTGGGGGTGGGACCCTAAGGAAACCTGGGCGTTAATAAGCATTATGATTTATGCCTTTGTCATACATATGCGATTAATTCCGGGATTGAGAGGAAGATGGTTTTTTAATGTGATGGCCGTGTTTGCCTTTGCGTCCATCATGATGACCTACTTTGGAGTGAACTTCTATCTCACGGGGCTTCATTCCTATGCAAGTGGAGATGTTCCAGTAACCCCGAGTTTTGTATTCTATCTGTTGGCTTTTCTACTGTCGCTGAGCTTTGTTTCGTATTTCCGCTACAAAAAGTTTTATGTAAAAAAGAAAGGATAAGTTGTTACGCTTATCCCTTCCTCGCCATAAAAATAAAAACAATCGTTGATTTAGGTTCAAAAGATCCTAATACGGGGCAAAAATTCCTCCTTTCGCACGTAGGAGGGGCTAATTATAGATATAATCTGGCTGCGAATCTACCATACGGTAGTCCTGTTGAATCTGCTCGCTGATTTCCAGTTTATCGTATAACTCTTTAGTTAATTCTTCTATATCGTGTTCGGTGGTTTTGAGCTTACGCGCAATTTTCGAGTTTTCTTTTCCTTCGGAAATGTATTGCAATAATTTAATTTCCAAACCATCCAGGTCGTAATGCATGATCAAGTTTTCCAAATAAACGTCTTCTACCAATTTTTCCGTCTTTCTTCGGGTGGATAATACCTCTTGTCTCTTAAGAAAAATCCGTAGCTCGGCCTGCCGTAAAGCATTTTCTTCCTTAATAGCCTGCATGCGGTACATGATGGCATAGGTCAGAATCAGCATTTCCGCGATCATCGCTGCTTTGATATGTGATGTTTGTGTGGATAGGAAATTAATTCCCATAGGGTTCAACACAAAGAAATCCAGGCAGAACAATAGGGGGACAAAACTGGCAATGACGAAAAATTTGGCATAGTTCTTTTTACTAAATAGATAAATTCCCGCTACAAAATACGTTCCCAGTACTAAAAACAGCACAACATTGGTCACATGTATGATATCCAAATTGGACGTGATCCAGCCGGTTAATAGTAACAATGCGGCTATGGCAAAAAGAGATGTGGTTATATACTTTAATTTAGGTAAAAACTCAGCCAGTGTAAGATATTTCGAAATAAACAGAGCACTGAATCCGGTGGCAATTAGCAGGAATAAAGTCTGATTGAAATACAGTAAATCCCCACTAGACCATCCGAGTAATGAAAGCAGGCCATCACTGAAGAAAAGTAATAGGGACATGCTCGCCAGGGCGAGGGAATAGTAGAGGAATGTTTTCTCTTCGAATAGGAAGAAGCAGACTAAATTCAAGAGGACCAACATCAAGGCAAAGCCATAAAACATCCCTTGTCTAAAGATAGTCTGTGAATCGAACGAAGCCTCACTTCTAAGGGAGGAATTTTCTTCCAGAGATTTGAAGGTCATGCCACCTCCTGCACTTGATTTATTGTAGGAATTTTCTGAAAAATTATATTCGCTACTGAATTTCGCATAATGGTCTCCAAAATAAAAAGTTCCATCCAAAGGTGTGAAAAAAACCGAAGGATGTATGACGCCATTAGCACCATTAAACTCAACACCTCGATCGATGTTAAGTATTTGTTTTTCAATACTGTTAAGAGTGATTTTTTGGGGATTGATACTTGTATTATCCACCTTGTTTTTTGCCTGAACATTCAGACAAAATAGGAGGGTAAATAGCAATAAAAGTGACCTCATAGTAAGTAGGTTTTCTAAATTTGGGTACTTCAATATACAAAAAAAGAGCACTTCAACTAATTTTTTTGCATTTCATCGATAAAATTACGTGTACACACGTAGTGGTCTGTAGGTTAATTCGTATAAAATTGTAAAAAAAGCCTCATTTCGAGGCTTATACGTCTGAAAGTGAAAATATCGGATTAATTTTCTCCTACCATATCTTCCGGTTTCACCCAGGCATCGAATTCTTCGGCTGTTAGATAGCCAAGATTCACGGCTTCTTCTTTTAAAGTAGTTCCGTTAGCATGTGCTGTATTTGCAATCTCCGCCGCTTTGTAGTAACCAATTTTAGTATTTAATGCAGTTACCAGCATCAAAGAATTGTCTAATAGTCGTTTGATCACTTCATGATTGGGTTCTATACCTACAGCGCAGTTTAGATCGAATGATATACAGGCATCTCCTATC
Source organism: Bacteroidota bacterium (assembly GCA_038529705.1). Lineage (GTDB taxonomy): Bacteria > Bacteroidota > Bacteroidia > Flavobacteriales > Flavobacteriaceae > Aureisphaera. The sequence goes on from JBCBDM010000020.1 coordinate 28,057, forward strand.
AATTGAGCCGATTGTAAAATGTTCGCTGCCATTACGGGTTTAAAAACATTCAGTTCGTAATGTCCTTGCATACCCCCAACTCCTATGGCGACGTCGTTCCCCATTACCTGTGCGCACACCATGGTAAGAGCCTCACACTGAGTTGGATTAACTTTCCCGGGCATGATGGAAGAACCCGGCTCATTGGCGGGAATTATGATCTCTCCAATACCGCTTCTGGGGCCACTTGCTAACATTCTAATATCATTAGCGATCTTATTTAAGGAAACAGCGAGTTGTTTGAGCGCGCCATGGGATTCCACAATGGCGTCATGGGCGGCCAGCGCCTCAAATTTATTTTCTGCAGTGATAAATGGTAATTGAGTAAATTGGGCTATGTATTCAGCCACTTTGGGCGCATATCCCTTGGGGGTATTGATCCCAGTTCCGACCGCTGTACCTCCTAAGGCCAGTTGGGATAAATGATCCAAAGTATTTTCCAATGCCTTCAATCCGAATTCAAGTTGCGCAGCGTATCCGCCAAATTCTTGTCCTAACGTTAACGGGGTTGCGTCCATGAGGTGCGTTCGTCCTATTTTTACACAACGGCTAAATTCCTTTGATTTTTTAACCAGGGTGGCGTGCAATTGTTTCACTCCGGGAATGGTTACCTCTACAATTTTCTTGTAGGCGGCAATATGCATTCCCGTAGGAAAGGTGTCATTAGACGATTGCGATTTATTAACGTCGTCGTTGGGTTGTAAGGTTTTATCCCCTTCGCCAATGGTTTTTCCGGCCATTTGATGTGCCCTATTGGCAATAACCTCATTCACATTCATATTACTTTGAGTCCCACTACCGGTTTGCCAGATCACCAGCGGAAATTGATGGTCATGTTTTCCTTCCAGAATCTCATCGCAAACAGCGCCGATAAGGTCTCTTTTTTCCTCTGTCAATACCCCAAGCTCACAATTGGTATAGGCCGCTGCCTTCTTTAAATAGGCAAAGCCATAT
>JBCBDM010000021.1:0-28998 GCA_038529705.1 Bacteroidota bacterium
AAGGTAACATCCTCGGCAGCCGTTACGTCCACGGTGAAATCTGTATTCCCTACAGCACCCGATTGGTTGTCGCTACTAATGGAGATTACTTCGAAGGTAGAAGGTAAGTTAGCCAATAGGTCTGCCGGATCGATTGTAGCCGTTCCATCAGGGCCTAGCTCGATGGTTACATCCTGACAAACCAATATAGGATCTGTCTCATCTAATACGTTTACTTGGGTGAAGCAAGTCGATACATTTCCAGCGGCATCGGTCACGGTTACTTCCAGGTCGTTCAAGCCGAGGTCGTCACAGGTGAAATCCAATGTGCTCATTGGAGTTCCTCCTACAGTCTGATCGTAATAGATATTTCCATTGAATACACGTGGACTAAAGGTCACACTGAAGTATCCTCCACCAGCTCCTTCCAAGAACTCGATGTTGGCATCACTGGCAAATACATTTCCAACACCCGTACCATTGGTATAGTTCATACCGCCTCCGTTAGCCGTAGTTACATAGAAAGCATGTAATTCCCCAGCTGGGATGGTATATCCTAAAGAAAGGTTTAATGGAGTTGGCAGTCCATCTCCTGCAGAAGTAATTCCTGCGGCAGTTCCAATCAAGGTCCAGTCCGCCATGGTGGTCTCAGAACCTACATAGGTTCCTACCTTGGCCCATACCTCCACATCGTCTACCACACCGTTATCGAGATTCACATCGAAAGACTGAATGGTTACTTCATTGATGGCATTAATATCGAACATATTTCCTTCAAAACCATTTCCACCGGCAAAGGTGGTTTCCAGGCTGGCCATAGTCGTAGCTGTGGTTCCAGCGGTAATCGTAACGGTTCCACAGTTGTCCAATAAGTTGTCGGCAGGAATAAAAATGAAGGATTTAATACTATCCTGATATCCAGTTGGACTAAGTAACTCAGTTGCTACCTGCGTATTGAGATCAATGGTATAGATAACATCGCAACCAAAGGTACTACTGGCAATGATCTTTCCATTACCAACGTAAGACATGGCCTGGGCAGAACCACCACAGCCAGATGGTTCAGCCACCTGGAATAAAGAAGTTACTGTTCCGGCAGCATCAACCGAATAGAGGTCTAAATCTCCGGATCCTCCATCCAGAGTAGCGTAAATAGCTACGTTATTGTCATAATCATAGGTAAGACCAGCTCCTCCATTGGAAGGAATATTGGCCAATGCAGTGGCTGTGGCTGTTCCAATGTCGAAGGTGTTAATGTCTCCATTTCCAAAGGATACATAGAGTGTTCCATCCGAGCCAAAGGTCATGGCATTGGGATTTCCAGCTCCCCCTGCAGAAACCACATCTCCAATTTCCGTTCCAAGCGTTGAAGTGAGGATGTCAAACTCGAACAAGGCACGGTTACCGGTACCTGGAGAATCGGCCAGATAATAGGATGTTCCTGTGGCCGGATTTAAGGCGATGCTATACCCCTGACTCAATGTAGTGCTTCCATAAGGATTGTCTACTAGTGTGATGGCATCGGAACTCGGGTTGTAAGTATATCGAGCCAAATCATCTGTAGGCCCTATAAAAGGCGCGTATGCATAGAGATCACCGTCGGCTGTGATCAAGCCAGTAACGTTGAGATCACTTGCATTGATAGTAGCCATCCCATTGGCATCCAGGATTACATCTAACGGACCTCCACAAGCAATTTGAGGAGCTTCCACGTCGTTTACGGTAATGTCCTGAGTGCATTGAGAGCTATTACCGGCACTATCGGTAATTGTCCATGTTACGGTAGTAGTTCCCACCGGATAGAATCCGGAGGCGTCGTCCGTGCCGTTATAGTCGTTCGTGAGAACAGCAGGAGCTGCACTTCCCAGGATTACGGTAAGCTGGTAGTAATCTTCACAGAAAAGATCTACACTGGTGTCGGCAAGCAGTAAAAAGGTAAGGTCCGAACCAAAAGTGGTAATCCATCCATTCCAGGTGGCTTCCGGCACCGTTAAGGTGCGCATGGAAGTGTCACAATCACTACCTAGGTCACATTCGTTAAAGATTTCTGTACTATCCGGTCCCCATAATACAAAACATTCTGAACCGGCACCAAAATCTCCATTGGTTAAAATATTGATGGTAACGTCTCCTCCTAAGGAATTGGTAAGACCAGTTACCGTGGTCGGTGTATCTTCTAATTCTCCGTTTCCATCGTCAATAAATGGCGTTAGAGGCCCTACTATAGGTACCAATAGCGGACAATTGTCTGCCGTCGTGGGAGGGGGTACAACGATATCCGCACCGCATAGGGAAGGATCGTTATCCTGAGTCACATCGGCTCCACAAGTGATGGTAGGAGCTTCTGTATCGTTTACTGTGATAGTGAAGGTACAAGAGGAAGAGGCTCCACAAGCATCGGTCGCTGTAAATTCTATGGTAGTAACACCCACTGGAAAGATACTCCCAGTTGGGTCTCCCATGGTTTGCGTCACCATAACAGCATCTCCATCCGGATCAATGGCCGGTGGGGTAGCAAAGTTTACCGTAGCTCCGCAGATGCCAGGCTCGTTATCAATAACAATATCTGCCGGGCAAACGATAGTGGGTGGGTTGTTGAGCCCAAAAAGGGAAAATACAAAGTCCCAGGGTCCACCACCAATGACTCCACCAGTAGGTTGCCATGAAGCACCATCGTCCAGAGAAAATGCACTTTCTCCGTTGGTAATAGTATTTGTCAATTCCCAAAACAAATCGGTATTTCCTGCAGAGTTTGTCGCTCGTACACCCATAAAGAAATTCGCTCCGCCGGCCCCTCCTGGTAAGGAAATGCCGCTTCCCGAAAGGTCGACAACGGTTTCAATGATATCCCTTCCAAAAGCAGTGCCTACCATCATTTGGGAAGCAGGTGGAGCCAATGCGGCGGTACCAACTACCGCCCCGGGCACACCCGCCGCGTCTGCATAAAAGGTGATTTCGACACCAGAGATCGTGGTACCCGCAGTTGTTAACAGGGAAAGAACCACATTTTGAGGGTCAAAGTTCATAGCTGCAGGGACATTAAAGTCGTCCGCTGCCGTAAAGGCAGACGGGTCCGAAACATTCCCTGCATTGGGAAATCCGCTCGAGGGATTAAGGTAACCGCATGGAGCAAAAGAGAAAGTGGAACCCGTATCTACGGTCCGCGTAACATTTGCATCCACTCCCAGTTCGGCAACAGAGGTCTGAGAGAAACCTGTCCATGCAGTAAGAATGACTACAAGAAGTAATAGTTTTTTCATAATTATTTTGGATTTATTAGTTTACTTAAAAATACAATATAAACCGCTTACTAACAACGATTTACAAATCAAATAGATGAACGGTTAGAAAATTACGACGTTCTTAGGCGATTGCACAAGTGACACATCTATGCACAGCGAAAATGTAGGTTATTGGCCATCATTTACAAGATCATCGTATTCAATTACAGGGTAGCGCAAAAAAAGGAGTGCCCCAATTATCGTCCAACATATTGGCTTAGGGAGGGCTGGATGTCCTTGCATACGGTCCTTGCGACCACAGCAGGTTACACCTGTAGCATAAAGTAATATTTGACATAATTGGATTTGTTAGTTGAATTAAAATTAAACCGTTTGTAGTTGTCAACCAACACTTTATCCATGAAATGTCGTTCTGGGATAGGAAAATACGTATTAATACGTAACAAAAAACCACCTAAAGAGGTGGTTTTTATAAGATATGTGGGATTTTCTATTTGATCATCTCATAGCTTCGCTTAATAAAAGCGGTCATTTCTTCCCCGGTCAAAAGGTTCTTACTTAGTTTGGCCAGATCCAAAGCCTGATTTACCAGACGCTCTTTCTTCTTCTGGGTTTTGGTATTGAGGATCTGAGAAACTAGTTCATGATTGGTGTTTACAATGAGGTTGTATAGGTCTGGCATAGCACCCATCCCAAACATACCTCCGCCCCCTCCGGTTTGTTGCATTTCCTTCATACGTCGCATAAATTCCGGTTCGGTGATGATAAATGGATTGGTGTTACTGTCCATGGCCTCCAGCTGCACGGAGAATTTCTCAGCCGGAATCGTTTCGGTTAAAAAAGTCTTCAGACTTTCTTGTTCTTCGTCAGACAATTTGGAAATGGCTGCTTCGTCCTTCTTAATAAGATTCTCAATATGATCACTGTCTACACGAACAAAGGAGATCTTTTCTTTTTCACTTTCCATTTTTTGCATCAAATGGGCAATGATGGGAGAATCCAATAATAAAACCTCGTATCCTTTATCTTTGGCTGCTTCAATATAGCTGTGTTGCTCCTCTTTATTGGAAGCATAGAGAATCACTAGTTTATCATCTTTATCCGTTTGCGTATCCTTGACCTTTTCAGAAAGTTCTTCAAAGGTGTAATGGGTACCATCCACATTGGGATAGAGTGCAAAGCCCTGTGCCTTCTCAAAGAACTTGTCTTCGGTTAGCATACCGTATTCGATAACAATCTTGATATCGTTCCACTTGGCTTCAAAGTCTTCGCGATTATTGTTGAACAAACTTTTTAGCTTATCTGCCACCTTTCTGGTGATATAGCTGGATATCTTTTTTACAGCACCATCTGCTTGTAAATAACTTCGGGATACATTTAAAGGAATATCCGGAGAATCGATCACACCTCGAAGCATGGTAAGGAATTCCGGTACGATCCCTTCCACATTATCGGTAACGAACACCTGATTTTGATACAATTGTATCTTATCCTTTTGGATGTTCATATCGTTGGTCATCTTCGGGAAGTACAAAATTCCGGTAAGATTGAACGGATAATCCACGTTGAGGTGAATATGGAACAAAGGCTCCTCAAATTGCATGGGGTATAGTTCGCGGTAAAAAGAACTATAATCCTTGTCTTCTAAATCGGTAGGTTGTTTGGTCCAGGCCGGATTAGGATTATTGATAATATGATCCACCTCCTGAGTAGGAGCCGGATCCTCTTCTTTGGCATCCTCTGGCTTCGGTAAGGTCTCTGTTCGGGTTCCAAATTTAATAGGAATAGGCATGAACTTGTTGTACTTCACTAAAAGTTCTCTAATACGCCCTTCTTCTAAGAACTCGGTGGAGTCTTCAGCGATATGAAGAATGATCTCTGTTCCCCTTTCGGTTTTATCCGAAGCATCCAACGTATAGTTAGGAGAACCATCGCAGGTCCAATGTGCAGCTGCCTCATCTTTATAGCTCTTGGTGATGATCTCCACCTTATCGGCCACCATGAAGGCAGAATAAAATCCGAGTCCGAAATGCCCAATGATACCGGCCTCTTCACCGTTCTTGTCCTTGTACTTTTCTATGAACTCTTCGGCTCCGGAGAAGGCAATCTGGTTGATGTATTTTTCCACTTCCTCGGCAGTCATTCCCAAGCCTTGATCGATGATTCGAAGTTGCTTATTTTCTTTATCTGCAATTACTTCGATCATGGGATCTCCATATTCTACTTTGGCTTCGCCAATATTGGTAAGATGCTTCAATTTCAAGGTTGCATCTGTAGCGTTTGAGATAAGTTCACGAAGGAAGATCTCGTGATCGCTGTATAAAAACTTTTTAATTAACGGGAAGATATTCTCTACCGATACATTAATAGTTCCTTTGCTCATTGTTTTGAATTTAGTGTGAGTTATTTTTCTGTTAGAGCAGAAGGCAAATAGAATACCATTCTTGGAAGGCTGACAGGTTGTCATTCGTCCTAAACTTTAACAAACATTTTTGTTTAACAAAAAATATAATTAGTTAAACATTTTGTATATTTGGTGAACATTAAGCAGCTATGCTTTTTGATTTAAATATCTGATTATGCCTGCGAAGAAATCAACAGCCAAGAAACCAGTTTCCCGGGAAAGTATTATTTCAAATTATATGAATGCGGTGCTGGAAACCGAAACTCAGCCTAGAAGTGTATTCAAGTTCTGCAAGGAACACAAGCTTAAGGAAGAGGAATTCTATCATTTCTTTGGATCTTTCGAAGGGTTGAAGAGGGAGATATGGAATAGTTTTTTCGATCACACCTTACAATTGAACCTCAAGGCCAAAGAATATGACGGATACAACAATCAAGAGAAGATGCTTACTTTCTTCTTTACATTTTTTGAACTATTGACAGCCAACAGGAGCTATGTACTTTTCGCCCTTAATGAAAATAAAGATCTTATGAAAAATATGTCTCAGCTTTCTGGGTTGAGACATCGTGTCAAGGAGTTTGCAAGTGAACTCATTGAAGAGAAGAACGATGAAAAACAATTGAGGATTCTAAAGCATCCTGTTAGCGTTTTTTCTGAAGGAGCCTGGTTGCAAACGCTTTTCCTGATGAAGTACTGGATGGAAGACAGCTCTCCTTCCTTCGATAAAACAGATGCAGCTATTGAAAAGTCGGTGCGAGCCATTTTCGATGTTTTCGAAACAACTCCATTGGAGAGTATCATCGATTTTGGAAAGTTCTTGTGGAAAGAAAGAATGAACTAAATGAAGACTATAGATCGTATACCTACGGGCAAGATTTCCAGAGCATCTCAATTGGTAAAGACGGGTGTAAAGGTAGGGGGCAATTACCTGAAATACTATGGTGAAAAACTGGTCAATTCGGAACTCACCAAGGATAAACTTAATGAAGACAATGCAGCAGATATTTATGACGGTCTGAAAAGTCTGAAAGGGTCGGCCTTAAAAGTGGCTCAAATGCTGAGCATGGAAAAGAACATTATGCCCAAAGCCTATGTTGAAAAGTTTTCGTTGGCGCAATTCTCCGTTCCGCCCCTGTCCGCTCCGCTGGTTCGTAAGACCTTTGTGAAGTATTTTGAAAAAGCTCCTGAAGATCTTTACGACAGCTTTGATGCGACTTCGGTAGCGGCTGCTAGTATTGGACAAGTGCACAGAGCGACGAAAGATGGAAAGGAATTGGCAGTTAAGATCCAATACCCGGGAGTGGCCAATAGCATAAGTAGCGATCTCGCTCTTGTAAAACCAGTGGCCATTAAAATGTTCAACTTAAAGGGAAAGGACTCGGAAAAATATTTTAAAGAGATAGAGGGAAAACTATTAGAAGAAACCGATTATGAGTTGGAATTGGCCCAAAGTAGAGAAATTACCCAGGCTTGTGGGCATATACCGAATCTAAAGTTTCCTCAATATTATGAAAGTTTGTCCAACGATCGAATCATTACCATGGACTGGATGCAGGGGCAACATTTGTCCGAATTCACAAAGCACAACACAGATAGAGCGCTTGCGAATAAGATAGGGCAGGCCCTTTGGGACTTTTATATGTTTCAAATGCACGAATTAAAGCAGGTGCATGCAGATCCTCATCCTGGAAACTTTCTAGTAGATGCTCATGGGAACCTAATCGCCATAGATTTTGGTTGTATCAAGAAGGTTCCAAAGGAGTTCTATACCCCATATTTTGAATTGGCTGAACCTAAAAATATCAATGATCCAAAGGTCTTTTTGGAAAAGTTGTATGAGCTAGAGATATTGAGAGAAGATGACTCCTCGGAAGAAATCACTTTCTTCTCTTCTCTCTTCCACGAAATGCTTAGCTTATTCACCCAGCCTTTTCACAACGAGACCTTTGATTTTGCAAATACCGAATTCTTTGGAAAAATTGCAGATCTAAGTGAAAAATACTCTAAGGATTCTGAGATTAGAAAGATGAATGGGAATAGAGGATCTAAGCACTTTCTATACATCAATAGAACCTTTTTTGGTCTATACAATTTACTTAATGACCTTGGAAGTGAGGTGATTATACAGAATTATAAAAAAACAGAATTAATAGAAAATTAACACTATTGTTTAATTAATTAACGTTATTATTAAACAAATTTTTGTTATCTTTACTGTATCAAAATAGTGGGAAAACATAATTTGCTACGAAAAAGTAATTTTTTTCTATTATTTATTGGTTAGGTTGTTTAGAAAGGGTGCTGTGGTTGGCACCCTTTTAATTTTACTTATTTTTTAATCTCCGTAGTGGATTTAACCGTGTTGGTTTCTCTGTTCTTCACGTAGGTCTCCAACCAGGTATCTTGTTCCCACAGTAGGTGCAAGATACTTTCCTTAGCCCGATATCCATGACTTTCCTTGGGTAACATAACCAACCTGGCGGGAGCTCCCAGTCCTTTCAGAGCATTAAAGTAGCGTTCACTTTGCAAGGGATAGGTTCCGGAATTGTTGTCCGCCTCTCCATGAACAAGCAGGAGAGGGGTCTTCATTTTATCGGCATGCATAAAGGGTGACATTGTATAATAGGTTTCTGGAGAATCCCAGTAACTACGTTGTTCGCTTTGAAATCCAAAAGGTGTCAGGGTTCTGTTATACGCCCCGCTTCTCGCAATACCCGCAGCGAATAGATCGGAGTGGCTTAGTAAATTGGCAACCATAAAGGCTCCATAACTATGGCCTCCCACCCCTACACGATTTCTATCGATATACCCCAGCTCGTCCACCGCGTCGATGGCTGCTTTCGCATTTCCTACCAGCTGCGTTCTAAAGGTATCGTTCGGTTCTTCTTCACCTTCTCCCACGATGGGAAAAGCTGCATCGTCTAAGACCACGTATCCCCGAGTTACCCAATAGATAGGACTCCCATAATAAGGGTAGATAAATTCGTTGGGATTAGTAGTGCTCTGAGAAGCACTATTTTTATCCTTGAACTCTCTGGGATAGGCCCAAAGGATCATAGGTTTCTTTTCCTTATTCGATTTATCATATCCCACCGGCAGATATAAAGTTCCCTCTAATTCGAGTCCATCCTCTCTTTTGTATTTAATGACCTCTTTTTGAACATCCTGTAGACTTTTATAGGGGTTTTCGAAAGTGGTTACGGGAGTAAGAGCTTCTCCTTTGGCATAGATATTTCTGAAGTAATAATTTGGATATTCATTCTGGGATTCAATACGTACCAGGATCTTTCCACTTTTCATATCAATGGCATTGTAGAGACTTTCTTTTTTATCGCTATACCCGGACTGATACAGACGGTTGGTTTTTCCAGATTTCAATTGATAGGAGTCGATAAATGGGAACTGGCCCTTTTCCGTATATCCATCACCCATTAAATAGGCCATCCCGCCTTGTATATCCAGTACATATCGGTTGAATTCATTTTGCCTGGTGACAAAATCTCCCGGATCGCTATAGCGATCCTGATAATTCCTATCTGAAATGATTCGAGAAGGCTCAGCAGACTTAGAAGGGTTGAAAACATAGGTTTTCGTATTTCTATCATTCCACCAATAGTCATAGGCTATAGCTACCTCATCATTTCCCCAGGTAATTCCTGAAAACCGATTTTTGGTACGGGTCACCTCCCGTTTTTTTCCTGAAAAGGGGGACGCCATTTCATATACTACATCCCTATGTGCTACCTTGATCTCTGGATCACCACTATCCTGAGCTTCCACCCAAAAGAGGGTAGCTGGTTTATCGGCTCTCCAGGCTGTGTTTCGTTTGCCCTTCCGTGTTGCCATAAAACCTTTAGGTCGGACTTCGTCTAATGGGACTTCATTGACCAGTTTGACCATATTGCCCTGGTTGTCATAAACAACTTCGTTATAAGGGAATCGGTAATAGGGTACCAGATAGGAGAAGGGTCTTTTTATAGTGGAGGTTAAAATAAAGTCTCCATCGGGAGAAAAACTGATGCCGCGATACAAGTCTGCTGCCAAAAAAAGACTGGCGTTTCCGTTGAGGTCTACCTTTTTCAATTCTGAAACGGCCAGGGTTTCAAAATTGGCTTCGTCATTCGGGTTTTTCAAAAGGTCCTGATAGGTTCTATTCTGAGCTTTGGCTCCATCACTTACCGAAATAGTAGGGCCCGAAGGAATGGCCTCGGCAGTATTGATAAGATCTCTTCTATTTTTCAAAAGCATTTTCACAAGCAGGGCCTTGTCATCTTTAAACCAACTAATGGCGCTGCCCATATTTGCATTGACATTAGCTTGGGTCAGCTTTTGGGCACTCCCTTTTTCGATATGTACAACCCAGACTTCAACACCGGTTGGTGATGTGTTAAGGCAAGCGATCATTTTTTGGTTATGCGACCAGCGAAAATTCGACAATCGCGGATTTTCCGGCAAACCGGACACCTGTTTTGCGTCTTTGTCCGTGGCCTTTTTCACCTTTAAATTATTGTAGTAATTAGTTCGACTACCAATGTTGGTTTTTGGATTAATTCGCAACCCACCCAATCTTAATTCGGTCTCAGATAACTCTGCTATCGATTTATAGGCATCTCTGTATAATAGGACCACATTATCACCTGAGTCGTCCATAATGACGGACGGGGCTAATGGAGCATCGACCAGGTCCAAAATTTCCTTTGGAGGTTTTTGATATCCCGTATTTTCCTGGGCATAAAATAAGGGCGTAGTACATAAAAGAAGTAGAAGAACGAAACGATTTTTCATGGGATTAAATTTTTTAAAAAGGTACTTAAAAAAACCGGGAGGCACAATCCCTACTGCTATGCATGCATAGCTTATAAATTCAAAAAATTTCACCTCCTATGTCACATTGCTTATCTTTCCAGGCTTTTAATTTTTTACTGTATGTATACGTCAAGAATATCGGGATTAGGCCATTATGTTCCGGACCATATTGTTACCAATGATGATCTATCCCAATTAATGGATACCAATGATGCCTGGATCCAGGAAAGAACGGGAATAAAGGAACGAAGACATATAAAGAAAGGGGACGGCAATTCTACCTCCATCATGGGGGTCAAGGCTGCGACCATTGCACTGGAGAGGGCAGGGCTTACCCCTGGCGACATAGATATGATTGTATTCGCTACCCTGAGTCCGGATATGTATTTTCCAGGGGGAGGGGTGCAAGTCCAGGATCTTATGGGAATGGGAACGGTTCCAGCTCTGGATGTAAGAAATCAGTGTAGTGGATTTGTGTATGCCATTTCTGTGGCCGATCAGTTTATAAAGACGGGAATGTACCAAAATGTTCTGGTCATAGGTAGTGAAAACCACAGTGGAGGCCTTGATTTTACTACAAGAGGAAGAGGGGTGTCTGTGATCTTTGGCGATGGAGCAGGGGCTGCTGTTGTTTCCAGAAATGAAACCGGAAAAGGCGGTATCCTGTCTACTCATCTACACAGTGAGGGCAAGCACAAAGATGAATTGGCTCTGCAGGGACCAAGTACGGAGCATTGGGTCCCAGAGATCATTGCCGAAAATCCGCAAGAAAATATTCCCTATTATCCTTATATGAATGGGCAATTTGTTTTTAAGAATGCCGTAGTTCGCTTTTCAGAAGTGATCATGGAAGGGCTGAAGGCCAATGATTTATCTGTTTCAGACATAGATATGTTAATACCGCATCAGGCTAATTTGAGGATTTCTCAGTTCATCCAGAAAAAATTCCAATTGAATGATGATCAGGTTTTCAATAATATCCAGAAATATGGAAATACGACCGCTGCTTCCATTCCTATTGCGCTAACTGAAGCCTGGGAAGCAGGAAAGATCAAAGAAGGTGATTTAATAGTACTGGCGGCCTTTGGAAGTGGATTTACCTGGGGAAGTGCTATGATTCGCTGGTAAAATTATTAGATAGCAAGTTTTGAATTGAATCATTCAATGAAGACACACGAAAAAGGAAGTACATGAAAAAGAAAACTCCTCCATTGCTGGAGGAGTTCTACCTAATCTTTTTTTAATCTTTAGAATGGCTAATTCAAATAAACTACAAAACTAGTATTAGGTGATATATTTATTAGACTAAAAACTGTGCCAAATATTGCATTAAATCGGCAATTTTAACTAAAACATAACATTTTGGCTTTCAGTCGCCTAGAAAATTCCACCACTGCCCGATTTTTCATCATTGTCACGACGTTTTCTGGATTTTGCTCGATACTTTCCTCCACCAAATCTGTAGTTAAGTCCTACGAATACAGTTCCACTTTCCCAATTGAAAGATCCTTCTTGTCTGAAAGGGCGAACACCATCGAAAGCAAACTGAGCATTGTTAAAGGCATCATTATAATTTAAACTGAAAGTTCCTCTTCCGTCCCAAACATTGTATCGGGCACCAAAGTTCACGAAATACAAGGGTTCTACTTCAAACTGTAGGTTTTGACTTCTCCCTCTGTAGAATCCGAAAGCCGAAAGAGAAAGGTCTTTGGTCACCTTAAAGTTGTTAAACATACGAAGGTTCCATGCGGTTACATCCACTTCGACACGTTCCGTTATGATATCGGCGGTGGTTGGATTTTGGCCAGGATTGTCCAGACGTTCGGTAACTCCCTTTTGCGTCTGGTTAAAGAAATCGAAACTGGCATTTACACTCCACCATTTGGTAAGTCGATAGCTTCCTGATACTTCTACCCCGTAGGCTGCCGTGTCTTCGAAGTTATCATACGTAAGAATAACCCGGTTCAAGTCTGTTCTATCTACAAATACGGCACGGCTAATCTCGTCGGTAATGTTTCTATAGAACACTCCGGCCGTAACACTTCCTTTGTTGAGATTTCTCGTGTAGTTGGCTTCCATGGAACTGGTAAACTGAGGCACCAAACTTGTCTTTCCGAAGGAAGATATCAATGGAGTGGCCCATTCCCTAATAGGATTGATTTGCTCTAATCCGGGTCGGTCTACTCGTCTGCTATAACTTAGTTGAAACTGATTCTTTTCCGAAGGATTATAGGTTAGGAATGCAGAAGGGTATATCTCAATATAATCATTGGTGAAGTCACGTCTAATATTGTCCCCGTCTACGGTAACGTTCACATTAGGATCTGTATCGATGTTGGTCAGGTCGTTTGTAACCGATCCATCCGGATAGATTTCCAGGGTATTGGCAACCACGTCTACGGTTTCGGCTCGAACCCCAACTTGCACACTAAACTTCTCCCAGGCCCTGCTATAGGTGGCGTAGGCCGAATAGATGTCTCGTGAGTAATCAAAATCTGTTGTAGGTGACGAAATGAACGGCCCTTCCAGGTTAAAGGGGTTCACCACGAACTGGTTTGAGGTTCTTCCAATCTCACTATTGAATAGTCTGGCCTCCAATCCGGCTTCAATTTTAGATTTTTCCGAAATAGGATTCACATAATCCAGGTTGATCGTTATACGGTCTCGCTCGGTATCGATGAAATCCATATAATCATCATTGAAGGAAGCTCCCGTAAATCGGAAATCAGCATCCTCGTCATTTTCGAAGACATTATAATCTGCCTCCAATTCAATATTATGGCCTTCCTTGTCGAAATCTAACTTGTAGTTAAAATTGTATTGGGAGGACATATTGTCTCTGAAATTGAAGAAGTCCTGGGACTGATCGAAGGTAGGATCGTCATAAAAGAAGATATCGGTGATTCCTTCGGTCCCTCCTTCAAATATATTCTGATTGGTAAAAACTGAAATGGTGTTTTTATCGTTCAAATAGAAGTCGACCCCTACTTTGAATAAATTTGACTGACTGTCATCCAGGAAATTGAAGAATTGCTCCGAGTTGTCATCCCTTCGGAAGAGATTTCCGTAGTTTTCATTTAAAGAGGTATTATGCCCCCAGCTACCGTAAAAATTCAATTTTCCGTTTCGGTAGTTCATATCGATAGACGAATTAAACTTAGGCTGACGCTCATAAGCCAAACCAACGTTGGCATTTCCGTTAAAACCAATATTCGTGTTCTTATGAAGGATTATATTAACGATCCCACTGGTTCCCTCCGGGTTGTATTTGGCAGAGGGATTGGTAATTAGTTCAATTTGTTTGATCGATGTGGACGGGATTTGTTTCAAAAGTTGAGCTACGGGTACATTGGTTAGTTTTCCGTCTACCATCACCCTCACATTTTGATTCCCACGTAAGGCAAGAGCTCCCGTTTGTTGATCCACACTCACCGATGGCAGATTATTCATAATATCTGCTGCGGTAGGACCGCTGGTTGTTAGATCTTTACCAACAGTAATAACCTTTCGGTCTAATTTCTGCTGAATGGTAGTACGCTCCGCGACGACCGTAACCTCGTCCAAAGCTGCAACATCCTCCTCCAATTCGATTCGTCCCATATCTAGGTTGCGGTTCCTTCTTGTCACTTCGATTTCCGTATCATAGGTCTTATAGCCAATGTATTGAATGGAAACCATACTTTTTCCCTCCGGAATTTCACGGATCGTAAATTTCCCATTGTCGTCCGTAATCCCACCCGTTATGATCTCACCGCTCATCGTCTTTACCGCAACGGTTACGTAAGGAATAGGTTCTTGTAAATTTTTGTCGATTACGGTTCCTGTAATTTTTCCAAGACGCTCAGGTTCCGGGTCTGTGGAGGCAAAGCTTACCGTGCTCACAAACAGCGCCAGCAGTACAAATAACTGTTTCATTTCTTGATTGTTTAGTAGTTCGTTTTTTTGATTTGATGGTTGCGGGCTCCGCATTTGGAAATTTGGTTAGGATTTCATTAGCAGAAACTCGATAGCGATATGACGAATGGAGGTCTGAGCCGTTACGTCGATTTTCGATTTTAACAAATAATTATAATTTGAAACAGGTCGTTTAAGTCAAGGCTTTGAAAATGAATCATTTATCTTAATAGAAACAAAAAGCCCGAAGTCTAGAACTTCGGGCTCTGTCTCTACTGCTATTATTAACACTAACCATCAACGTAAAAAAATCACAGTAAAGAGTAGAAATATTTCTATTAGATAGACGAGGGGTGAACGCTTATGTTACATGTTTCCCCTTTTTTAACGTAGTTTTAGATTAGTTTTAACATTTGCCGTATTTTTCGGAAAAAATAAAAATGAAAAAAACACTCGTTCTGGGAGCCAGTACAAATCCGTCAAGATATGCCAACATCGCCATGCATCGCCTCGTTGGTAGATCCCATCCGGTAGTTGCCATAGGGCTTAAGGAGGGTACGGTGGCAGGTGTGGACATTACCTCAAAAATGGAACCCTTCGAAAACGTTGATACGGTGACTTTATATATTGGACCAAAACATCAACCCGATTATTACGAATATATTCTTTCCTTACAACCCAAACGGGTTATTTTCAATCCAGGAACAGAGAATCCGGAATTGTATCAACTTCTGAAGGAAAACGATATTGAAGCCGAGGTGGCTTGCACCTTAGTTCTTTTGGGTACGGATCAATATTAATCCGAGGAAGGTAAGTAGACCGTTAATAGGCAATAGTTCGTAACCCACCTTATATCCGCCCAAACTCTCCGGTGGAATATTACCAATAATCGCAGTAATAACAACAGACACCAAAGCCACCACCCAAACATATTTATCGCGGATTTGAAACCGGGTGAAAATACCAAAAGCAAATAAGCCCAGTAAAGGTCCATAGGTATAACCTGCCACCGTAAGCAGACTATCAATAACATTGCTTGTTAAGACATATTTAAAGATAATGATCACCACAACCAGTAATACGCTCATTCCAATATGGGTGCGCTTTCTGATTTTCTTTTGATCTTGTTTTGGCTTTTTCTCTATGTTTAAAAAGTCTATACAGAAGGAGGTTGTTAATGAGGTGAGAGCACTGTCTGCACTGCTATAAGCCGCTGCAATAAGACCCAGTATAAAGGTGATGCCCAGGGTAATTCCTAATCCGCTATTAAGCGCAATTTCCGGAAAGAGTAGGTCGGTTTTTGGTTGACCGTCCATTAATGGTATCCCAACATCGAATCGGGACGCGTACACAAATAATAGAGCTCCCAATAGCATGAATAAGAAGGTAACCACTACCAGTACGACGCTAAATGAAACCATGTTCTTCTGTGCATCCTTAAGATTTTTACAAGTAAGATTCTTCTGCATCATATCCTGGTCTAGTCCGGTCATACAGATCGTAATGAACATGCCTCCGAGAAAGGACTTTAAGAAGTAGTTCTTAGCGTTGAGGTCTTCTGTGAACATGATCTTATTATATTGCTTTAGCTCGTCGGAAGCAAGGAATTGGGTAAAGCTCCAATCCAATTTTTCATTGATAAAGTATATAGACAAGCAAACCGCAAGAATCATGAATAGTGTTTGAAGTGTATCAGTCCAGACAATGGTCTTGATACCTCCTTTGAAAGTATAGATCCAGATAAGTAAAATGGAGATAATTACGGTAACCTCGAAGGGAACGTTGTAACTGTCGAACACAAATTGCTGTAGCACAATGGCCACCAGGAAAACCCGAAAAGAAGCGCCGAGAACTCTAGAGACAAAGAAAAAGAAGGCACCGGTCTTGTAACTCACAATTCCAAACCGTTGCTCAAGGTATTGATAGATAGAAGTTACATTAAATTTATAGTAAACTGGCATCAGCACAAAAGCCACCACAAAATACCCCACCAGATAACCAAATACTACCTGCATATAACTAAACTGTGACCCTTCCACCCAACCGGGAACAGAGATGAAGGTAACACCCGATAGGGAAGCACCTACCATACCGAAGGCTACTAAGTACCAGGGAGACTGTTTGGAGGCAGTAAAAAAAGCCTCATTGTTGTCGTCCTTTCCTGTGAAATATGATATGAGTAGTAAAACACCAAAGTATCCGCCAATAAGGAGTAATATGTGTAAGGGCTCCATAGAATATCTACTATTTATCTAATAAAACGCTAAAAATACAAAGATTGCTTCAGCATAGCGCCTTTATTTTTTTTACTTTTGATCTATTGCGAAAAGAAAAGTTGAACTCAATACTTACCATTATGAAGAAAAGACTGCTATTTTTAGCTGCAGGACTTTTTGCGTTTACTTCGGTATCTGCACAAGAATACTTGCAAATGATTGACGACGGTTCCTACTCTGTGCAAGAGATCGTCCAAAGCGCCGAGACCTATTTTGCGGACAAAGACAAGGGACGTGGATCGGGTTACAAACAATTTAAACGATGGGAATATATGGCCAATCGTCAGAAGAATGACGATGGGTATCTTACTCCCATGAGCGATAAGCTCGCCAGATTGGAAGCCTACAATGCATATTTGAATGAAACTGCGGGTAGTAGATCCGTTCTCAATGATAACTGGGAAGAACTGGGACCAACCTATTGGAACGCTTCTACCTCCTGGAATCCGGGAGTGGGAAGAGTTACTGGTTTTGCAGTAGATTCCATGGATTATGACCATATTATCATTAGTGCAAACACAGGAGGCGTCTGGAGAACCACAGATGGAGGAGGTAATTGGTCGCAGCTCGGTGATTTCTTCACCAATTTAAGAGCGTACTCGGTGGCTATGGACCCAAATAATTCGGATACTTTCTTCTTTGGTTCTAGCTCTGGAATTATCTACAAGTCTGTAGATACAGGAGGAACCTGGACCGAATTGGCCGATATGAGTAATTCGTTAATCAATAAGATCACCATCAATTATGACAATACGGATATCATGTTTGCCTGTTCGCAAAACGCAGGAATTTACAGAACCACCGACGCAGGAGCCACCTGGACGGAGGTAGCCGGTGATAGCAGAGCCTATGACGTGGAGTTCAAACCCGGAGACACGAATACGGTTTATGCCTCGGGCCTTGGTTTTCACAGATCTACAGATGGGGGTGCCACCTGGACGACCATCGGAGGTTTTGGCGGCGGAGCTAAAATGATCGGGGTTTCTCCGGCAGATCCCAATAGAGTTTATGTGGTAGAAGCCAATAGTGGTTCTTTTGGAGGACTTTATGTTTCTAACGATAGTGGAGTTACCTTTACTGAGTTGAATCATGCCGGGAGAAACTACTTTGGATATGACACGGCTGGGTTCGATCCGGGCGGACAAGCGCCTAGGGATATGGATATTGCTGTGAATCCTAATGATGCCGATGAAGTTCATATTGCTGGAATCCTTACCTGGAGGTCCCTTGACGGAGGAGATAACTTCACCTGTACGGCAGACTGGATCCCTGGAGCAGCTCAAGGTGCAGGGATTGGATACTGTCATGCGGATGTAGACATTCTTGGATTTGTAGATTCTACCTTATTTGCCGGAACCGATGGAGGAATCTTTAAAGCAGTGGACACGGGTAATCTCAATGCCAATTATTATGAAGACATAACTACAGGCTTGGGAATTCGTCAATTTTACAAGATTGGTATTTCCCAAACCGCCGATGTGATCGTTACGGGAGGATCTCAGGACAATGGAACTTCCTTCTACACACAAGCCAATGGCTGGATCGATTGGCTGGGAGCGGATGGAATGGAAGGCTTTGTCGATAAAGATAATACCAATATTATGTACGGTACCAGTCAAGGAGGGCAGTTGTATCGTACAGATAACGGTGCTAACACTTACAATGGACTCAGTGAACCTGGACCCGGTGGCGGAAACTGGGTGACTCCTTTCGAGCAGGATCCCACTGCTGCCAATACCATTTATGTAGGATATAACGCCATTTACAAATCGACCAATAAAGGAGTTTCATGGCAATCGATCTCTCAAAATCTGGGAGGGAACCAGGATGAAATGAAAATAGCGCCATCCAACAATCAGATCATTTATACTTCAAGAGCCTCTATTCTGTACAAAACCACCGATGGAGGTGCCACTAACTGGGTGCAGATGGCCACTCCTGGATCCATCAACTCCATGGCTGTTCACCCTTCAGATCCTAACCGGGTAGCCGTTGCGGTGACGGGAGGATCCAAAGTGAAAGTTACTTTTAACGGAGGTGAAACTTGGGTGGACTATCGTTTCAACCTTCCTAATTTCGATGCTTTGTCCATTGCCTGGCATGAGAACGGAGCAAACGGACTCTATGTGGGAATGGATTACGGAGTTTATTATATAGACAGTACGCTGGATGAGTGGCAACCCTATAGTAACAATCTGCCTAATGTGATTGTAAACGAATTGGAGGTAAACCTTGAAGATGGAAAGCTGTATGCGGGAACCTACGGAAGAGGTCTCTGGGCTACTCCATTGCAAGTGCCTGTTTTGGGAGTGAATGATAATAAGCTCGCAGACAGAGTGAGCATCGTGCCAAATCCGGCTTCTAATGAGATTACCATTGGATTGGATCAGGCTGTGGAGGCGGATATTAGAGTTTTCGATCTCACCGGGAAACAAGTAATCTTCCAATCCGATGTAACCATTGAAAACAAATACGCCATGGATATTTCCGGATTGAATACAGGAGTGTATTTCGTTCGTATCAATTCGGAGTTGGGAACTATCACCAAGCGGTTGATCAAGGAATAGAAGATTCATTTCTTCAGGATAAATGCTTCAGGAACTCCAAAGGTTTCTGAAGCATTTTTTTTATCTTTAATAGCTACTGTGCTTCACTAGTTAACTTTTAACGCTATGAAAAAGAATTTAGATTCCTGGATTATACTTTCATCACTACTGTTTTTGCCAACTTGTTTTTTAGGGCAGACCTCTGTACTTAATTCTGATAACCAAGATGTCCGAAGTTCGGAATACTCTGAGGATAGCAAACCCTATGGGAGTGTTGAAAGATTCAGTGAAGATGACAAGAGACGATTGTTTTCAGACTTTACTGAAACACTATCAGAGATAGAAAACTATGAAGCCATTCAAAACGAAGAATGGAATAACCGGTCCGTTCAAAATGGAAATTGGGAGGAGTTAGGGCCTTTTAACAACGTCATTACTACAACAGGTTGGAGCCCTGGAAATGGACGTGTTACCTCCATGGCAGAACATCCTTCCGATCCCAATACGATATTGATTGGAACTTACTACAGCGGAGTCTGGAAAACCAATGATGGTGGAGATTCCTGGATTCCCTTAAGCGATAACTTTGCCAATAATGATTTTGGAATCCAGTCGGTTGCCATTGACCCTTCCAATCCGAATACATATTATTTTGGAAGTGTTTATCAAGGGCTATATCGTTCGGTGGATGCGGGAGCTACTTGGGAAAACTTAGGCTATATTATACCTCAACAACCGAATACCGTAGATTTTATCGAGAAAATATTAGTCGACCCTACCAATTCCAATATTTTATATGTTGCCTTGCTAGATTATGAAGGTTTAGATGGAATCTACAAGTCGCTAGATGGTGGTGCGACCTGGAGTCTGATTCTAAATACACATTGGATCTTAAATGATATTCAGATTAAACCGGATGATCCCGATGTGATTTTCGTTTCAGCAAAGAAGTTATATCGATCTCCGGATGGAGGTCAATCCTGGTCGATACTGCCTGGTTTTAATGAAGAGCACAAAAAGTTTGCAATGTCAAAGAATCATCCCAATGTTATGTATGTGCTGCAAACAAAACCATCTCCCAGCAGCAATAGGAACATTTATGATAAACTATTTAAATCCATAGATGGCGGGCAATCTTTTACTTCGATTACGCACGGAGATAGTAATTTTCTAGGATATAGTATAAATGCCGATGATGAAACCAGCAGGGTTCCGGATTTCATGTCTATTGCTGTTCATCCGGATGACCCCGATGAGGTACATATAGGTGGGGTTCTTACCTGGCGGTCATTAGACGGAGGTAACACTTTTGAGTGTACTTCTGCCCTAAGTCCGCAGGAAGCAGCCAGTCTAAATATTGGTTATTGTCATCGGGATGTAGATAAAATGAACTTCATTGGATCTACCTTATTTGTTTGTAGCGACGGGGGATTTTATAAGGCCCCAGATACGTCGGTACTGAATAATAGTTATTATCAGGAATCGAATAATAATATGGGGCTTAGCGTAGTTAGTTCAATGGATATTGCTCAATCCGGTCAGGAACACCTAACCATTGGAACTTGGGACAATGGATCGTATATCTATGATAACGCCAGTGGTTGGACTAATTGGGCAGGAGGGAATGTTCGAAGTTTAGTAAGAGATTCTGATGATTTCGATACCAATTATGCAATGACTTTTAATTTTGGAACTATGTTCATTGAATATAGGATGTTTCGAACCGAAGACGGTGGTAATTCCATAACAGAATTGGGCTTACCCGGACAATATTACAGCTCGGCATTTACCCAGGATCCTGTGGATCCAAACACAATATATTTAGGAAGTCGAGCTCTTTACAAATCCACCAACAAAGGAGCCTCGTGGACGGCTATTTCACCTCAATACTCGTCAACACTTGCTCATGTCGCAGTTGCATCAGGAAATAATCAAATAATCTATATTTCAGATAGCGGTCAACGCCTACTTTATAAAACGGTTGATGGAGGTGCTAATTGGTCAGATGGTTTGGTGCCATATCCTTTGAGAACCATGGGTGTGTCCGATATAGCCATACATCCTACTAAACCCAATCATATTGCAATTGCAGGTGGAGGCGACTATAGAGTGTTGGTATCTTCGGATGGAGGGGCTTCCTGGATTAATTACACCAAAAACTTACCTCCAGCTACTGCTTATTCGTTGGTTTGGGATGACAACGGTGAGGACGGTCTTTATGTTGGAACCAATCGATCGGTCTACTACATAGATAATACGAGGGAAAATTGGGTAGGATACAATAATAATCTACCCAAGATCAGAATAACAAACCTTCAAATCAACAATGTCAACAATAAGATTTACGCTGCTACCCTAGGTCGGGGTGTTTGGGTTTCTGATAAATGCGACGAATGTATACTGGGAATTAATGAGTACGATGTGGACGAGCGCCTAAAAGTGTACCCCAATCCTTCTAACGGGATAGTCACTGTTGATGTTGCGAATCCAATGGTGTTGGATATTAGATTATTTGACTCAACGGGAAAGTTATTGCAGTATAAAGCGAATGAGGAAATTGACGATAAAATTGAATTAGATCTTTCTAGATATACTTCTGGGATCTATTACTTAAGATTTGGCTTTTCTGAAGGTACCATCACCAAACGTCTCATCAAGGAATAGATTGAGACAAACACTTTATAAATGCTTCAGGAACTCCAAAGGTTTCTGAAGCATTTTTTTTATCTTGCCGCCCAAGACATCCCTATGGAATTCTCTTCAAAACTATTGGAAAATGCAGTCAACGAAGTGTCACAGCTACCGGGTATCGGGAAGCGCACAGCCCTTCGTTTGGTACTACATTTGTTAAAACAACCGGAGGACCAAACGCTTAGGCTGTCCCATAGTCTTCAGCAAATGAGAGAGCAGATTAATTTCTGCAAGAACTGTCATAATATCTCAGATACCGAACTCTGCGAGATTTGCGCCAATCCGAACCGGGATGAACAACTGGTTTGTGTAGTTGAGGACATTAGAGATGTCATGGCCATTGAGAATACGAGTCAATACAAAGGGCATTATCACGTGCTAGGTGGAAAGATATCTCCTATGGACGGCATAGGCCCAGGAGACCTTAGAATTCCCACTCTGGTGGAAAAAGTGAAGAATGGAACAATAAGAGAACTCATCTTTGCGCTTAGTTCGACCATGGAAGGGGATACCACCAATTTTTATATCTTCAAACAGATTGAAGGATTTGAAGTCACTACAACCACCATTGCCAGAGGAATTTCGGTAGGAGACGAGTTGGAGTATGCAGATGAGGTGACCCTGGGGCGCAGTATCTTAAACAGGATCCCCTTCGAATCTTCGTTAAAAAACTCTTAGCCATTGAAATTATCGGTTGTTATTCTCAATTACAATGTCCGCTTCTTTTTAGAACAGTGTATCCTTAGTGTAGAACGGGATCTCAATGGAATAGAGGGTGAGATCATTGTGATAGACAATAATTCTCAGGATGATAGTTGCGAGATGGTCAGAAAGCAGTTTCCGCACCTTACCCTAATCGAAAATAAGGAGAATGTTGGTTTTAGCAAGGCCAATAACCAGGCAGTGGCTGTTGCTAAAGGGGAATATGTCTGCATCTTAAATCCGGATACAGCTATAGCGGAAGGAACCTTTGCCAAAACCTTGGAATTTGCCGATGCTACCCCCCATATGGGAGGCCTTGGAATCTATCTCATGGATGGAACGGGAAATTATCTTCCGGAAAGTAAAAGGAATCTGCCCACGCCCAGACGCTCTTTAATGAAACTCTTGGGGCAAACCCGAGGGAGGAATGGATATTATGCCTTGCATGTCGACAAAGAAGACTCCGGAACAGTGGATGTATTGGTAGGAGCGTTTATGTTAATTAAGCGAAGTGTCTATAACGAGGTAGGAGGATTCGATGAAGACTACTTCATGTATGGAGAAGATATCGATCTTTCCTATAAACTACAGAAAGCGGGATATGAGAACTATTACGTGGGAAGTATATCCATGCTCCACTATAAAGGTGAAAGTACAAAAAAAGATGGTGCTTACCTCGACCGATTTTATGGAGCCATGCGGATTTTCTACCGAAAACATTTCCGGTCCAATGTGATTTTAAATCTTATGGTGAACTTTGGGGTGGCAGTCGCCAAGCTCTTCCGAAGGAGAAAAGAAAAGAAAAGAAGGGTTTTTCATAGTAAGGCGAAAGAGGTATTGGTATTTACTGAAAGTATTCCTTTGCTGAATAAACTCTCATCGCATTTTGATCTACCGGTGAAGTCGGCCGCGAAAAGTATGCTTCAAAATCCTTTTTTCTCAAACAGTTTATGCATATTCGATGCCGATTATGTTTCCTATGCCGAAATATTTCATCTCATGCAGCTGGGTAAAAACAAGGGAAACCGTTTTCGTATTAAACCGCCAGGATGTAATTTTGTGATCGGGAGCGATCGCAGTGATGAAAAAGGAGGAGTAACGGAGTTGTAATTATCAAATTCATAATTTATTCCGTTTCCAAGGCAAGCTTTTTGAAAAATTTATAATTAAAGGAGGTAAAATTTATTAATTTTGCACGACCAAACAAAACCTGACCTGTATTATTATGGCAAGATTTGAGCTGAAATTACCGAAAATGGGAGAAAGTGTTGCGGAAGCAACTGTAACCAGTTGGCTAAAGAATGTGGGTGATACCATCGAAGCCGACGAAGCCGTTTTGGAGATCGCTACCGATAAAGTGGATAGCGAAGTACCTAGCGAAGTGGATGGAACTCTTGTAGAAGTACTGTTTCAGGTGGACGATGTTGTACAGGTAGGTCAGACACTGGCCATTATTGAAACGGAGGGTGACGCCGTTACAGAAGCTCCTGCCAGTGATGCGGCACCTGCTGCTGTTCCGGTAGAAGAAATGGCTGCCAAAGTTGAAGCAACTGTATCCGTTGCCAAAGAAGTAACGCAGGTTGCCATAGAAAGTAATGGAGAGCGGTTCTACTCGCCACTTGTAAAGAATATAGCTGCTGAAGAGAATATTTCGCAAGCAGAATTGGATGCGGTTCCCGGAACAGGAAAAGATGGGAGAGTAACGAAAAATGATATTTTGGCCTATCTTAAAAGTAGAAGTGCACAACCCGCTACTGCTACCGTTGCCGAGACACCCGCTGTCAAACCTTCTAAGCCAGCGGCAGTGAGTCAGTCGGCGACTCCAGTTTCAGTAAATGGAGAAGATGAGATCATTGAGATGACCCGAATGGGGAAACTCATAGCGCATCATATGGTGGAGAGTGTTCAAACCAGTGCTCATGTACAATCTTTTGTAGAGTGTGATGTGACCAATATCTGGAACTGGAGAAACAAAGTAAAAGGAGACTATAAGAAACGCGAAGGTGAGAACCTTACGTTTACACCTATATTTATGGAAGCCGTTGCCAAGGCCCTAAAGGACTTTCCATTAATGAACATTTCTGTGGATGGTGATAAGATCATCAAAAGAAAGAACATTAATTTAGGAATGGCCGCTGCACTTGCCGATGGAAACTTGATTGTTCCGGTGATTAAGAATGCCGATCAATTAAACCTGGTTGGGATGAGTAAGGCGGTAAACGACCTGGCGGGCCGTGCGAGAGCCGGACAATTGAAGCCAGACGATATTCAGGGAGGAACGTATACCGTGACCAATGTAGGTACTTTTGGAAGTATTATGGGAACACCCATTATCAATCAGCCGCAAGTAGGGATATTGGCCCTAGGCGCCATCAGAAAAGTGCCGGCAGTGATCGAAACTCCGGAAGGTGATTTCATCGGAATTCGATATAAGATGTTCTTGTCGCATAGCTATGATCACCGTGTGGTGAATGGGGCTTTAGGTGGACAATTCGTGAAGGCGGTGGCCGATTACCTGGAGGCCTGGGATGTGAACAGGGAGATTTAAAATTGCGATGAAGAGTTCCTTTTTACTCTTTTTAATGTTGGCGGTAGCTATTTCATGTAGCAAGGATGATGAGAATGATGAATTTCACCCTCCCCAATGGCTTATCGGTACCTGGGATCACGAAAATTCGGAGGCTACGCTACAAACCTACATCGTGAGCGCCAATAATGTGATTTTGGAGTATCCGGACGGCAGTCAGTTGGACTATGGTACCCGGGCGGCGCAAAACAACGGATATTACATTAGAGAAGAAATTATTTCGGACTCAGAATATAAGTATGAGTTGGTAGACAATGGCGATACGGGCCAGGAACCCGATATAGTGACATTTCAGAAGATTTCCAACCAACGACTTAAGCTAATCATTAGCCTGCAACAGACCAATGGCTCTATTTATAACAAGCGATAGGTGTAAGTTCTATCCTTTTATAAATGGCACATCAAAATATCTGAAGTATTATATCCAATACCATTAGACATTTCCTACTTTTGTAGCATAAACCTCACATATGCAGCTGAAGCTAAACAAACCCATCTGTTTTTTCGACCTGGAGACTACGGGCGTTAACGTGGCTAATGACCGAATTGTAGAGATTTCCGTCTTGAAGGTTTTTCCGAATGGAAATAAAGAAAGCCATACCTGGCGGGTCAATCCCCAAATGCCCATCCCAAAGAGCGCAAGCGATATTCATGGGATCACAGACGATATGGTGGCCAATGAACCCACCTTTAACGAACTCGCTCCAAGGGTCCATGCTTTAATGAAAGACAGCGACCTGGGGGGATTTAATTCTAATCGTTTCGATATTCCTCTGCTGGCGGAAGAGCTTTTGCGAGCCGATGTGGATTTCGATTTGAAAAAAGCACTGGCTATCGACGTTCAAACCATCTTTCACAAAAAGGAAAAACGAACCTTGGAAGCCGCCTATAAGTTCTATTGTGATAAAAGCCTGGAAAACGCCCATAGTGCCGAGGCAGATACGAATGCAACCTATGAAGTGCTTTTGTCTCAGTTAGACCGATATGAAGACCTGGAGAATGATGTTTCCTGGCTGGCACAGTTCAGTTCTCACAAGAATTTTGCTGATTTTGCGGGATATATCGGTTATACAAAGGAGGGACAGGAAATATTTAGCTTTGGGAAACATAAAGGCACTCTCGTAGAAGAAGTGTTGGAAAAGGAACCCGGGTATTTTGGTTGGTTACTCAATGCAGACTTCCCTTTGTATACCAAAAAGGTCCTCACTCGTGTAAAACTTAGGAAACTGAACAATAAGTTCTAGGTGCTATCTATAATTAAAGTTGAATATTGATCATTGAATATTTATGAAGATTATCTGTGTTGGTCGCAACTATACAGCTCATATCGAAGAACTGGAAAATGAACGTCCAAAGGATCCTATTCTATTTCTCAAACCGGATACTTCCATCTTATTGAAGAAAAATCCATTTTTCATTCCCGAATTCTCCAACGATGTTCATTATGAAGTGGAAATCCTGGTTAAGATCAAAAAAATAGGGAAGCATATAGATAGAAAATTTGCTCATAAATACTATGATGAGATCGGTTTGGGAATAGATTTTACAGCGCGAGACCTTCAAAAGCAGCTGAAAGACAAGGGTTTACCCTGGGAAAAGGCCAAAGGTTTTGACGGCGCAGCGGTTGTAGGCAATTTCTTGCAAAAAAATTCGTTTGAGTCTGTGGATTATATCGACTTCAGACTGGAAAAGAACCACCATGTGGTTCAGAAAGGAAATACCTCCTTAATGTTGTGGAAAATTGATGAGTTAATCGAATATATCTCAAAATATTTTACATTGAAGATCGGAGACATTATATTTACAGGAACTCCAGCAGGAGTTGGGAAGGTGGAGCCCAACGATGTGCTGACAGGTTTTATTGAAAATAAAGAGATGTTCTCGATTAGAATTAAATAAACCTAACTAACCCTATTACTAAAGAAGATGAGTAAAAATTATTCTATTGACAGCCTTAAAGAGATCGCTGGAGGCGATCAGGACTTTATGGCCGTGGTGGCTCAGACCTTTCTAGAAGAAATTCCACCGGATTTGGCTTCTTTGGAAGAAGCTATTTCAAATGATAACAAGGAACTTGCCTATCAATTTGCCCACAAAATGAAACCGAATATCGAGATGTTTGGCATTGATTTATTAAAGCAAATTACAGGGATCGAGTCATGGACTAAAACATCCAAAGGCACGGAGACCGTTTTGCCACATATTGAGTTGGTTACAACTACGCTACACAATGTCTTTGACGAACTAAAAGGAGACTTTAATCTATAAATGCTTGCTGAAATCATTACGATTGGCGATGAGATCCTAATTGGTCAGATCGTCGATACCAATTCTGTCTTCATAAGTAAAGAACTCAATAAAATTGGAGTTCAAGTATATCAAATTACCTCGGTCCAAGATGACCGGGAACACATTCTACAGGCTTTTTCGGATGCACTGGCACGGGTCGATTTGGTGCTGGTTACCGGTGGATTGGGGCCTACTAAGGATGATATCACCAAGCAGTGCTTCGCTGAGTTCTTTGGTGATGTCCTGGTCGAGAACGAGCAGGTTCTGAAACACATCAAGCATATCTTTGCCACTTACATAAAACGAGATCCGCTTCCTGCTAATCTTTCTCAGGCATTGGTGCCTTCCAGGGCGACGATATTGTTCAACGAGAATGGTACCGCACCCGGAATGTGGATGGAAAAAGAAGATACGGTATTCGTTTCTATGCCAGGAGTGCCTTATGAAATGAAGCACCTTATTACCCACAAGGTGTTGCCGCGAGTGAAAGAACGATTCAACAGGCCGCATATTTATCATAAAACCCTGCTAACTTATGGATTGGGTGAAAGTGCTATTGCCGATCGGATAGAAGATTGGGAAGATGCATTACCCAATCATATTAAACTGGCTTATTTACCTTCATTGGGCAGGGTAAGACTTAGGCTTAGCTCCAAGGGAAAGGACGAAAAACTGTTGCAGAAGGAGGTGGATGAACAAATGAAAGTGCTCTATGAAATAGTACAGGATATTGCGGTTGGATTTGAAGACGAAACCTCGGTGACCCAAAAGATCGGTGGCCTACTCATACAAAAAGGTAAAACGCTGAGTTTGGCCGAAAGCTGTACAGGGGGGGCGTTGGCTCAGGAGATTACCCAATATGCCGGATCTTCGGCTTATTATCGTGGCAGTGTGATTCCCTATGCCACAGCGTTGAAAACATCTATTTTAAACGTTCCGAAAGAGGTGATAGAAACGTATAATGTGGTGAGTCTGGAAGTGGCCGAATCTATGGCCATTCAGGCGAATAGGGTCTTTGAAAGCGATTATGCCATTGCCACTACTGGAATTGCGGGCCCTACCAAAGGTGATGGAGATGATGAAGTGGGAACCGTGTGCATTGCTATCGCTACTCCGGAAGGTGTTACCTCAGAAAAATTCCTTTTTGGAAAGGTAAGGGAGCGCGTCATTAAAAAATCCGTGAATAAAGCCTTCGAAATGCTGCTTAAAGAAATTTCAAAAAACTAAATTTCTTTTGTTGTTCAAACCAATTTATTTGCTTAAATTTGCACCCTGTTTAAAAATAACTATTTAAAGCGAATACAATGTCAAGAGTTTGTGAGCTTACGGGAAAAAGAGCAATGGTAGGGAACAATGTTTCTCACGCGATGAACAAAACCAAGCGCAAGTTTAATGTAAATTTGGTTAAGAAGCGTTTCTACATACCAGAAGAAGACAAGTGGTTAACCCTGCGTGTTTCAACTTCAGCATTGAAAAATATTAACAAAAAAGGTATTTCTGCCGTGATTAAAGAAGCCCGCAGGGTTAACCACTTGTCTTCTTCTGGTATGTAGAAACGCTTCTTAACCAAATTTACATTAAA
>JBCBDM010000022.1:0-28076 GCA_038529705.1 Bacteroidota bacterium
AAATTGGAAGTAACAATAATGCGGTGTTGGCTCTTCCAATTTCATTGGCTTCATCATCGGTGGTCTGCATATTGAGCAGGCCCACTCTAAAATTATTGTTCAGCTTCCCACTCAAACGGACCCCACCGATAATATCATTCTGAATGGTTGTGTCACTAGTGTCCGTAGCAATTCCAATGCGTCTTGAGAAGAAAGGGTTGGCATCCCGGCTATTTCCGAAATCGGCAAAGAGATCACTGTTTTCAATAAAAAATTGACGGCGTTCCGGCAGATTTACTTCAAACCGGGTAAGATTCGTCACTTGTTGGTCCACTTCCACCTGCGAAAAGTCAGGATTTACAGTGAGATCCAAATTGAGACTGTTCCCAATAGTGAGCCGGGCATCGCCCCCTACTTTAAATTCTGAAAATTCATCATCGATCTCGTAATCTTTTCCCGCCAGGCCATTCACGTATGGAATGATGGAAATTGGACTTTTTGAATTCCCTAGAGGTTTTTCAAAGACCATGTCACCCATATAGGCCAGATTGAAAATAAATTGATTTTGCGGGATCTGTATCCAGGTATTTCTTTCATTTCCCTGAGTATCGAACTGGTAGGAATTGAACCGCCAACGGGTTTCCCCTTCTTTATATTTGAAAGCGCTTAACGGAATGGCCCATTCACATATGTAATAGCCCTCATATTGTTTGGATTCACCTATCCATTTGGTGTCCCAACTGGTAGTGAAACCTCGAAGTTCCGTACCACCTCCGGAAACTAAAGCCTCTCTTCTAACTCCTTCCGGGTTGGAACCAAATAAAAAGGCGTTGGTACCATCGTTGAACGTGTCGAACATGAGCGTAATATTATCACTTCCTCCTGCTCGAAAATCCCTCCGTAGGGAAGGAACAATGTAATCATTTCCCTGCGCATAAACCTTAATTCCAACATACAGAGTTTTGTCGTCGAATAAGAATCGAATTTCGGTTTGATTTTTAGCCTGAAGTGTATCCGTTGGGAAGTATTGCCAAAAATTGGTTGCCGGTACCGCTGTTTCCCATGCAGGTTCATCCAGAAGGGCGTCCACCACGATATTCTCTGAAATATACTTTACATCAACTCGTTTCTTCTGAGCGGAAACCGTTAGGCAAATAAAACATAAGACAAGAGTAGTAAAGCTGCGATTCATTAATGTGTCGATGGTATAGCGAAGTTATAGAATTACCTATGGCAAGGCTACATTTTAAGAAGCTTTTAACCATTGGTCACCCTCCTGTTATCAAATTTTAGTTTTATTACCCAAACCACACCTCGTAGGTCTTTGGACACCGGAGTTGGCTTTCGTATATTTGTAGTATGAACGAACACCTCGATCCTTCCGGCGATCATCTGTCTCCTCAAGAGTTGGACCTGGAAAAAAGATTACGTCCTTTAACTTTTGATGATTTTACGGGACAGGACCAGGCATTGGAGAACCTTCAGGTTTTTGTTCAGGCGGCCAATTTGAGAGAAGAGGCTCTGGATCATACCTTGTTTCACGGTCCTCCTGGATTAGGGAAGACCACATTGGCGCATATTCTGGCCAACGAACTAGACGTAAACATTCGAGTTACCTCAGGTCCGGTTTTGGACAAGCCTGGAGATCTGGCGGGATTGTTGACCAATCTGGATGAAAGGGATGTGCTGTTCATTGACGAGATCCATAGACTAAGTCCCATCGTTGAAGAATATCTCTATTCGGCCATGGAGGATTATAAGATCGATATCATGATCGAATCCGGCCCCAATGCCCGGACCGTACAGATCAATCTGGCTCCTTTTACCTTAGTAGGGGCAACTACGCGTTCAGGCTTGTTGACGGCTCCCATGCGAGCTCGTTTTGGAATCTCTTCAAGGTTACAATACTACACCACCGAGCTCTTAACGACCATTGTGCAGCGAAGTGCCGGTATTTTGGACATGCCTATTACCATGGAGGCAGCTATCGAGATAGCGGGCAGAAGTAGAGGGACTCCGCGAATTGCCAATGCCTTGTTACGCAGAGTAAGAGATTTTGCCCAGATCAAGGGGGACGGAAATATCGATATTCAGATCGCAAAATATGCTTTACAGCAGTTGAATGTAGATGCTCATGGTTTGGATGAAATGGATAACAAGATCCTTACTACTATTATAGACAAATTTAAAGGAGGCCCTGTGGGCATTACCACGCTGGCAACAGCGGTTTCCGAAAGCAGTGAGACCATCGAGGAGGTGTATGAACCTTTTTTAATTCAGCAGGGCTTCATCATGCGGACCCCAAGAGGTAGAGAAGTAACCGAAGCTGCTTATAAACACCTTGGAAAATTGAAAGGGCCTACTCAGAGAGGGTTATTTTAAAAAGAAATTGTCCCCCCGAGTGCAGTCGAGGGGTAGATGGATTGGACAAATTTATAGGTATCGACTGCGCTCGACCTAACAAATAAATGTCAAAAAGTAAGAAATACACCTATCCCAAGTCCCTTCCCTTAGTAAAATTCTTTTGGAACGCCGAGGCCATTCGAAAGAACCCAATTCCCTTTCACAGGAAATTTTTCAGTACCTACGGAGACACCTTTTCCGTGCGTCTGGGTCGAAAAAAATGGTTGATGCTCTCGCGCGATAAGGAGGTGGTAGAATATATTCTTCGGAAAAACCATAAGAACTACTACAAATCTAAAATACAAACGGATTATCTTTCCAAATACCTCGGGCATGGCTTACTCACTAGCAATGGGGAATACTGGTTGCAACAACGTCGCTTGATACAACCCGCCTTTCATAAACAGAAGATGGAGCAACTGGTTGGATTGATGCAGCATACTGTGGAAGCCGAGTTGAACAAACTTCCGAAGGATACAGAAACAGAAGTGTTTCCCATTATGAATCATTTGGCGTTTCAGGTAGTGGCCACATCACTTTTTAATGTTTCTGCTACGGAAGAAACCCTGTTGAGATTACAATTCATCATTCAGGAGGTGCAGGAATTCCTGGTGAAAGAAGTACGGTTGCCGCACAAGGGTTGGTGGTTTCGATTGAGTGGACAGGTGAAAAAGCACAAGGAACTTTCCGAAGAAAGCCGAGAGATCCTTTTGGAGATCATCGAAGAACGAAAGCGTTCCAAAGAAAATCACAACGACCTATTAGATATGTTATTGGCCACCCGATACGAGGACACAGGAAAGCCCATGACTAATAAACAGCTCATCGATGAGATCACCATCTTATTTGTGGCTGGCCATGAAACCACGGCCAATGCACTAACATTTACCACCTGGCTGTTAGCAAAGCATCCGGAGATTCAGCAAAAAGTATGGGAGGAGATTAAAGCACTGGCAACGGAGGATATCACTCCCATTGAAAAAATTGGAAGACTTCAATATACCAAGGCTGTCATTGATGAATCCATGCGATTGTATCCTCCGGCCTGGATTACCGATAGAGAAAATCTGGAAGACGATACCTTGGTGGATTGGAAGATTAGAAAAGATACACTGGTAGGGATTTCCTTTTACGAATTGCATCGACATCCGGATTATTGGGAAAAGCCGGATCAATTTATCCCGGAACGTTTCCTGGGAGAAGCCAAGAAAAAAACGGCAGGAGTATACTATCCCTTCGGTGCGGGTCCTCGTTTATGCATAGGGTTAGGGTTTGCTATTTACGAGATGGTACTGGCTATGGCTTATTTAATGGAGCATTACTCAGTATCTACTTCCCAGGATAGGATAGAATTAAATCCGCTCATCACCCTGAAGCCAAAAGGTGTGAGGGTGGTTTTTTCCGAGCGTTCTTCTGAAGGATAATTTGTTCAATTTGAAATGGCAGGAGTGTCCTAAAGATTTTATCTTCGCAACTTATATTGACGATTCATGAAGAAACAAAGTATTACCTCTTTTTTAAGGAACTTCAGATTATTGCATCTGGCAGATAAGACGCGTTTCTATATTCAACGTTGGAAGAATAAGAAGGTGAATCGTGAATTCAAGACCCAATATCCCGATGTAAAGCTACCGCCGGATTATCTGATCTATGAGTCTTTTCAACTCAATTATGAGAAATACTACGTGCAGAGCAAAGAGGGCGCTCGTAAGTTAGTAGCGCATTTTGCAAGGCATGTAGAACTAAAGGATAAGAAAATACTGGACTGGGGTTGTGGCCCCGCCCGGATCGTTCGCCACTTGCCAGAATTAATTGGAAATGGATGCTCTTACTACGGTACCGACTATAACGCGCGTTCTATTGCCTGGAATTCAGAAAATTTACCCGAAATATCCTTCCATAACAATTCGTTAGAGGCGGCCCTCCCTTACGAGGATAATTTCTTTGATGTGATCTATGGCTTATCCATATTTACTCATCTTTCGGCCGCGATGCATAAAGATTGGTACAATGAATTATACCGGATACTGAAGCCAGGAGGAATATTGCTATTAACCACCCAAGGCGACACCTATAAACCCAAGATGACCTCCTCCGAACGGTCCCAATACGAAAAAGGTGAATTGGTAGTTCGCGGTCAGGTAAAGGAAGGACATCGTATTTTTTCTGCCTTTCAGCCTAAGCAATTCATGCAACAACTTTTTGCCAATGCCACCGTACTGGAGCACATTGAACTTCCCCCGGTTGGACAGTGGTATCCTCAGGATAAATGGATTGTT
This sequence comes from Bacteroidota bacterium, assembly GCA_038529705.1. Taxonomy (GTDB): domain Bacteria; phylum Bacteroidota; class Bacteroidia; order Flavobacteriales; family Flavobacteriaceae; genus Aureisphaera. The sequence goes on from JBCBDM010000022.1 coordinate 4,662, forward strand.
AGGAAATAGCTTTTAGGTTTTCTGAAAAGAGGGTATCTTTCCATAATGTCAAAGACCCACTACACCCAACTCATCAAATCCGAAGCAAAACGTTTGGGCTTTTTGTCTTGTGGAATGAGCAAGGCCGAATTTCTGGAAGAAGAGGCCCCTCGCCTGGAAGCCTGGCTCCATAAGAATATGCACGGAGAGATGGGGTATATGGAAAATCATTTCGACAAACGATTGGACCCTACCAAATTGGTTCCAGGAGCAAAAAGCGTGGTGTCTTTATTGCTGAATTACTTTCCGAAGGAATTTCAGAAGGAAGACTCTTATAAACTATCCAAATATGCTTATGGCACGGATTACCATTTTGTAATCAAGGATAAGCTGAAGGCTCTGTTACATTTTATTCAGGAAGAAATTGGAGCGGTGCACGGCAGGGCCTTTGTGGATTCCGCTCCGGTCTTGGATAAGGCCTGGGCGGCTAAGAGTGGCTTGGGCTGGATGGGGAAACACACCAATTTGTTGACCAAACAATTGGGGTCTTTCTATTTCATTGCGGAACTTATTATCGATTTGGAACTGGAATACGATACACCCGTAACAGATCACTGCGGAAGTTGCACGGCTTGTATCGATGCTTGTCCTACTCAGGCCATTGTGGAACCTTATGTAGTAGATGGGAGCAAGTGTATTTCGTATTTCACTATCGAATTAAAAGATCAGATCCCTGCCGAAATGAGCAGGCAATTCGATGATTGGATGTTTGGTTGTGATGTCTGCCAGGACGTATGTCCCTGGAATCGTTTCAGTAAGAGCCATAACGAACCACTGTTCGATCCTAACCCGGATGTACTCTCCATGTCCAAAAAAGACTGGGAAGAGATTACTGAAGAGGTGTTCCATGAATTATTCCGAAAAAGTGCCGTAAAACGCACCAAATTTTCTGGACTGCAGCGCAACATAAATTTCTTGAAATAAATTTCCTAGTTTCCTGCACTCGGTTACCTTTGTAAGTCTCAATAACCAACAACTTATGAGCAAGCAGAGTAAACGCCGAGAGGCCCTATTATATCATGCCAAGCCGAAACCCGGAAAGATCCAGGTAGTCCCCACCAAGAAATATGCAACTCAAAGAGATTTGGCCTTAGCCTATAGTCCCGGAGTGGCAGAACCTTGTCTGGAAATAGATAAAAAAGTAGACGATGTCTATAAATATACCAACAAAGGAAATCTGGTAGCTGTGATCTCAAACGGCACTGCGGTTCTTGGTTTAGGCAATATAGGTCCTGAGGCTTCCAAACCTGTAATGGAAGGTAAGGGTTTGTTGTTTAAAATCTTTGCCGATATAGACGTATTCGATATAGAAGTAGATACAGAGGATATTGAAGAATTTATTGCCACGGTGAAGAATATTGCTCCTACGTTTGGGGGGATCAATCTGGAGGATATAAAGTCCCCCGAGGCTTTCGAAATAGAGAGACGATTGCGCGACGAATTGGATATCCCTGTGATGCATGACGACCAACATGGAACTGCCATTATATCGGCTGCTGCCCTGCTCAATGCTTTGGAAATAGCGGGGAAGGATATTTCCAAAGTTAAGATCGTAATTAGCGGTGCTGGTGCCGCAGCTGTATCCTGTACGCGCCTGTACAAGGCTTGTGGGGCTCGATCGGAAAACATCGTGATGTTAGACAGTAAAGGAGTCATTAGAAAGGATCGCGAAAATCTTTCTCCTGAAAAAGGGGAATTCGCTACGGCCAGGAAAATAGACACACTGGATGAGGCTATGAAGAGTGCAGATGTCTTTGTAGGGCTCTCTATTGCAGATATTGTAAGTCCGGATATGCTCAAATCGATGGCAAAGAACCCTATCGTGTTCGCTATGGCCAATCCGGATCCGGAAATCAATTACAGTCTCGCCATTAAAACCCGTGATGATATCATTATGGCAACGGGAAGAAGTGATCACCCCAATCAGGTGAATAATGTACTGGGCTTTCCCTTCATCTTCCGAGGAGCCCTGGATGTGCGATCCACAAAGATCAACGAAGCTATGAAAATGGCTGCTGTTAAGGCCCTGGCCGATCTGGCCAAAGAGCCAGTTCCCGAGCAGGTGAATATTGCCTATGGGGAAACAAAGCTCACCTTCGGGAAAGATTATATCATTCCCAAACCCTTTGATCCAAGGTTAATTGCCAAGATTCCTCCAGCCGTTGCCAAAGCTGCTATGGAAAGCGGTGTGGCAACCGAACCCATTAAGGACTGGAATAAATATTCGGACGAGCTATTGGAAAGAATGGGAAGTGACAATAAAATCACTCGTCTTTTGATGGATCGAGCGCGAACCAATCCAAAACGAATTGTTTTTGCAGAAGCGGATCATCTAGACGTTTTAAAGGCGGCACAGATCGTTCATGAAGAAGGAGTGGCAGTTCCCATACTTCTGGGGAGGAAGACGGTCATTGAGGAGTTAATGAAAGAACTCGAATTTGAATCCGATGTGGAGATCATCGATCCCAAAAGTGATGAGCAACTCGAGAATTTGAAACAATATGCAAAGCAGTACTGGCTGAGACGTAAGCGAAACGGAGTTACCTTGTACGATGCAGAACGTTTGATGCGCGAACGCAATTATTTTGCAGCCATGATGGTTAATGAGGGTGATGCCGACGGAATGATCTCCGGATATGCTCGTGCCTATCCCACAGTCTTGCGCCCGGTACTTGAGACGATTGGAAAATTTGACGGCGTGGACAAGGTAGCTACCACCAACCTGATGCTTACAAGTAAGGGGCCTATTTTCATTTCAGATAGCTCTATTAACATAGACCCAACGGCCAAGGAATTAGCCAATATTGCTCAAATGACCAATTATACGGTCAAGATGTTCGGGCTTACACCTGTCATCGCCATGATCTCATACGCCAACTTTGGGTCGTCAAAGGATCCTCATGCAGCCAAGGTGAGAGAGGCGGTCAAGTGGCTCCATAAATGGCATCCGGATATGATAGTGGATGGAGAATTACAAACAGATTTTGCTTTGAACAAGGAAATGCTGGAAAGTAAATTTCCTTTCTCTAAACTAGCAGGGAATAAGGTCAATGCTTTGATCTTCCCTAATCTGGATTCGGCTAACAGCAATTATAAAATGTTGAAAGAGCAGAAAGGTGTGGAGTCTATTGGGCCAATTATGCTGGGAATGAAAAAACCAGTTCACATTTTACAGTTAGGCGCCAAGGTCGAAGAAATGGTAAATATGACAGCCATAGCCGTGGTAGATGCCCAACAAAAAGAGAAGAGAGAGAAAGAAGAAAAGAAGCAGAAAACCAAAAAGTAGAGGGTTGATTTTCGCCTTATTATAATTGTAGCAGATGCAAATAATTATACTATATTTGGGCCAATAACCTGACAGTAGCGAATGATTACCCATATACAGGGCAGATTAGTAGAAAAAAACCCAACCGACATTGTAATTGATTGTAATGGTGTGGGTTATTTTTTAAACATTTCGCTTCACACATTTTCACAACTCCCCAACACGGAAAATGTTAAGTTGTTCACGCACCTACAAGTCCGAGAAGATGCCCATACTTTGTATGGCTTTTGCAGTGTTATGGAACGTGAGATTTTCAGGTTATTGATTTCAGTTTCAGGGGTGGGTGCAAGTACGGCCAGAACGATGCTGTCTTCACTTTCTCCAAAACAAGTTCAGGAAGCCATCGCCAGTGAGGACGTTGCTACCATTCAATCTGTAAAAGGAATTGGTGCGAAAACGGCTCAAAGGGTGGTTTTGGACATAAAGGATAAGATCTTAAAAGTATATGGTTTGGAGGATGTTTCTACGGTTTCGAGCAATACGAATAAGAATGAAGCGTTATCAGCTTTGGAGACACTTGGGTTTGCAAGGAAACAGGCAGAAAAAGCTTGCGATGCAGTGATAAAAAATGACCCGCAAGCCACCGTTGAAACCATTATTAAAGAAGCTTTAAAAAATTTGTAACAATTGGGCGCAAAAAATTACTATTTCAATAGCTTAGCTAAACTTATATTATTTGGGGTTTTATTGTTAGGGGGAGCAAAGATGTTCGCCCAAGATTCTACAGCGACAGGATCTGTTATGGGTAGGATGGACCTTCCGGATCCTACTTCCATCCAGAATTTGTATACCTATGACCCCGTTACCGAAAGATACATTCTTACCAGAACCCTGGGGGATTTCAATATTTCCTATCCTGTGATCCTTACGCCCGAAGAGTATCAGGATCTAGTTCTTAAGGAGCAGATGAAATCCTATTTCAAAGAAAAGATCGATGCGGCCGATGGCCGCAAAGAAGGCTCGGAAGAGGCACAAAAGAACTTATTGCCCACTTTTTATGTCAACTCTAGTTTTTTTGAAAGTGTATTTGGAGGAAATACTATTGAAGTTATTCCACAAGGTACCGTAGAAATGGACCTGGGGATACTATTTACCAAGCAGGATAACCCGGCTTTTTCGCCACGTAACCGAAGTAACATTTCTTTCGATTTTGCACAGAGAATTAGTCTGAGCCTATTGGGTAAAGTTGGGGAACGACTTACGGTAACGGCCAACTACGATACTCAGTCCACCTTCGATTTCCAGAATGTGATCAAATTGGAATATACCCCCACCGAGGATGATATTATCCAGAAGATAGAAGTGGGTAATGTGAGCATGCCACTCAATAGCTCCTTGATTCAAGGAGCACAAAGTCTTTTTGGGGTGAAGACCGAATTACAGTTCGGTAAGACGACCATCACTGGGGTATTCTCAGAACAACGTTCGGAAACCCGATCTGTAACCGCAGAAGGGGGAGCTACGATCACCGATTTCGAATTGTTTGCTCTGGATTATGACGAGAATAGACACTTTTTCCTGGCACATTACTTTAGAGATAATTATGATCGTGTGTTGACCCAGTATCCGTTCATCAATTCCAATGTTCAAATCACAAGAGCTGAAGTTTGGATCACTAACCGAAACACCACCACCAATGATGTACGGAACATTATCGCTTTACAGGATATTGGAGAATCCGAACCGACCAATATTGGTTTAACTGTGGTTCCCGGAGGTTTTATTAACAAACCTCCGAATTCCTTCCCGGACAACAGCAATAACGATTTCAATCCTTTCGGAATTGATAATCCCGGCGAACAGACCATCTTAAACGAAGCCATCCGGGATATAGCGACCGTACAACAAGGATTTAGCGGAGTTACTGTGAATGATGGGATCGATTACGTAACCCTTGAGAATGCGAGAAAACTTCAGCCCAATGAATATTCGTTGAACTCCCAATTGGGATATATCTCTTTGAATCAGCGTTTGAACAACGATGAAGTGTTGGGAGTAGCCTTTCAGTTTACGGTGAACGGACAGGTATTTCAGGTTGGAGAATTTTCGACGGATGGTGTTGAGGCAAATACAGGAGAATTCAATAATGGCCAGGGAGGACAACAAGGAGGTCAAGGAGGTCAGGGAGGTGAAGGCGAACAGGGGATATCGCAGAATCTTATCGTGAAACTCCTCAAGAGTAATATTACCAACGTAAATGAGCCTGTTTGGGATATCATGATGAAGAACATCTATCCTATTGGCGCCTTTCAATTAGAACAGGAAGACTTCAGGTTAAATATCCTTTACACGGATCCTTCGCCTTTGAACTATATTATCCCTGTAGAAGGAACGCCATTTCCGGAACCTGTGGCAGGAGATCTTGATCCTGTGGATATCAACGACGCTACGCTTTTACGTGTTTTCAATTTGGACAAATTGAATTTTAACAACGACCCGCAACAAGGAGGAGATGGTTTCTTCGATTTTTATCCGGGAATCACCGTAGATCAGCAGAATGGACGCATTATTTTCACGACTGTAGAACCGTTTGGGGAGTATCTCTTTAATGAATTGAAACTACCTACCCCACCCAATGGCGAACCGCAGATCTACGATATTCCCACTACTTATAATGCCAACCAGGAGAAATATGTCTTCCGAACCATGTATCGTTCCACCAAAATACAGGCGGAACAAGAAGATAGCGATAAGAATAAATTTCAGCTGAGAGGATCTTATAAATCCACAGGGGCCGATGGAATTCCTATTGGAGCCTTCAACATTCCGCAAGGGTCTGTGACCGTAACAGCTGGAGGGAGAACGCTGGTGGAAGGAGTAGATTATACCGTAAATTATCAGTTAGGGCGTGTGCAAATCCTGGATCCTGCCTTATTGAACTCCAATACACCCATTAATATTTCAACGGAAAACAACACGCTCTTCGGACAGCAGACCAAGCGCTTTACAGGAGTTGATGTTCAGCACAGATTCAGTGATAAATTACAAATTGGAGGTACTTATCTCAATTTGAACGAAAGACCGCTTACCCAGAAGTCGGCATTTCAGAATGAACCCATCAACAATACCATGTTCGGCTTTAACGCCAACTACTCAACGGAAGTCCCATTCCTTACCCGATTGGTGAACAAACTACCCAATATCGATACCGATGTGGCATCGAATATCTCGGTAAGAGGTGAATTTGCCTATTTACTTCCAGGCGCTCCGAAAGTTTCAGATTTCAACGGTAGAGTAACGGCTTATGTGGACGACTTCGAAGCGGCTCAAACCGCCATTGATATTAGCTCTCCACTTACCTGGTTTTTATCTAGTTCGCCCATTGGACTGGGAGGTGAGTTTGGAAATAATGACTTACGATATAATGATAGAAGAGCCCTGTTAAACTGGTATACCATCGATCCGGTTTTCTACAGCAGTCAGCGCCCTGAGGGAATTAACGATGAAGACCTTTCTTCTCCGTTTACCAGACGTGTGTTTAGAAACGAAATTTTCCCCGACCAGGATATTATTCAGGGCCAAACGCAGGCCTTGTTTACCTTGGATCTCTCTTATTATCCGGATGAACGAGGACCTTATAACTGGCGTAGTACAGATTCAAACAGTGATGTGGCGAATGCTCCCAACGTCTTGCAAAATCCGGAAGAGAAGTTTGCAGGGATTTCGAGACAGTTGACCACGACAGATTTTGAAAGGTCCAACGTGGAGTATATTCAATTTTGGTTGATGGATCCCTTCATCTATGAGGAAAATGAGAACAATCCGGGAGGGAAACTTACTTTTAACCTGGGGAATATTTCCGAAGATGTTTTAAAGGACGGTCGGAAACAATATGAGAACGGACTTCCGGAAGATGGAGGTACCTTAAATACTTTTGAAACGGCCTGGGGTAAAATTCCAACGCAACAGTCCCTGGTGTATACATTTAGTTCTACAGGAGATGCAAGAACCAATCAGGATGCGGGCTTGGATGGTGAGTTAGATGCCCAGGAAGCATCGGATCCAAGTCCTGCGGTGAATACCGTGGTTTCCAGGTTTCAGGGCTTGGCAGATCCGGCTCAGGATAACTACCAGTACTTTCTACAGGCAGAAGGGAATATTTTAGATCGATATCGATTGTTTAACGGAACCCAGGGGAATTCACCCGAAACAGTGACGAACACCAATCGTGGTAATACTGCACAACCTGATATTGAGGATATTAACCGCGATAATACGATGAATACAGTGGATAGCTATTTCGAATATGAGATAGATGTGGTACCCGGAATGAATCAGGAGAACGGAAAATTTATAACCGACGTAAAAGAGATCACAGTAACCACTCAGGACAATCGTGATATTCCGGTACGTTGGATTCAGTTCAGGATTCCTTTGAGTGAGTTCGACAATGCTGTGAATGGAATTTCAGATTTTAGGTCGGTGCGCTTCATGAGAATGTACCTTTCAGAGTTCCAGCAAGAAACCGTACTTCGCTTTGGAACCATGGAATTGTTTAGAGGAGATTATCGACGCTACCTGGAGTCTTTGGATGTAACAGGGGAAGATAACTCTATGGATGATACTACTTTTGAAAACGAAGCGGTGGGTGTGATCCAGAATAGTAATTATGTAATTCCTCCCGGAGTGTTCCGTGAAGAGTTGAATAACAATAACAATATTATTCGCCAGGACGAACAATCCCTGGCACTCCGAGTATGTGGATTGGAGCAGGATGATGCGCGCGCGGTATATAAGAACTTCAATGTAGACATGAGACAGTACAAGAACCTGGAAATGTTTATGCACGTGGAGTCTCTGGAGGATCAGACCTCCCTGGGGGATGGTCAATTAGCAGCGTTTATACGTTTGGGTACCGACCTTAATACCAGTTTCTATGAGGTGGAATGGCCTCTGGTCGTGTCTCCAAATCTTCCGAATCCGTCCGATTCTGATGCTGAGGTCGTCTGGCCTGCCGAGAATAGGCTTGACCTTCCTTTGGAAGCCCTTCAGCAGTTAAAAACATTGGCCCTGGGGAGTAGAGAAGGTTTGAGCGATCCGGATCCCATCACCGGGATTACCTATGCAGATGCAGGGACCATTAATGCCAATGAAAATTATCGCTTCGGGATCAAAGGAAATCCTAGTTTCGGTAATGTACGAGTGGTGATGCTTGGGCTTAGAAATAAGGCGACGACAGAGGTCTGTGGAGAAGCCTGGTTCAACGAATTGAGATTATCCGAACTGGATAATAAAGGAGGTTGGGCGGCCGTGGCCAATATGGACGCTAACTTAGCAGACTTCGCTAATGTGAGTGCTACGGGAAGAAAGAGCACCATTGGCTTTGGTTCTATTGAACAAGGCCCGAACCAACGAAGTTTAGAAGATGTTGAGCAATACGATGTGGTGACCAATGTGAATTTGGGACAAATGCTTCCAAAGAAATGGGGAATTCAATTGCCGTTCAATTACGGAATAGGCGAAGAGACCGTCACACCAAAATACGATCCTGAATTCCAGGATATCGAATTACAAGAACGTCTGGATAATGCGGCAACCGGCGAAGAAAGAGACCGAATTGAAAACCAATCGATCAATTATACCAAAAGGCAGAGTATCAATTTTATTGGAGTTAGAAAGGACCGGACCGGAGATGCCAAACCCATGCCTTACGATATAGAGAATTTCACATTTTCCTATTCCTATAATCAGATTGATCATAGTGACTTTGAAATTGAGGAATCTCTTGATCAGAATGTGCGCCTGGGAGGAACCTATAATTATAACTTTGTGCAGAAGCCCATTGAGCCGTTCAAGAAGAACGATTCACTTTTTACTGGAAAATATTGGCAGTTCTTAAAGGACTTGAATTTTAATCCATTGCCAACCAATATTTCGGTGAGCTCTAACATTGTACGACAATACAATGAGCAAAAGTTCCGAGAGTTGAACTTATTGCCAGGAAATATTGGAATTCCAACGTTGTTTCAGCGTAATTTCTTATTCGACTGGCAGTATACCCTAAATTATAATTTGACCAAGTCTCTTCGCTTTAACTTCAACGCAGCCAATAATCGTATCATAAATAACTATATCAACGACGGTGTTGTAGATAATTCCATAGGGGTTTGGGATGGTTTTTGGGATGTAGGAGATCCCAACAGACATATGCAATCGTTGCAACTGAATTATGATCTTCCTACGGCTAAATTCCCTTTCCTGAAATGGATACGAGCCACCTATTCCTATCAGGGAGATTATCAGTGGCAGGATGGTAGTGACTTATTTAACAATGTTCAGATCCCTCAACCCGATGGTAGTGTGGAAACCTTTAATTTAGGGAATTCGATTCAGAATGCCAGTACGCATCGTATCAATTCTACTTTGGATATGAACAGCTTCTACCGCTACATTGGATTGACGAAGATCAAAAAGAGCAAGCGCAGAAATCGAGGAGGAGCCGGAAATGAAGGAGGACCTGGTGGTGGAAAAGCCGGTGATGGTGGAAATACGAAAGGACAAAAGGGTGGGAACGAAAACGCAAGTAAGACCGAGTTAGCTAAACGAGGCGGTGCACTACGTGGAGGAAATAATCGCGGTGGTGCTGGACAACAAGGGGGTTCTTCCCTAAGTGGAGGGGACAAAGCCTTAAATACTCTTATCGGCCTGGCCACTTCCATCAAGAAGATTCAATTTAATTACCTGGAGAATAATGGTATTTTCCTTCCGGGATATACTCAGTCCATAGGATTTGCCGGTTCCTTAAAGCCTACCACAGGATTTGTATTTGGTAGTCAGGCGGAAATTCGTGATCTGGCGGCTAGAAAAGGCTGGTTGACCCTTTATCCGGAATTCAATGAACAATATACCGAGGTGGAGAGTAGGCAATTGGATGCACAGGTGAATCTGGAGCTTATTCCGGACCTTAAGATCGATATCAACGGTAGCAGAATCTATTCTGAAAACTATGCCGAAAACTATATTGTAGAAAATGATTTGTATCGTTCGCTTACGCCCAATACATTTGGAAACTTCAATATTACTACGGTACTGATCAAAACTGCTTTTGGAAGTAGTGATGAAAATAACAGTGAGGCCTTTAACGACTTCCGAAGCAACCGTCTTGTGATTGCGAACAGACTCGCAGAAGAATTTTACGGAACTCCCAATTTTGCCAGAGACGAAGAAGGTTTCCCGGTAGGATTTGGTAAAACCGCTCAAAATGTACTATTACCTGCGTTTCTGGCGGCTTACAAAGGAAACGACGCATCCAAGGAGAAGACCGGTATTTTCAGGGATATTCCGTTGCCTAACTGGGATCTGAAGTATACAGGTTTGATGAACATTAAATGGTTTAAGAAGAACTTTAAGCGTTTCTCCATTCAGCATGGATATCGCTCGTCCTATACAGTGAATCAATTTCAAACAAACCTTGATTTTGACAGGAATGATCCTACTGCGCTTGATCAGGCAGGAAACTTTAAAAGTGAAACTTTCCTGAGCAATGTAAACTTAACGGAGCAATTCTCTCCATTGGTACGATTAGATTTTGAGATGCAGAATTCGGTCAAGATTCTGGCAGAGTATAGAAAAGACCGTGCACTTTCCTTAAGTTTTGCTAATAATTTACTAACTGAGATCAAGGGGGATGAGATCGTCCTTGGGTTAGGATATCGGGTAAAGGACTTGAAGATAAGTACCAATTTCGGTGGAAAGAAGAAGGTGATTACCAGTGACCTTAACTTTAAGCTGGATGTATCCAGAAGGGATAATAAAACGATTATTCGATATTTGGATATCAACAATAACCAAACTACAGCCGGGCAGACCATATACGGAATCCAGTTTACGGCAGATTATGCCTTGAGCAAGAATCTAACCGCCTTGTTCTATTATGATCATACCTTCTCTGAGTATGCGATTTCTACGGCCTTCCCTCAGACGACCATACGAAGTGGTCTAACACTACGTTACAACTTTGGAAACTAAATAATACAACTTAATAATTTGAATAACCATGAATATACCTTCCAACCTAAAATATACTAAGGATCATGAATGGATCGCTATAGATGGAGATGTCGCCACCGTTGGAATTACGGATTTCGCCCAGGGTGAATTAGGAGATATCGTATATGTTGAAGTGGAGACTTTGGATGAAACTCTGGATCAGGAAGAGGTCTTTGGAACCGTTGAGGCAGTGAAGACGGTTTCCGATCTGTTTATGCCTATTTCGGGCGAGATTATTGAATTTAATGACAGCTTGGAGTCTGAACCTGAGAAGGTAAATAGCGACCCTTATGGCGAGGGATGGATGATCAAGATAAAGATCGCCAATACAGATGAACTCGATGGACTTCTCGATGATGCAGGCTATAAGGAAGTTATTGGGGCCTAATACCCTGAAGTATGGAGGGATCGTTTACACCTCCATCATTACCTTTCTCTTACTTTTTCCGTTCACTCATATGCCCAAAGTGGATATGCCTTCTTTTGATAAGATAGGACATGTGCTAATCTTTGTATTGCTTGTTTTAATATGGCTGTTGTTCGACCTGCTTAGGACAACTTCGGGAAGGTTAAGGGGCTTTCGCATACTCATTTTCGCCTTTATTTATGGCATAGTAATTGAGGTATTACAAGGAATGTTTTTTGTATCGAGAACAGCAGATGTATGGGATGTGGTAGCCAATACAACCGGTATTCTTCTGGGATGGATTGTATTTAATCGAGTTAAAAAAGTATTTATTCCGAAAAATTGATTTTCGTTTTAAAAAACAATTCATTTTACATATTTTAGCAACAATATAAATTCTCAATTATGGAACCGAAAAAAAACCCAAAAGCAGATCTGAACAGGTGGAGTAATATATTCCTGTTGGCAGGTTTAGCTTTAATGCTTGCCATTTCATTGACGGCAGTCGAGTGGAAAACCTATGATAAAGATAATCTGGCTGGTGATATATTAGATGTTGGAGATGATCTTGATGAAGAAATCCCAATTACTCAGCAATTAACACCGCCACCGCCACCACCGCCACCACCGCCAGCACCGGAAGTAATCGAGGTAGTTGAAGATGAGGAAGAAGTGGAAGAAACTATAATTGAGTCTACGGAAGCCAGTCAGGAAGAGGAGATCGTTGAGATTGAAGAGATTGAAGAAGTAGAAGAAGAAGAAATTGCTGATGTACCTTTCGCAGTTATCGAAAATGTTCCTGTGTATCCCGGATGTGAGAACGCTGGAAACAACAACGCGAAGAAAAAATGCATGTCTGAGAAAGTTCAGAAATTCGTACAGAAGAAATTCAATACCGAGTTGGCAAACGATCTTGGTTTGGAAGGAAGACAACGAATTTCCGTTCAGTTTAAGATCGATAAGAACGGAAATATCGTAAATGTAAGAGCTCGTGCACCACACCCTCGTTTAGAGCAGGAAGCTATCAAAGTTGTGAAAGCTTTGCCTAAAATGACTCCGGGTAGACAACGTGGAAAAGCAGTGGGTGTATTGTATGCCTTACCTATTCTGTTCCAGGTAGAGAACTAAAATTTAGATTTTATATATATAAATCGCCTCCCAATGGGAGGCGATTCTTTTTTGGCACAACCCTTGTGTAACTTAGTCTTATAACTCTTAAATATAAACACTATGTTACCATCTGTTAAAAATGCGGATAGTACCAAAACAAAGGTACTATCAAAAAGAGAGGAAAAAAAGCGAATTAACATTCGCTGGAACTCGGGCGTGTTCTTTCAAGTAGGGCTTGCCGTATGTTTGCTATTGGCCATTTGGGTCATGGAAAGTGACTGGAATCTTTCGCCCAACTTCACTATGGAACCTGAACGCGAATTGAAATTGGATGAAACCCGTGATCTGGCGTATGTTTTAGAAGTGCCGAAGGTGGAGCCTGTGGTAGAGCCAGTAAAGAAAGTTGAACAAAGAGTGGTTCAGCAAAAGCTTACCGATGTGCTCAAGGTTGTGGACAACAAAAAAAATGTAGTCGAGGCTAAAGTGCCTCCTGCCGAGATCAAGCCGAATATTCAACCTGCCAGAGGTACCGTGGTTGCGCCTCCAAAGAAGGAAATAGGTTCGAAATTGTTCGATGCCGTTCAATTTGTTCCTATCTTTCCGGGCTGTGAGTCGTTGACAAACAATGCAGAACGAAAGGCCTGTATGTCTTCTAAGATCAATAAGTTTATCAACAGAAGATTCAATACCGATAAGTTCTCGGAGCTTGAAAGCGGAAAAACGCATAGAGTGAATGTGCAATTTACCGTAGGGAGAGATGGAAAGGTAAAGGATATTCTTGCAAGAGCCCAAATGCCCGAACTGGAGGCTGAAGCACAGCGAGTAATTGCCAAAATACCGGAAATGGAACCAGGTAAACATGGAGATACCGAGGTAGACGTGATTTTCTCGGTCCCAATCCTGTTCCAGGTGCAATAAAATGGAAACCCGCTTTATTCTGAAGCGGGTTTTTTCTTTTCGGATTAGGGCATTTCAAAAAAACGTATCTTTCGGGAAAATTAACGCCCTTTTATCGATGAAGAAATTTGTGGTACTTCTCTTCCTGTTTGCCCTTTTTATGGTCCCGTCTTATGGGCAGACAAGCGGAAATCCCTTCGAAAAATATCCTGTTTTCTCCAAATGCGAACAAGTGGATGCCGACGGCCTGGAATTGTGCTTTAATAATACGGTGAGAGAATTGATCCACGCTAATTTCAAATCTCCGGAGATCGTATCGGAAGAGAATTATAAGGGTGTTATGAATGTTTTTTTTGAAGTGGATCGAGAGGGAAATTTTAAAGTACTCTATGTAGATGCCGTTTACAAGGAATTAAAGGAAGAGATTCAGAAAGTGTTTTCTGAGTTTCCAAAGATCCAGCCGGCCACCTATAGCGGGAAACCAACCTATGCCCAATTCACTATGGCTCTAAATATTCCCTTGGGCGAATTTTCGCAAGAAGTCCCTAAGAGTGTGGTTCAGGATACTTCGGAAGAAAGAATAGGAGCTGAAGAGCATCCCGAATACGAGGCTATTGAAAAGCGGCCCTACGAAAACGACGAGTATCGCAGTGGGATCAATATTCCGCTCTCTCATCACAATTATAGTTTGTTCGACCCTGCGATGAACCAGGTAGGAACCAATAGTCATACGGCTCAAAAACCCTTTATATATAGTGAGGTGAATAAGTACTACGATTTTGCTGCCGAAAATAAGAAGATATCCCGGGAAAGAAATTCCTGGTTTGGCCGTAAATGGTGGAATGAACATATGGTGACCTTAAAAGGAAAGGATTATTGGCTTACGTTGGATCCTGGGGTGGATCTCCAGGTAGGGAAGGATACCGACGCAGATATCGATACCTATAATAACACCCGGTTGGTCTATACCCAGGGAGGCATTGGAAAGAAGCTCAACTTCTTTGCCGTGATCTATGAAAGTCAGGGTCGATTCGCAGATTATTTCAATCGTTTCGCCGAAGCGAGAGCCCCGGACGGTGGAAATCCGGCTATCATTCCGGGACGAGGTATTGCCAAGCGGTTCAAGTCGGATTCCTATGATTATCCCATTGCTACGGGTCATGTTTCTTATACGCCTTCAGAACATTTTAATATTCAGCTAGGACATGGAAAAAATTTTATTGGAGATGGGTATCGTTCCTTGTTGTTAAGTGATAATGCAAGTCCGTATCCATTCTTTAAGGTGAATACTACCTTCTGGAAGTTGAAATACACCAATACCTGGATGTCCCTCCGGGATGTGCGCTCTGAAGTGACCGCGGACGGATCCTTTCGAACCAAGTTCATGGCCAATCATTATTTGAGCTATAATATAACCAAACGGTTAAATGTTGGACTTTTCGAATCGGTCATTTGGGAGAATGACAATGACCGTGGTTTCGACTTTAATTATATCAATCCGGTTATCTTCTACCGCGCTATCGAGTTCTCAACGGGTTCCAGAGGTGGAAATGCCTTAATTGGTTTGAGTGCCAAATATAAATTCACGAATAGAGTAAATGCCTATGCTCAGTTGATCATTGACGAATTTTCCTCAGGAGATATTTTTGGTGGGGAGGGCAGCTATAAGAACAAGACGGGGTATCAGCTGGGAGCGAAGTACTACGATGCCTTTGGGGTTAAGAATCTTTATGTTCAGGCGGAATACAACAGAGTTCGCCCGTTTACGTACTCTCATAACACGGTAGTGCTTAATTATGGACATAACAATCAATCCATGGCGCATACGTTGGGGGCTAACTTTTCAGAGTTTATTGGAATTGCCCGGTATCAGAAAGGACGCATTTTTGGAGACCTGAAGGTGATTGTTGCCAAGCGTGGTTTCGAATTCAATACTACCGAGGATAGCCTTTTCTATGGTGGAAGTATTTACGGAACCGAGGATAACAGAGTAGCGGATAACGGGAACGACCTTGGGCAAGGAAATACCACGGATTTTTTTCACACCGAATTCCAGGCCGGATATTTGATCAACCCGGCCACTAATTTAAAAATCTATGGAAGTCTTATTTTTCGGGACTTTAAACCCGATCTGGATACAGCATCTGTCTTCGAAAATAATACCACCTGGGTGAATTTCGGAATACGAACAGATCTGTTCAATTGGTATAACGACTTTTAAGTCCTACCCCTTCTTTTTCTCTTCTGTTCTATCGCCGTATTTAGCCTTGGTAATGTCGTAAATGAGAGTCAGCCACTTTTCGGTACTAATATAGGCATCCCCGTAGCCCATGTCATCATAAGGCTTTGTAATCTCTTTCATGGCAAATATTTCCTCTTTGGATTTACCAGATAAATAGTGAAAGGCAACACTGTTTTTAACAGCGATCATCATATCGTGAAGTGCTTTAACATCACCCTTATTTCCTATGTCTCCATGTCCTGGTATGATCTTGGTTTCACCGTCCACAAGTATAAGAATTTTAGCTAAAGCAGCGATATACCCGTCATAGTTTCCTCCATTCTTAATATCTATATAGGGGTATCTCCCATTAAAGAAAACATCGCCTGTATGCAGTACATTGCTCTCGGTAAAATAGACCAGGGCATCACCATCGGTGTGGGCATCGTGCAGGTGAAATACCATTATTTCCTCTCCGTTATAATGAAAGTTCATATTCTCCGAGAAGGTGATCATGGGATAGGTATTTGGTGTTTCCTGAAAAGGTTTGTAGCTCTTCATACTCTCTCTTGCATTCCTTTGGGCAGACGGATCTTCAGTACCTCCGAACTTTTCAAGGGCTCTATCATATTCTTTTTTGAATTCTTCATCGTAGACTTTCCTCTCCTTGCTTACCATACGTTCCCGGGCTTTTTCATGCGAAAGTACAGTGGTTCCATTGGCGATCATATTCTTATTGCCGCCGGTATGGTCTCCGTGGTGATGCGTGTTGACCAGGAATTGGATGGGCTTATCGCTAAAACTGGCAACCAGATTGACGATCTCCGGAGTTACGTTGGCAAATTGATTATCGATCATCAACACACCATCATCTCCGAAATGAACTCCTATATTACCGCCTTTGCCCTTAAATACATACATCTGTTCCGATATCTTGAGCAATGATATGGTAGCCGTAGGGCCGGAATTGGTTGCTCCCTCTTTTTGATCACCGTCTTGAGCATGAATATATAAAGAACCTGTAAAGAGGGTTAGTATTAAAATAAGTACGATGCGCATTTTGTAATTTTTTAGTTAAAGGCTGAAAATACTAAAATTGTGCAATACAGCGCCAACAATATAAGATATATATTGTGAAACATGCCCTTGTGACGTATCTTTGCAGCGCTTAAAAAAATAAGAGAAACTTGCCTGCAACTCAATCACAATCCTTTCCCTTTTCGGTAATTAGAAATTTTACCGAAATCACCAAAATGCGACTCTCAGTGAGCGTTGTGTTTTCCTCAGTGGCTGGATACTTGTTGGGGGTAGTGGATTCCATAGACTTTACAGTTTTGCTGTTGCTTTGCCTGGGAGGGTATTGTATGGTGGGAGCATCCAATGTGTATAACCAGATCATTGAAAAAGATTTGGACGCGCTTATGGATAGAACCAAGAATAGGCCCATACCTGCAGGAAGGATGGGTGTTACGTCGGCTTTTATATTGGCTAGCGTTTTGACTCTGGCAGGTATTGCGATCCTCTACTTTATAAACCCACAGACCGCAATGTTTGGAGCTATTTCCATTTTTATGTATGTGAGTTTATACACGCCTTTGAAAACAAAAACTCCACTGTCGGTTTTTGTTGGAGCTTTCCCCGGGGCCATTCCTTTTATGCTTGGTTGGGTGGCCGCAACCAATGATTTCGGTATTGAACCAGGAACCTTGTTCATGGTGCAATTCTTCTGGCAATTTCCCCATTTTTGGGCTATTGGGTGGTTCTTGTTCGAAGATTATAAGCGAGGTGGATTCTTTATGTTGCCCAATGGGAAAAGAGATAAGGGAACTGCTATTCAAGTGATTCTCTACTGTATCTGGACGGTGTTAGCCTCTCTAATTCCTGCAGTGGGAGTAACCGGAAGACTCTATCTAACTCCTGTTTCGGCGGTACTCATTCTGGGCTTGGGAATTTGGCTTATTTACTATGCGGTAAGACTCTATAAGTTGAAAACAGAAAAGGCTGCGAGGCAACTTATGTTGGTGAGCGTAAGCTATATAACATTGCTGCAAATTATATATGTAGCCGATAAATTTATTAGATAATGAAGGATTATACGCAAGGTTCGGAAGAATTGAAAAATAGTCGTGCCAAGAAAATGATGTTGTGGTTCGGTATGGTGAGTTTAGGGATGAGTTTTGCCGGTTTTACCAGTTCCTGGATTGTAAGTATGACTCGAAAGGACTGGTTAAAAGAGATGGAATTGCCTCAAGCATTTTTTATCAGCCTTGGTGTGATCATCTTGTCCAGTATTACCATGCATTTCGCCAAGAAATCCGTGCAACAGGAAAAACAAAAACAGGGGATGCTTCTGCTCATAAGCACCTTTGTTCTGGGGGTCGTTTTTATTTGGTTGCAATTTTTAGGTTTTGATGAGATCGTAAATGTCATGAAGATCAATTTCACCGGTGAAACGGCCAATGCCAAAGGCTCTTTCATTTATCTCATTGTGGTGGTGCACATAGCCCACGTGGTTGCGGGCCTTATTTCACTTTTAGTCGTAATTTATAATCATTATAAACAGAAGTATAATAACGGGAAAACCCTTGGTATAGAACTAGCTGCTACTTTTTGGCATTTTATTGATATTCTTTGGATTTATCTCTTTTTGTTTTTCTATTTTGTGAGATGAAAATTATACTTATTTTTGCACTCAATTAAACCAATCTCTTTGTATGGACGCTACTGTTGATAAAACAGGTACTGAAGGAAAAACCTGGGGTGGAGGAAATCGCCCGCTCAATGCCAGTTATGGCAAAATGATGATGTGGTTTTTCATCGTATCGGATGCTTTGACCTTTTCAGGATTTATTGCCTCTTACGGATTTTCCAGATTCAAGTTTATCGATGCCTGGCCCATAGCAGATGAGGTGTTTACGCACGTTCCGTTCTTGCACGGTGTGCCAGCTCCCATGTACTATGTGGCTTTTATGACCTTGGTGCTTATCTTTTCTTCGGTGACCATGGTACTTGCCGTGGATGCGGGACACAAAATGCAGAAGAATAAAGTGATATGGTATATGTTCTTTACCATCATAGGGGGAGCTGTTTTTGTAGGTTCTCAGGCTTGGGAATGGGCTACTTTTATCAAAGGGGATTACGGTGCGGTCGAGACAAAGGGAGGTAAAATCCTTCAATTCCTGGACACGGAAGGAGAGCGAGTGGCTCTTGCAGATTTTGCTGTGAACATCCCCTCGGAACGAGCTACGCACGAAAGAAAGAATGGAGTTTGGTATGACACCGAACCCGAAACATTGACCACCTATTCTTTCGAAGAAGTGAAGGCGGGTTTCCTGGCAAATGATAATCTTCTAATTAGAACACAATACCTGGATGAGAATGGAGAGCCTACTGTGCTTTCTCGAGAAGAATCTGTGGCAAAATTAACCAACGACGGTAAGTTGGTAGTAGAAGGAGCGAACTTGATCCGCAACGAATACGGGCATCCGCTTTTTGCCGACTTCTTTTTCTTCATTACAGGATTTCACGGATTTCACGTATTCTCTGGGGTAGTGATCAACATCATCATTTTCTTCAATGTGATCATAGGGACTTATGAGCGTAGAAAGAGTTACGAAATGGTAGAGAAAGTTGGTTTATACTGGCACTTCGTAGATTTGGTTTGGGTATTTGTATTTACCTTCTTCTATCTGGTTTAATTTATACTGAAAGCATTCAGCAAAAAAATATAAAATGGCACACGAACATAAATTAGAAATCTTTAGAGGGCTTTGGAAGTTCAAATCGAATGTGGCTAAGATCTGGGGTGTATTTTTCTTCCTTTGCGTAGTTACAGCGATCGAAGTAGTCCTGGGTATTGTAAAACCTGAAGCACTTACAGGAAACAGATTCCTAGCCATGAAATGGCTGAATTGGATATTTATCATCCTAACGCTGGTAAAAGCCTATTATATCACCTGGGATTTCATGCACCAGCGAGATGAGACCAAAGGTTTGAGAAGGTCTGTGGTTTGGACGGCAGTCTTCCTAATCTGTTATTTGATCCTCATTCTATTGATAGAAGGAGACTACATCTTTGAAGTCTACAAGCAGAATTACGTTAAATTCGACTTTTAATGTAATTACAAACAATATGGAAACCCTGCCAATTGGCAGGGTTTTTTATGCGTTAAAGAACTTAAATTAAACGGCTAAAGATTGGTAATGCCTTCTTTGCGTCGTATTTTTGCAATAGATTTCAACCCATGCAAACAAAAAAGTTTATTGTCCTAGGGGTTCTCTTTTTGCTGCCCATATCCGTATATCTGTTCTTTGCTTCCGGAAAGGATAATTTCGTGAAACTGCCGACCCTGTCTTACGGCATTACAGAATTGACAGGGTTTAATAACTTAAAAGGGGATAGTCTTCAGCTAGAAGATAAGATCACGGTTTTGAGTTTTTTTGGAAGTGATGTGGAGGGTAAAAAAGCACATGCTTTTAATATGGCTCACAAGATCTACAAGAAGAACTATCAGTTCAAAGAATTTCAATTTGTGACCCTTATTACCGAAGACCAACGACCGCAAGCAGAGGATCTCAAGGAGAAATTGAAAGAAATAGAGAGTCCGGAGAACTGGCATTTTGCCGTGGGATCTGAACAAGCCATACAGCGTGTGTTCAAATCGCTTAAAACAGATTATATTCTTGATGCCAATATTTCGAGTGATTATGTTTTTATTATAGATAAGGAACGAAGCCTCAGAGGTCGGGATGACGATGAAGATGTGGGAAAACTATTTGGGTTTAATGCGGGCGACTATTCAGAGATCAATAATAAAATGAGTGATGATGTTAAAGTGATCCTTGCTGAATATCGCTTGGAGTTAAAAAAATATAAGGCAGAAAGAAAGGATGAATTCAGAGATAATAATCTTAAGTAGATGAGATGAAAAAAAACAGTTATGCATATGTGGGGATTTCCTTTGTCATTTTGATCTTTGGAATTTGGGCGGTGCCTAAGATTGTAGCTAACTTTTCAGGCTCCGGATTGGCCTACATCGAAAATTCGAAGAAAGAACGTACCCAGGTTCCCAGCTTTAGCTTTACCGATCAGCATGGCGAAACTATTACCAACCAAGATTACAGCGGTAAGGTCTATGTGGTGGAGTTCTTCTTTACTACCTGTCCGGATATTTGCCCTATTATGAATAGGAATATGGTAAGGATTCAGAACGAATTCTTCGGAAATCCGAATCTTGGGATCGCTTCATTTACCATTAATCCCGATTTTGATACTCCGGAGGTATTGAAAAAGTATGCAGAGAGCTATGAAGTAACGAATCCAAACTGGCATATGCTTACGGGTAATAAAGAGGCCATATATACGCTGGCGAATGAAGGATTCCATATCTACGCGGGAGAGAGCATGGATGAGGGTCAGACCTTCGAACATTCGGGGCTCTTTGCTTTGATCGATCAGGAAGGGAATATTCGTTCTCGCTATGATGAAAATGGGAACCCTTTAATTTACTACGACGGTTTGGAGGCGGAAGGTATCCAAATGCTTATTGAGGATATTAAAAAACTTTTGAAATAGTATGTCTGAAACAGTTTCAACCAAAAAATACAATCTTTGGATATGGATCTTATCCATTGCCGTTCCTGTTGTGGTTGCCCTTTTATTCTCTGTTAAGATTCCCGGGGTGGAACGAATGGGCTTCTTACCGCCTATCTATGCGTCCATAAATGGCTTGACCGCGATCCTATTGATAGTTGCAGTGGTTCAAATAAAGAAAGGGAATAGAAAGCTGCATGAGCGTATTATGAAATTGTGTATTGTGTTATCGGCTTTGTTTCTTATTATGTATGTAGCCTATCATATGACATCCGACTCTACTTCCTATGGAGGCGAAGGCCTGTTGAGGTATGTGTATTTATTTATATTACTAACTCACATTTTACTATCCATAGGAGTTATCCCTTTCGTGCTTGTTACATATGTTAGAGCCTTGACCGGCAATTACGAAAAACACAAGAAGATTGCGAAGATCACCTTTCCTATATGGTTGTATGTGGCCATTACGGGTGTGATCGTTTACCTTATGATATCCCCTTACTATTAATATGAAATTGAAGATCACCATTCTTATTCTTATCATTGGATTCTCGGTCCTACCAGCGGACGCACAATGTGCCATGTGTCGTGCGGTTTTGGAAAGTGAAGACGGAGGTAGCGCTGCCGAAGGCATCAACAACGGTATCGTTTACCTAATGCTTTTTCCATACCTTCTCATAGGTGGAGTGGGTTATTTCATTTATCGGATGTATAAGAAAGCAAAGGTTCAGGGAACCGATTAATTAAATCGGGAACTACTGTAACATTGCCCTATCAATCGAGTCTTATATCAAAGACTTTGACGAACCAACCGCTGTAAGTCTTAACATGAATTTTACAAAATAAATCGGCAAAGGTATTTACTTTGTAACGCAATGTTTTACCTATGATAGAAATCAAAGACTTACATAAATCTTATACAATGGGATCCAACTCTCTTCATGTTTTGAAGGGAATTGATTTCTCCGTTGCCGAAGGCGAAATGGTAGCCATTATGGGTTCTTCCGGATCCGGAAAATCAACTTTTCTGAATATTTTGGGAATGTTGGACGAGGCAGATCAGGGAACCTATAATTTGGATGGTAAGGAGATCAAGAATCTCAATGAGAAGGTAGCTGCCAAATATAGGAACCAATTTCTAGGTTTTATCTTTCAGTCCTTCAATTTGATCTCTTACAAGTCTGCCCTGGACAATGTGGCTATGCCACTGTACTACCAGGGGGTGAAGAGAAATGTTCGGATGCAAAAAGCCATGCATTATCTCGAAAAGGTGGGATTGGCAGACTGGGCCGATCACCTGCCCAATCAGTTATCGGGAGGGCAGAAGCAAAGAGTAGCTATTGCCCGGGCCCTGGCTAGTGAGCCTAAGGTGTTGCTAGCAGATGAGCCTACAGGTGCTCTGGATTCAACGACCTCCTATGAAGTCATGGAGATCATCCAGGCGATCAACGATGAAGGAAAGACCATACTCACCGTTACCCATGAAGATGATATTGCCCATATGTGTAAGCGTATCGTGCATCTCAAGGATGGCCTAATTATCGATGACATAAAGGTAGATCAGGTAAGAGCAAAACAAGTATCAAATGTTTAGTATTGAACGTTGGCAGGAAATATTTGAGACCATTCGCAAGAATTGGTTGCGCACCCTGCTGACCATGATCTCCGTTTTCTTCGGAATCTTTATACTAGTTATTCTTTTGGGATTTGGACAAGGCCTTCAAAATGGGATTGCGAGAGAATTTGAACAAGACGCGACCAATAGAATCCACGTTTGGACAGAAGTTACTACCGTAGAATACAAAGGATTAAATCCCGGCCGTTTCATTGAATTG
>JBCBDM010000023.1:0-27926 GCA_038529705.1 Bacteroidota bacterium
ACGGCCGAACTTATTTTAGAACATACAGCTAAAATAGTACAATGACTCCTTCGGAAATAGCTCGGATAAGGGAGTAACCACAAAGAAGATGATAAGTGCAATCGCAATTATCCTATATCCTAGCTTATATTTTCGAACCGAAAGAGACAAATCTCCTCTTCTATTCTCTTCAATAAGAAAAGGCGAAATTACCACATTTGCTTCATCAAAATCCAAAGCATTATCCTTCGATGGCTTTGAAAAAAAGTACTTCAGAAGATAGAATAAAACGATCATACCTAACAGCATGCAGGTAACAACAAAATACTGCCACAAGTCCGGAGTATCATAATAATTCGGGTGAGGAATCACTCTTAAAAAATACATTCGATTTTTCGGTTTGATCCAAATCTATTAAATTTAGAGCACTTAACCTACGTCTTTCTATGAAGAAAATCATACTACTTGCCTTACTCACAAGCCTTTTAGCCTCTTGTGGCTCCTCCAGAAAACCCTCACAGACCGTTGTAATTGGCAGTCCCACGACCACCGCTTCCAGCAAAAGGATCTCTAAAGTAGTAAAGCATGCACGCACCTTTGAAGGCACCCGATACAAATTTGGCGGAACGGACAAACGCGGCATGGACTGTTCAGGATTGGTGTACACTTCCTTTAAAGAGGAAAATATAGCGTTACCGAGAATTTCCAGGGAAATGGCTACCAAAGGAATTCGCATCAAGTTAAATGAGACCTCCGAAGGGGATCTGGTCTTCTTTCAAACCAACAAGAACAAACGGGTCATCAATCATGTAGGACTTGTGGTGGAGAATAAAAGAGGAGTGATAAAATTTATCCATTCCACCTCGTCTCGAGGGGTGATTGTCTCCTCCCTGGAAGAAAAATATTGGAAGAATGCCTTCGTGGAAGTAAGACGCGTGATATAATTCCTTAATTTTACAGAACATTCCCCCGTTGATCTCGAACGAGACAACACCCTAGGGAATGAAATTCATCAATTTTACTGTCATTCGAATCTCCCTGGCTTTTGCCGCAGGAGTCGGCTTTGCCTATGCCGTTTCACCGAGTCTTTTTGTTCTTCTGAAGAGTTTGGGTCTCTGTTTCTCCCTACTCCTTATAACGTGGGCATGGGAACGGAAAAAACTGCGACCAGGTATTTTCTTCGGGATCAAAACCTATCTATTGTTTTTCCTGTTAGGAGCGTGTAACTATCAATTGGCAAGACCCCATTCCATATCCAACCACTACAGTCATTATGTAACTGAAAAAACTTCCGAAGAACTCGTACTGAAGATCACAACGGTGTTAAAGCCAAATAGATATGAATCCAGATACTTTGCTGAAGTCGTTCAACTCAATTCACAAAACACTCAAGGAAAGGTACTGCTTAGCTTGGCTAGAGATTCGGTGAATCCACTCTTTCAAATAGACGACCTTCTTTTTATATACGCAAAAGTTACGCCCATATCCCCGACACTCAATCCACACCAGTTCGACTACAAGCAGTACCTGGCACATCAGGGAGTACATCGTCAACTTCGTATCGCCCAAGATGAAATACTCAAGCATGTCCAAGGGAAAAGAACGCTAAGAGGCTATTCCGAATCTATCCGAAACCACATCGTTTCAAAACTTGAGCGCTCCCCCATACAGCCTTCACAAAGAGCCATTATACAGGCATTGGTTCTGGGACAACGAAAGGACATTGCTCCAGAACTCCGTCAGGCTTATGCTTCGGCAGGAGCCCTTCATATACTAGCCGTGTCCGGCTTACATGTAGGGATTCTCTACTTGCTGTTCTCATTTCTACTAAAACCCCTGGAATACTTTTCATTTGGAAAACAACTACAGGCCGCATTGATCCTTATATGCTTGTGGTCCTATGCCATATTTACCGGGCTGTCTCCTTCCGTGGTACGCGCTGTTACCATGTTTTCCTTCTTCGCTTTTGGCGGACTCCTAAACCGACCCACCAACAGCATTAACACCTTATTCCTATCGTTTTTCTTCCTACTCATTGTTAGGCCAAATTGGTTATTCCATGTAGGTTTTCAACTCAGTTATTTGGCGGTTTTCTTTATCCTTTGGATCCAACCCAAATTATACCTACTGTATAAACCCAAATATTACCTCGACAAGGTACTTTGGAGCATCACCACGGTTACTATCGCAGCGCAATTAGGAATTGCGCCTCTTAGCATTTATTATTTCCATCAGTTTCCAGGTTTGTTCTTTCTTACCAATCTGGTAGTGCTTCCTTTTCTTACATTCTTATTAGGCTTCGGACTGGTTGTGGTAATCCTGGGGGCTTTCAACATGCTGCCTGATGGTATAGCCCTTGCCTATGATCGGATTATTCTGGCACTCAATCAATTTATAGCATGGGTTTCCGGACAGGATATTTTTTTGTTGGAAGACATCTCCTTTTCCATCCTACAAACCATGGGTAGTTATCTATGGATCGTCTCTATAGTAATTTTTTGGCAACGCCCCAAAGCCAACACGCTATTAACCGCCTTAAGCTGTGGCATGATGTTCTTAGGAAGTATCGTATTTGAAAATAAAAAGAACACAAGAGAAGAACTCATCTTATTTCATCGCTCCAGAACCAGTGTGATTGGATATCAATACGGAAGAAATTTAACCCTTTACACTTCAGATAGCCTGGACATAAGTGATCAATACCCCATCAAAGACTACAGGATAGGGAATAGAATTCGAAATTCGGGATCTCATTCCCTTCCCCATCTATTCACTTTTCATTCGAATACAATTCTAAGATTAGATAGCCTGGGCGTATATCCTTTCATAGAAGATCCGGTGGTGATACTAAGTTATAGCCCAAAAGTACATCTGGACCGTCTTATAGACAGCCTCAAGCCTCGACTCATTATCGCCGACGGCAGTAATTATCGATCGTATGTAATGCGTTGGAAGGAAACCTGTAAAAAAAGAAAACTCCCCTTTCACTATACCGGCGAAAAGGGAGCCTATATTTTCAATTAAGGAAATTACTGTTTAAAAGGTTCCTTTGAAGTTCTCCTGATAAGATTCCCAGGCTTCCACTGTGGTCAGCTCTTTATAATCATCGTTTGCGATCATTTTTAGATAGATCTCGATCTCTTTCGGATTTCTATATCCGACCAATGCCTGGATCAATTTACCATCCTCTTCAAAAAATACAATACTGGGATATCCTTGTAATTTGAGCGCATCTGCAAAAAAGTGCACTGCATTTCGGCCTTTTCTGGCCGGTTGATAATTAGGATTGGTGTAGGTAAATCCTTGATAAGTGATCTCCTCTGGGCCTTCAGCATTAAATTTTACCGCATAGTAGTTTTCATTGATAAACTCAATGACATTCTTGTCACTAAAGGTATCTCGGTCCATCATTTTACAGGGGCCACACCATACGGTGTAGACATCCATAAATATCTTCTTTGGAGTTTTTTCCTGAGCTGCCAGGGCTTCGTCCATGGTCATCCAGTTGATCTTTTGGGCGGTTACTGTCCCGACCATGAGCAACAAGGCCATAAGTAGTACATTTTTCATAGAATTGGGGTGTTATTTACTGCTGAATTCCGGTTGGAAATTCTCGTAGTAATTGTTAAAACTTTCCTGGGTATTGATGGTTTTCCACAACTCTGTCCCAAAAAGTTTAAGATATAGCTCCATTTGTTGAGCCGTTTTGTAGCCTTTTACCCTATTAATAAGACTGCCGTCCGTATCCAGGAATAAGACCGTGGGATAGGCCCGAACTCCCATATGATTGGCAAACTGATGCTGGCTATTGCGTCGCATCGCTTTAGCCGGGTCATAACCGGGATTGGTAAACGTACGGGTTTTATATTTCACCACATCGTTTCCCTCGGCGTTAAACTTTACGGCGTAGAAGTTTTTATTCATATAGGAAATGAGGTCTTTATTACTAAAGGTGTTTCGATCCAATAGCTTACAGGGACCGCACCAGTTCGTATACATATCGACAAAGATCTTCTTGGGGTTCTTGGCCTGAGCCGCCAGGGCTTCTTCCATGGTCATCCAGTTGATCTTCTGAGCTGAAGCCGTTCCTACCACTAGCAAAGCGGCAAAAAGTAGTATATTTTTCATGTTATTGGTTTCTAACAGCTTGTAATATAACAAAAAACGTTCCACAAAGGGAACGTTTTTTAGCAGTTTGTATTGTTTTTAACGCACTCCGTGCATCATACGAACTAATGTCCTACTAATTGCCAGCATCACAATACCCGCTCCTATTGGCACTAATGTAAATATCAGGAAGAACGTACTCATACCATATTCTTCCACTATAGGATCGATAAAGCTACCGGTAACTCCAGCTAAGGTATTCGCAATGAAATTGGCAACAAACCAAACACCAAACATAAGCCCAACCAGTTTGAGTGGGGCCAACTTGCTAACATAAGAAAGTCCAACCGGCGATATACAGAGTTCACCAAGGGTATGGAATAAGTAGGCAAGAATAAGAAATATCATACTAACAGAAGCAGTTTTTGCTCCTAATGGAATACCCATGGAACCAAAGGCCAGAATAGCAAATCCGAGTCCCAGCAATACCAATCCAATGGCAAATTTTACGGGTCCGGACGGATTCAACTTACTTTGCCAAATTTTTGAAAACAGAGGTGCGAATGCGATAATGAAGAAGGAATTTAAAATACCAAACCAAGAGGCCGGAACTTCTGCGCTATCTGCTACAAACTCTCTTCTTAGCATCCAAATAACAATTCCCCAAATAATAACAAAACTCGTCCCTAAAAGAATATTAGAAAGAGAATACTTTGCAAATGTCTGCTTAAACAAGAGAGCCAGTACCCAAGTAATTATAATCATAGGGATGACCGTAAGCAGTGTATTAAAAATCTTAAAAACCAATGCTCCATTATCTACCAATACTCTATCGGTATAGTCTGCAGCAAAAATGGTCATGGAACCTCCCGCCTGTTCAAATGCCCACCAGAAGAAGATGGTAAAGAAGGCAAAAACTCCGATAACAATTAGACGATCTCTTGTGATCTTCGATTGTTTTGCATCGTCAACCACATCTTCGATGGCATCTTTTGCATCTTCAAAGGAATCTTCAATCGCATCATCCAAGTCGGCAATTTTCTTTGGAGATAAACCAATCTTAGCAAATATTTTCTGAGCAAAATAGAACTGTAACATTCCAAAGAACATAAAGATTCCAGCTAAACCAAATCCATAGTGCCAGCCCACTTTCTCTCCAATATAACCGCACAAGAGAATTCCCAAGAATGCCCCTGCGTTAATCCCCATATAGAAGATCGTATATCCGGCATCTTTTTCCTTCCCTTGGGTTTTATAAAGCTGCCCAACCATAGAAGAAATATTCGGCTTAAACAAGCCATTACCTATAATTAGCAGACCAAGACCAATATAAAAGAACATATCCGCTGTGACTTCGAGTGCCATTGAAGCGTGACCTAAAGTCATCAATAATGCTCCTACTACCACGGCATTTCTGTACCCCATGATTTTATCTGCAATGAGCCCACCGAAAATTGGAGTAATATAAACGAGCCCTGTATACCATGCATATAACACCAGCGCATCTGCTCGTTCCCATCCCCAACCGCCATCGAGAATAGCCGAAACTAAGAAAAGTACTAATAAGGCTCGCATTCCATAATAGGAAAAACGCTCCCACATTTCCGTAAAGAAAAGAACAAAGAGACCCGATGGGTGCCCCAAGACTGTCTTTTGATTCGTTTCAGAACCTCCAAATTTAAATTCCATATGATTAAGTTGTTAGTTAATAATTATATTGATATTTAGTCTTTTACCTCCGTAAGGGTTACTTCCGGTTTTCCCAAAGACTCCTTTACAAATTTGGTCATTTTGTTGTACAAGTGAAGTCGGGTATTCCCACCATAGATCCCGTGATTCTTATCCGGATAGACCAGCCAGTCGAAATCTTTATTGGCCTGCACTAAGGCTTCCACCAGGCGCATGGTGTTTTGCGCATGCACGTTATCGTCTGCACTTCCGTGTACCAAAAGAAAATCCCCCTTTAGTTTATCCACATGGGTAATGGGAGAGTTATTGTCATATCCCGAAGCATTCTCCTGAGGGGTTTGCATATAGCGTTCTGTATAGATAGTATCGTAGAACCTCCAACTACTTACCGGTGCCACTGCAATAGCCATAGCGAAGGTATCTGCTCCCTGGAACAGACAATTGGAAGACATAAAGCCACCGTAGCTCCAGCCCCAGATTCCAATCCTATCTGCATCGATATACGGGAGTTTCCCCAATTCTTTGGCTGCAGCTATCTGGTCTTCCACTTCATACTTCCCCAATTCTTTTTGGGTTACCTTCTTAAAGTCCCGGCCTTTCAATCCAGTTCCTCTTCCATCTACGCAGGCCACAACAATCCCTTGCTGCGCTAACATTTGATGCCAGTAATCGTTGGAACCATTCCATCTATTGGATACAGATTGCGACCCAGGCCCGGAATATTGATACATAAACAAGGGATATTCCTTATTGGGATCGAAATCCTTCGGTTTGATCATATACATATTGAGTTCGTTCCCATTGATGTTGATGGTAGAAAACTCCTTTTTGGACATCTTAAAGCCACCCAACTTGGTCTTCAGAACGCTGTTGTCCTTGATCATTCGTACCTCATTTCCAGTGAGCGCTTCCTGTAAGCTAAACACATAAGGGGTCTCCGTATTGGAGAACGTATTGATAAAATACGTATAATCGGCACTGAAGGAACCACTATTATTGCCATTCCCTTTGCTCAAACGTACCTTGTTCTTTCCGGTATTTGTAATGGAATATACGTCTCTGTTGGTGCTGCCATTTTCCGTGCTTTGGTAATAGACGCGACCCGTCTTTGGATCGAATCCGTAATAGTTGGTCACTTCCCAATCACCCTTAGTCACCTGGTTGATCAACTTTCCTTTCTTACTGTAATGATAGATGTGGTTCCACCCATCCATTTCACTGGTCCAAATAAAACTGTTGTCATTCAAGAAAGTTAAATCATCCGTAACGTCCACATAGGCCTCATCCCTATCCTGTAGGATCAATTCGGAGACATTGGTTCTCGCATTTACAAAGACAAGATCCAATGCATTTTGATGGCGGTTGGTTAGCTGAACACTCAACACCTCATTATCGTTGGTCCATTTGATCCTTGGGATGTAATAGCTATTAAATAAGGAAACATCGACCTTGGAAGTTTTAGCAGAGTTCAGTTCGTATAAATGAAGGGAGACGTCGGCGTTGGCCTCTCCTGCCTTAGGGTATTTAAATACCTGTTGGGTTTGGTACAATTCCTCCCCATAGATATCCATGGAAAACTCCGGCACCTTGGATTCATCGAATCGAATGTAAGCCAGATGAGTTCCTTCCTTGCTCCAATCGAATGCCCGCACGAAGGCAAATTCCTCTTCATACACCCAGTCTGTGATACCGTTTATGATCTTGTTCTTTACACCATCGGTTGTTACCTGAACCACCTTTCCTGTGGCAAGTTCCTTATAATAAAGGTTATTTTGAAACCCATAGGCTATCATACTGCCGTCCGGACTAAAGGTAGGCTCCTGCACTTTATTTTCTGTAAGTAATGTCAGAGACTTGCTTTGTAAGTCGTAGACATAATAGGTTCCCAGGGAAGAACGTCTAAACACTTGTTCCAGCTGGGTTGCGATAAGAATCTTAGACTCATCCTCACTCAATTCATAAGAAATTATGTAGGGAATGTCTTCCAGATCGGAACTACTCAATAACGTACGCACCTTGGCGCCGCTTTTATAGTCGTACACATCTATGGTAGAGGCTCTCTGAGCACGGTTGTAATTTAAAACCGCGTACTCTTTCCCATTTTTAAGGGATCGCAGTGCGTCCAGTCGTTCTGTGCGGAACTCGCCGCCCCAAATATCTTCTAGTGAAATGTCTTTTTGCTGTGCCGTAAGGGAAGAACTTGCCGTTACAAAAAACGTAAGCGCTGCAAGGAGGAGTAATCTTTTCATCTAATCGCTAATAAATGTTTTCAAGGTTATAATCATTTATCACTAACCTTTTATGCTTTTAACTATTTGACGGATCGGGCTTATTTCAAACTGTTAAAATTTTGTTATGCCAAGTTTACTAAATTTTCATCAAAAACCGACGGTTTTTCTGTTAAATACCACCATTTTGTTAGCAACTTCAGCACAACAGGCTAGGGTAGAATAGCTATATTTGTTTTTTAATAGTGTAAAAAATGGCTTACCCCGTTTCCGGATTTTCAAAAAAGACAAAAGAAGAGAAAATACAGTGGTTGGTAGAAAATTACTTGAGTAATGATCCAACGGCCATTGCCACCTTAAAAGAATACTGGAATACCAATGAAAAACTGCAAAGACTGCACGACGATTTCATTGAAAACACCCTTACCAACTACTACTTGCCTTTTGGGATCGCCCCCAATTTTTTGATCAACGATAAGCTGTATGCATTACCCATGGTTATCGAAGAGAGTTCGGTGGTAGCAGCAGCGAGCAACGCTGCGAAATTCTGGCTGGATCGTGGCGGATTTACCGCACAAGTGATCTCTACCGTTAAGAACGGGCAGGTATATTTTAATTTCTTCGGAAGTGCGGGCGAACTCACTACCTATTTTGAGACGGTAAAACCAACCTTGATACGGAGTCTTGTCAACCTTCAACGCAATATGAAGAAAAGAGGGGGTGGTCTGCTCGATATTGAACTGGTAGACTCGACCCATCAACTCGATGGATTTTTCCAGCTGCATTGCACTTTTGAAACCCAGGATGCTATGGGCGCTAACTTTATCAACAGTTGCCTGGAGACCCTGGCTCGGACCTTTGAGTCCGAAGCCACCCACTTCGAGTCATTTAAAAGCTCTACTCAATACCCTGAGGTGGTCATGAGTATTTTATCGAATTATGTTCCTGAGTGTCTCGTTCGGGCGCAGGTTTCCTGTCCTGTATCTCAACTGGATCAAAACGGAATGGATGGCGCTACGTTCGCCAGAAAGTTTGTGAGAGCCGTACAAATAGCAGAAACCGAGCCCAGACGTGCTGTAACGCACAACAAGGGTATCATGAACGGCATAGATGCGGTCATTTTAGCAACCGGAAATGATTTTCGGGCTGTGGAGGCCGGCGTACATGCTTTCGCCTCAAAAAATGGAAATTACGAAAGCCTTACACACGCACGAATTGAAGGAGACATCCTCACCTTTTGGATAGAAATTCCACTGGCGTTAGGTACCGTTGGCGGACTTACCTCTCTTCATCCTATGACCAAGCTGGCGTTTAACATATTGCAAAATCCAAATGCCAAAGAACTCATGAAGATAGTCGCTGTGGCGGGTCTGGCTCAAAATTTTGCTGCCTTGCGTTCTTTAGTCACTACGGGGATTCAGCAGGGGCATATGAAAATGCATCTTATGAATATATTGAATCAGTTAGAGGCTACTTCCGAAGAAAAGGAAAAAGCAGTAGGACATTTTCAAGAAAATGCGGTATCACATCGCGCGGTAGCAGAGTTTGTAGAAACGCTAAGAAATTAACCTTTGAGTTACACCTTTCACAGCAACGGAAAACTATTAATAACCGGAGAGTATGTAGTTCTCGATGGAGCTAAGGCATTGGCCATTCCTACTAAGTTGGGACAATCGATGGTAGCAAGAGCTTCTGGTTCCAATGCAATTCAATG
Source organism: Bacteroidota bacterium (assembly GCA_038529705.1). Classification (GTDB taxonomy): domain Bacteria; phylum Bacteroidota; class Bacteroidia; order Flavobacteriales; family Flavobacteriaceae; genus Aureisphaera. The sequence continues at coordinate 9,718 of JBCBDM010000023.1, forward strand.
GACCAGCTTGGACGAACAGGGCAATTGTTGGTTCGAAGAAACATTCTCCACACAAGATCTCAGGCCCGTAACAGGCCCTGGACAAGAACACATCCCTGAGGATAATCCTTTGTCGAAAACTTTGTCCAACATTTTGAGAAAGGCAAAGGAACTCAATCCATCCTTTTGGCAAAGCAATCAACATTGGAATATTACCACGAAGCTAGACTTTCCAAGAGATTGGGGACTGGGGAGCTCTTCGACCCTGATCAATAATATTGCCCAATGGGCCCATGTAGATGCTTTCATCTTATTGAACGAAAGTTTTGGTGGCAGCGGATACGATATCGCCGCAGCACAAAATGACACTCCCATTATATATCAAAGGAACCAAAACAATCCCAAGGTAAAACCTGTATCTCTTCCCTGGAATTTCAAGGAACAACTCTATTTTGTTCATCTCAATGAAAAACAAGACAGTAAGGAAGGAATTCGGCGATATAAGAGTGCTAAAGCCTTACGAACGATTAGCCTGGATCCCTTTTCGGAAATCACAGAAAAGATCGTGGGTTGTACACAACTCTCGGTATTCGAATCCTTACTGGAGGAACATGAGGCCCTCCTTTCGGCCTATCTTGACATACCAACCGTAAAGACAAGGCTCTTTCCGGACTACCCAGGCATGGTCAAGAGCTTAGGGGCCTGGGGCGGTGACTTTGTATTGGCAACAGGTACTTCAGAAACCCCCAGTTACTTCAAAGAAAAGGGGTACCACACCGTACTTTCGTTTTCAGAAATGACTCCATAAAAAACCCTCCTTCGCAATAGCTCCGGAGGGTTGTTATCTTCCATGTAATTCCTACTAGTAGAAATTGGCTCTGTTATCTTCAATATCGGCAGCCTTCTTTAGGGCCTGATATACACTGTTGTTAATGGCTCCGGCTGCGGCACCTGCCAACTGCTGGGCATAGACAGCATAATTTTCCACATCGGGTGCTTTATTGACGGCTAACACCTTTACCATGTATACACCGTTATCTCCATCTATCAATTGGGTGGTTTCTCCTGCTGCCTTTCCAAAAGCAGCACCAATAACGGCCGGCTCTGTTCCTGCCTCAGGAATTGTAGGTGTGGCACGGTTTAAAGCGCTTGCGCTTTTCACGGCAACATTCTGACTGCTCGCTACTTCCTCAAGAGTCGTTCCACTAACCGATTCACGGATCTTCTGTGCTTTCTTGTCCTTTCTAAGAATAGGTGTTACCGTTCCAGAGGACTCTGCAATACTCATCAAAGCCTTCTTATCATTCTTTCTGGTAAGCTGCGCGATTACATACATATCGTTTACATTCAATCGTTTGATGTCACCTACCTTGGTGTCTTCTTCGAAGGCCCACTTAATGATGGAGCGATCATTTCCAATTCCCGGAATGGTTGCGTCCAATGCCCCAATTTTATTCACCGGATTTGCCGTTAATCCATTTTCTTCTGCTACTGCATTGAAATCTCCTGCTCTTACAGACTCTTCAAATTTCGCAGCCTGAGAGAAGACATCGCTTAAGGTTTTTTCCGAAGCATCGATATCCTGGGTAACCGTAGCTACTTTGATCACATCCTGAAAGTTCTTTTGTCCTTCTACTTCGATAATGTGGTATCCAAATTGAGATTCAACTACTCCCAGGGAACCCACCGGCTGTTCGAATGTAAAATCTCTAAACGGTGGCACCATTTGGTTGTAAGGATACCAGTCATAGTGACCGCCTTTATCGATACTTCCCGCATCGGAAGAGAATTGGGTTACAAAACTCTCAAACTTGGATTTGTTCGATTTTAGCACATTATACAGGCTATCGGCCATAGCTTTAGCCATTTCTTTAGTTCTCGTAACGCTATCTGTTCTGTTCAATCCGGTTGGGATAAGAATATGTCTTGCATTTACAGAATCCGGCAATTGCTTCTTCTCAACTACCTTGGTAATATTATAGGTATTGTCTACTTTATAGGGACCATATACATTTCCTTCGCCTACACTTAAAATAGTGTCTTTCAATGACGGCGGAAGGTCTTTTTGGAAATACCAACGATCTATATAGTTGTTTTCAGATTCCCGATTCACGAAAAGCTCAATGTTGGTAGTGGCATTTAGGCTGTCAATAAGTGTGGTCATTTCAACCTCCTTGGCCTGAATATCTTCAATAGATGGCTCCTCCTTGTAGGATACGTACTGAATATCTACCTGTGGTTCTACCTCGAATTGCTCCGGATTCTCTTTGATGTATGTAGCAATTTCGGCTTCACTTACTTCCACATCCTCATCGGCTATCTTCGTATACGGAATGAAAACGTATTGAATATTGATCTTGTCATTTTCGAAGCGATACTGCTGTTCTCCCTCGGCCAAAGTAGAAGCCAAACCACCACGTACCATGTCCAAGTAGTTATTCTGAAGAATACTTTGTCCGGTATTCTTTATGTAATCCTGCCAATCCTTTTCGGCCTGGGCATTCCCTTTAATCGCTCTCAAGTACTCCTGTACAGCCGCTTCGCTGTAGAAACCATTTTCATCCTGAAAGGTTGGGTTATTCCCCAACGCCTGACTCAATGTCTCACTCAACTGTTCCTCACTCAGGGTCATCCCCAATTCGTCTACTTGTTGCTGCATCAAGGTACTACGCAGTTCGCGTTCCCAAATTACGTTACCCGCCTGAGCTCGTGTTGAGTTGGGCCCAAGTGTTCTTTGATAGTCCTCAACCTTGCCCATGAAATCTGCTCTGGAAAGATCGGTCCCGTTAATAGAAGCTACGGTATCCTGGAAATCCTGGTTACCCCCTCCTTTAAAAAGACTGTCACTAACGATAAATGCAAAGAGTGCTAATGCTATAATCACAATAAGGAAAATCCCTCTCTTACGAATGCTGTTTAATATTGCCATCTTTCAATATAATTCGCCCTTCATCACCATTACAAAGGACTTTGTTAATCTATGTATTTCAGAAAATATTTCTATTTACCTCCTTAAAAAGCGATAAATTCACTTTTTATCGGTGGGCGAAAATACCATTTTCCAAGCAGTTATAAAAAGGTTCGCGTTAAAAAAATAGGGGTTTTATCGAATTTTTAATCTTGTGGATTCCTTCTCACTTCCACCAGTTCGATCTTGGTATTGGAAACCTCGACAATTTTCACCGTATGCCCTTCGGTTTCCACCGTTTCATCGGGCTTTGGAATTTCCTCTGTGAAGAACATGATCATACCACCCAACGTCTCATAGGCGTCATTTTCCGGCAGATCCAATTTGTAGGTTTCGTTGAGATAGTCCACTTCATGACGGGCTGAGAACCTGTAGTGTTGATCTCCTAATTGGATTTCTGTGAGTGCAACGGAATCGTGTTCATCTTCTATCTCTCCAAATAGTTCTTCTATAATATCTTCTACGGTAATGATTCCGGAAGTACCGCCATACTCATCGATTACCACAGCAATACTCTTTCGTTTTCGGGTTAGCACATTCAGTACATCCTTGGCCAGCATGGTCTCCGGCACGAAAACAACAGGCATCAGGACTTTTTTTAGAACAGTGGGTTTCTTAAAGAGCTCGAAGGAATGAACATATCCTAAAATATCGTCGATATTCTCGTTGTATACCAATATCTTGGAAAACCCGGTTTCGGTAAAGAGCTTGCCTAATTCTTTAGGAGTGGTATGGATCTCTACGGCCACCACTTCGGTTCTTGGGATCATAACCTCCCTGGCCTTTACTTCGGAAAATTCCAACGCATTCTGAAAGATCTGAATTTCGGTATCGATCTCGTCCTTCTCCTCTATAGAATCTATCTGTTCACTGATATAATTCCCCAGTTCTACCTTACTGAAACTAAGCTGTACCGCATCTCCTTCGGTCTTAAAAAAAATTTTGAGCACCAGATCTGATATCCAAATAACAAATTCAGAAATAAAAGAAAAAAGCAGGTAAAAGATGTAAGCGGGAAGCGCAAAGAACTTGAGCAATCTGTTCGCGTAGATCTGAAAGAATACCTTCGGTAAAAACTCTGCGGTGAGCAAGATCACTATGGTAGAGATCACGGTATGCACCAAGATCTTCATAAAACCTTCCATGGCGATATACTCCATTAAAAGGGCTCCCATAAAGAATCCATACACCACCAAAGCAATATTGTTACCTACCAGCATGGTAGCAATGAACTTAGAGGGACGCCTGGTAATGCGTTTTAAGATCTGCGCCAGAAAATTTTTCTGTTTCTTTTCGATCTCTATATGGATCTTATTGGCCGAAACAAAGGCGATCTCCATTCCCGAGAAGAATGCAGAAAGAATCAAGGAGACAATTATGATGACTATGGTGAGATTCAACTGGAAAAATTTTGCGAAACCTTATCGCATCACTGAAGTTAAAAGTACAAATTTCGGTATAAATGCGAGCCTATTGCTCTCTATTTCGTTTCTCCAGGTTCTTACGAAATCTTCTTTTGAAGAAGAACATGAATATAGCCACTACGCCAAAAAAACCAAAGAGGTAGGACTGCCCCCTGTTGGTTTCCCAATTGGTCACCACCATATAGACGGAAAGGATAAACATGCCAATGTAGGCGTATTCAAAAAGTTGATAGATCTTACTGCTCATTTTGTTCTTCGGTTTGATTTTGATCGACGATCTGAATTCCGTCGTTATTTCGGGATAAAAATACGGTAAAATCTTCGTTTGCATCAAAACGAGCCCCATCATTATAGGATCCGTCATTGAAGGTGATGCGATACGGCTCATCGGTAAACACCCACTTATTTTCCTGATCCCAATAGAGTTGCTGGGCTTCCAGCACATTGCCATCTGCCGTGGTAAGCACCACATTCTTACGGAGATCAACAATACCAGTCTCAGGATAGCGTCTTGCGTATTCGGAAGTAATGATGCTTTCTTCTCCATCTTCAAAAAAATGTACTTCCACTCCCTGAGGAAACTCTTGATACGTAAAATCAAAATTGGAGAAATCCTTAAAATGTGCGGTATTCATGATAGAGACAACCCTTCCGGAATCTGTATATACCGACCTTCCACCAAATGTTTCCATTACCGGCAGATTATCCTGAAGGTTCAACTCGCGTACCTTCTTATAATTTCCTTCACAAGCAAAAAGCGTGACGGCTATTGCAATAACCATCACGCTTTTCACTGTATGAATGTGTTTTATCATCTTATAGGCTTGGAACTCTTACGCTTCCCCCAACCCAGCATCCAAAGGAAACCGACTTACCAGCCATCCCAGCGCTAAAGATATCTGTCTTGCTGGGAGCCCTTTGTCTATAACTACTTGCCGCAGATCGGGCTGTAGAGGCGATAGAAGGATCTACCCTTGCTGCCTTATCAGCCATATTCGCTGCCAGCCAGTTCATGGCTCTCTTCTCAAATGGTGTACTTCCACAAGAACTGGCACTCTTAGAATACATCTGTGCGATCTTTAAGTAAGCCCGTCCTTCGTTTGGCTTTATCTCCAATACTTTTCTATAGAAGCTTCTCGCCTTACCGTAACTTCCCTTCTTACGGAAGTTCTCGGCAATACTCGTATAGTATTTTACTTTTTGGTTAGGATCGCTTTCCAAAGAAACGGCCTGCTCATAGTAGCCCATTGCGTCACTTGATTTTCCGTCCTTTTCAGCCAATCTTCCTAAGTAGAAAGCGGAAGCTGCAGAAGGTTGTAAGCTATGCAATTGCTGAACCATTTGAAAGAATAAAGGCGTATCACAATCCTTGGCATTCAACTTTCCAGCTGAGCTCTTCAACCACTGTACGTCGGTTTTCTTCTCCTCCCAAAGCTTTTGGTATAATGGAATCAAGTTCGTACAGTCTGCAATTGCACCTAATTTGGTATCGATACTACCTCTAATCTTTCCATAGCTGGATAAATTGGTTTCGTATCCTTTTAATCTTTTCTTTTCTTTGGACGTAAGTACCGTACCTGCTTCTTCCTTGTCTATCAACTGCGACAATTTCCCTGCATACTTTCCTTCTTCTTTGTTGATCTTTTCCTGAACGATGTCGTATAGGTCGAATACTTCCTGAATATCCTTCTCTCCTCCATCGAAAAGATCTCTGGCCAAGGAGAAATAAGTATATAAACTCTTAGGACTGGTAAAGGTCTTTTCGTCCTTTTTATAGGCTGCGTCGAAGGCGGCAAACTGCTCCGCTTTGGTTCCGATTCCGTTGTCGTATTTCAACTGGGCTACTTTGGCCATGTTCTTACCTACCTTGGTCTTTGCAGGGTAGTTTGCCAACATAAGGTCAAAATTCTTTTCATAAGCCGCCACTTTAGACTTATCTCCTTTCTCTACAAAATGCTTGAACATTTTTTCTCCATACTGATACACAGCAAGACTATATTTAGGACATTCGGTTACCACCTTATCATAGTGAGGTAATGCAGCTTCATAGTTCTTTGCCTTGGCAGGCTCAACAAACAGAGACCCTGTAGTTACACATTCGTCCATTTGCGCTAGTGTTTTTCCGCTAAAAGTTAAAGCCAAAACAGCTAGAAGTAAAGTAACTTTCGTTTTCATCGTGGTAGTGTTTATTTTATTAATCATATAATCTCTTTTCAAACCATCTGTCGTTCAAAGACAGGCTTATAAAGGTATTAAAAAAGGTTTCTTCTACTAAACCGGCATTGGTTGTTCCCCTTTTTCCAAACTCAAAACCGAGATTGACATTTGAGAATAATCGGCCGACAGGTATTCCTACTCCAAAAGATATGCCAAACTCATTAATGGATTCTCCGTTAACGTTTATTCCCGTTTCTTCAAAACGGAAGCCTCCACGGTAAACTACTCTTTTCCAGTAGCTTCCCAGAGCGTTATAATTTGGGATATAAAAACCTCCAATACTATAACGAGATGCGTCTTCAAATATCACATTTTCCAGTTCGAAGGTTCTATTGGTAAAATTACTAGTTTTTTGCGAAGTATACTCCCCTCCTACAAACCATTTTTTAGGTTTCCCTAAACCGGCACCAAAGGTAAGCTCGGACGGAAAGGTAAAATCGGTGTCCGAAACCTCAATATCTCTACTATCGACGGGAGTAATAGTTCCTGAAGGCAGGGTAAGAGTCGTTTCTAAAACTCTCGAATTTTCGGAGGAGAAATCGGTCTCGGGGGTATAAGTAACAGACGACACCAGCTCCAATTGCTCCGAGATCATCGTCTTATACATGGCCCCGAAATTATAACTGAACCCCAGAAGGTCACTCCTATTGGTCTCTCGGGTCCCAAATTGAACGCCATCCTGGGTAGTGCTCGCTACGTTTTCTATATTTCCGAAGTTATAATTGGCATCTACCCCAATACTCAACTGAGAGGTAATTTGATACGCTAGTTGAAAAAATGCTTTGTTAAGTCCCCCGGTCCCTTCGTATTGTGTTAGGGAATTGGTGGTTTCACTCTGCAGTTTATATCCGGTAGAAGTAAAAGGTATCAATCCGAAGCTTGCACCAAATTTACCCATGGGTATTCCAATGGCAAGATAATCTAAAGACGTGGTGGTTGCATTTTGAGATTCGCTGGAAGTTTCCAGCCTGTCGAACTTGTGACTTCCCGCAATGGAATAATTGACCAACCGAAGTCCGGAAATAGCAGCAGGATTTTGAATATTCAGATGGATACTATCACCATAAACACCCAGGCCACCCATCAGTCTGTTTTCAACAGTACCTCTAAATTTAAGCTCTCCAATTCCAAAAAATGAATAGGGAGAGGTACTTCCCTGCTGTGCTATGGCCAACCCTCCGGTTAACAGCATGATCACTATAAATATTCGCTTCAACATTAATCCTTGTTAATTTCTAATATGTGGTTCAATCCTTCCAATAAAAAATTAGAGTTGGCAAAGATGTCATTTTTTATGCGATCTCGCAAAAAATGAGCATCACCACCTGTTAAAATCACTGTTAAATCGGGAAAGTTTTCGTTGTATCGATCGATAAACCCCTCTAACTCATTCAATACCCCAAGGATAACACCTATATGCATGGAATTATTCGTGGAGTCTCCAATTAAATGTTCCGGTATTTCTGTATCTAACAAAGGAAGGTTGGCCGTATAATGGTTCATGGCCTTATAGCGCATTTCAATTCCGGGAGAAATGGCTCCTCCCAAGTAGCTATTCTCAGCGTTTAGGAAATCGTAGGTAATGCAGCTCCCGGCATCTATAATCAACACATTCTCCTTTGGATATTGGGCGGCCGCAGCACTCACCAATGCAATTCGGTCTACTCCCAAGGTGGTTGGGGTGGCGTACTCATTGGTAAAAGGCAGATTGGTTTCGTGCGATAATATCAATAGGGGTACTGTAGCCATCAACATATTCAACTGCGTTTGGGAGAAGGCTCCTACCGAAGACACAATTCCATAATGGATCTCTGGATAGCTCACATGCAATGAAGCCAGGGTACTTACAAAGTCCTCTGAGGTGGAATTTACCTTGTGTAGCAGCTCGTTTTGCTGAAAAACAGCCAGTTTAATGAAGGTATTCCCTACGTCTATTATTAGATTCATATCCGATTGTGAAGGGCTAAAAATACAATTTGAAATAACGTGGGTTTGTTAATGAGGTATTAAAAGATGCGGGATGGGAGATGGAAGATGGGAGATTTGAGATATTAGATGTTAGAAGTCGAAAGTCAGGAGTCAGGAGTTGGGAGCTGCGGGTTTGAAGCTGGAAGCACGAAGCTAAAATCTGAAGCTAGAAGTTGGAAGTTGGAAGCGGGAAGCTGGAAGCAAGAATGGAGAATAGAGAAAGGTGTGTTGCACAATGAAAACATTTAATCACTAGTTCATTTACTCATTATATCATTGAGTTAAGCTGGAAGTCAGGAGTCAGGAGACTGGAATCAAGAACCAGGAGCCAGGAACCAAGAATTACTTAAAAGGAGATAAAGCATTCAATCATTAAGACATTCACTCATTATATCATTGAGTTAGTCAGGAAGCAGGAAGTTAAGATGAGAATTTTGAGTAACCTGGAAAAAGCGGATCTTTTATTTTTTTCAGGTTTATGTTTTGCAATCCTTAAAATAGATTTATATTTGCATCCGCTTACGCGAGGTACCTTAGCTCAGTTGGTAGAGCAACGGACTGAAAATCCGTGTGTCCCTGGTTCGATTCCTGGAGGTACCACTTAAAGCAGAAACCCTGAACGAATGTTCAGGGTTTTATTTTTGCGAATATTTGAAGTGTTAGCTTCAAAAAATAAGAGTAAAAAATAAAAGACTCACAGCCAAAGGCTGTTGGGTTTCTATTTTCATATGAGGGAACGAAGGAACTTAGGTCTTTGACCTAAAAATCCCGGAGGTACCACGTTAAAACCCGAAACGAAAGTTTAGGGTTTTTTGTTTAATTTACTTCTTCAATCATTCCCCTATGCCCAACCCAAGAAACCGCGGAAAAGAAGGAAGAGACGATCTGTTGTTTGGATCGGAAGCTGTTCAGGAAAAACTGAAAGAAGCCATTTCAGACATGCACTATCTGCTGTCCAGAGGATATGCAGAAAAGTCCTCGCTTCAATTGGTGGGTAACAAACACCGACTCAATGTGAGACAACAGAAAGCGGTGCAAGGAATGAGTGCTTCAGAAGCACAAATCCAACAACGAATATCAAGTCGGTTATCACTTCCGGAACTCAAAGGACAGGAGATCGCCATTGACGGCTTCAATCTATTGATCATCCTGGAAAGCGCACTTTCCGGAGCCTATGTTTTTAAAGGTTTGGATGAATGTTATCGCGACCTTTCGGGAGTCCACGGCACTTACAAAAGAGTACAGCAAACCGAGCAAGCCCTTACCCTGGTAGGTGAATTTCTGAAGGAGGCCAAAGCCGGAAATGTCCTCTGGCTCTTTGATCAGCCGGTTTCCAATAGCGGCCGACTCAAAACCCTGCTGGGAACGTTGGCCCAAGAAAAAGGGTACGATTGGACGATCTGGTTAGATTATAATCCGGACAAACTACTGGCCAAAAGCGATCGGATCGTAGTGAGTTCGGACGCCTGGATTCTCGACCGTGTAGGACGTTGGTTCAATCTGGCGGGGTACCTAATCGAAGGCAATCTTTCTAATACACATGTGATTCATTCAAAATAAATTTGGAGATAATCCATTAATTATAGCATCTTTGCGCTAGTTCATTGAAAATGTTCTTTTGAAGTTTTATGGGATATGTATGCCAATAGTGGCCTACATAACTTATAAATTATATATATGATGAATTGGAAAATTCAAAAATTGATGAATGGAGAGACCATTATTTCAAAAGAACCCGGTAATTCTATGCTACCTATCTTACATTCCAAACAACCGGTGCGGCTTGTCCCAGTCCGTTGGGAAGACTGTGAGAAAGGAGATATCGTTTATTGTAAAGTTCGTGGAAACTGCTTTACACATCTGGTAAAAGGAAAGAACGATAAACGTGGCTTATTAATTGGTAATAACCATGGTAGAATTAACGGATGGACCAAAAATGTGTATGGCAAAGTAGTAGAAATACTGCCAATGTCATAGACATTCACCATAGTAAAAACAAAAACAATATATATGACCCTATTTTATTCACATAACAGGAACGCTGCGAAGCTATTTTTCCATCGTGTGTATGGGTAGTTGTCTAAAAAGATCACAATAGTAAGAGCGTTCAAGAAATTGGACGCTTTTTTTTATCATTTTTTTTCGACTATGGCCTTTGCATCAAAACAGAGATAATTGAACGCTAATAAACAGCTAATGAGGTAAGTAGAGTTTACCACCAGAATCCGTTCCAACACGGACAGGGATTTTATACCTCAAAATTAAGTTAACTATTTGATTTTCAATTAATTAAATTGATTTTTTATTTGCATAATTCAAAAATGCATTTCATATTTGCACCCAGGAAAACAAAACATTAATTATTAAAACCGTAGCGAAATGACCTTATACAATTCATTACAAAGTGTGCGCCAAGAACTAGGTTCTTATGTACCCTTGCTTCGGAACTTCTTACCCATGTAGACATTCGTTTACAGGAAATGAAAGTCCGAAGCCCTATTAGAGTTTCGGACTTTTTTTATGTCATTCACTTGTCTGAAAATTCTGAGACAACCTTCAAACATTCGCTAATTATTTAAAAACAAGCTCATGCAACTCAATCATAGTACTCCATAAGATTTCAACGATCGTAAAGGCCGCTGGGATCGAATTGAACATTGTAAATATTATAAAATTATGTCCATTGAAACCAGCACATATCAAGGAACGAAGATTAAAAGAGGTTCGTCTTATCCTTAAACGAAAGCGAGAAATTTGGGCCGAACAAAGAGCTTTGGGTTATAAAAAACTGGAAAAACCCATACGCCATGGATGGTTCAAGGAACTTGTGATCACCCATCAAATTGAAAGGTATAAACACAAGGATCACATTCTTGAGGTCTATGAAAAGTTGGAGAAACGGTTTTGGGGAAGGACCAAGGAGGAAGCTGCTCACAAATGGCATCACTGCACTTCGCGGTATCTCCTTCACAAGGATATTCCGACCATTAGCAGACGCCAGTTCAATAAACTAAGTTCCGGCGCACAGCAACTCTGTATTCCCTTTCAGTATTATACGAAGCGGAAAAAAATGAAAATCCGATTTTACATCAACATTCCGAAGGGAGCCTACAAGATCAAATTCTCAAGAGCCTATGTTACCCATACGCGACGTATCGATCCTGCATTGGAAAGTGAGAATGCCTTGCTCAATCAATACAAGTATAAAAGAGGATACTATGAAATCTATAAAAAAGGAGATAAATATTACTGGGATTGGAAGTTCTGGGAGGCCATGGAAAAAGAGAGGCGGGAACGCAATATCAAAAGAACTCTCAGAGGTTTAAAGAACTATTCGATTGAAACAATTTTAAATGAAGAGATATCATGGGAAAGAAACTAAGTGGAAGAGACCTGATCAAGTTGGGTTTTCCAAAGAACAATAGCATAAATGTGACTTTAGGTCAGATTAATCGCTATCAGAAACGAAAGAAAAAAGAACAGATTCTGGCCGAAGCCAAGAAGGTTTTACTCCATCCTGAAAATTACAAAGGAGACGGGGTTTGGGGAAAGATCGCCGAAAGTTTATTAGATCCCGTAGTCGTGACGAAGCACGCCTTGAATACCACAAGAGCACCGCACCAGATCTACGGAGAAAATGAGATTGACGATCAAGCTAAATACCAGCTGTATGATGCCCTCAAACTGCCGGTAGCGGTGGCTGGGGCTCTGATGCCCGATGCACATGCCGGGTACGGACTGCCCATTGGTGGTGTTTTGGCCACCCGAAATGCCGTCATTCCTTACGGAGTGGGCGTGGACATAGGATGTAGAATGTGTTTGACCATCTACCCAATGAAGACTTCGTATCTAAAAGGTAAAAGTCATCAATTGGAAAACATGCTTTCGGAACATACCAAATTTGGCATGTACGAAACCCATAAGGTGAAGCACGACCACGAAATCTTTGGAAGGGATGAGTTTAAGGACATTCCATTAGTGAAACGGCTAAAGGACAAGGCGTATAAACAACTGGGAACTTCGGGAGGAGGAAATCATTTTGTGGAGTTTGGGAGTGTAGACATTATCGACCCTTCCAACGAATTTGGATTGGATCCGGGTACTTATGTGGGCATTTTGTCGCATAGCGGCTCACGAGGATTGGGCGCCAACATCGCCAAACACTATACCTATTTGGCGACCAAGCAATGTCCCCTTCCCAAGCATGTTCAGCAACTGGCCTGGTTGGATCTCAATACGCACGACGGACAAGAATACTGGCTAGCGATGAATCTGGCAGGAGACTACGCCCAGGCATGTCATGATGATATTCATGCGCGACTGTCCAAACTTCTGGGGTCCAAACCCGTGGCCAAGATCGAGAACCATCACAATTTTGCCTGGAAACAAATGGTGAACGGGGAAGAATGTATTGTTCATAGGAAAGGAGCGACCCCGGCAGCCAAAGGAGAGTTGGGAATCATTCCCGGCTCAATGACGGCACCAGGGTACATCGTGAGAGGAAAAGGAAATGCCGAGAGTTTGCAATCTGCTTCACATGGAGCCGGACGACTGTTCTCAAGACGAAAGTGTAAGGAGAAATTCACTCGCAGTGAGATTAAAAAAGCCCTGGCAGATCATGAAGTCACTTTACTGGGTGGCGGCATAGACGAAGCGCCTATGGCGTATAAGGATATTGAAAAAGTAATGAAAAATCAACAAGAACTCGTAGCGATCGTCGGCAAGTTTACGCCAAAGATTGTACGAATGGATACATAAAAACTATGGGAGCAAATCACAACATCGAAAGATACGGAGAACTATGGCCCGGCTATAGGATTGAGTTGGGCCTGCAAATATTGGAACTGTTAAAACCATGGATCGTTGTTTCCGGTGGATGGGCCTGGCATTTTATGTCGCCCACCGGCCATCCGGAATACAAACACGCCCATGACCATAAGGATATCGACATTTTTGTACATCCCGAGAATGTCGCCACCGTAATGCAAATCCTTCTGGAACAAGGATTCAGTAAAGTGTGGACCCGATATGACCATTTACCTAGTCCCGAGAATTTCAGGAGGTATGAAAAGGTAGACTGGCTAATGGATGGAAAACAAGTAAGAGTCACTATCGATTTTTTTGAATCCAGGCAGGTAAAGACCATTGAGATAGATGGATGGACCCTGGTAGCACCCATCACCTTGCTCAGTTTCTACTCCAACATTCACTCCAGTGATAAGTGTTGGGCCGTGAAGGCAGCATTGAAACTGCTGGAACAACAAAAAGATCCGGTAAGGGATCCTTTATTAATTCAAAATCCGATACAATGAAGACAACCGTTGTACAGATCACCGCAGGCAGAGGCCCGGCAGAATGCTGCTGGGTCGTTGCCAAGGTGCTAAAATACTTTATCAAGGATGCAGGTGCCTTCCACCTACAACATGAGATCCTGCATCGCGAAAAGGGACATGAAAATGGGACTGTACAATCGGTGAGTATTCGGCTAAGTGGAAAGGATTTGAACAAATTCCTACAACCCTGGTTGGGTACCATACAATGGATAGGAACCTCTACCTATAGAAAACATCACAAACGCAAGAACTGGTTTATAGGTTGTTTTGAAATGAGCAGCACTCTTACCATGCAGATCGATGAAAAAAAAATTCAATTTCAAGCCATACGAAGCTCAGGTCCGGGAGGCCAGCATGCCAATAAAGTAAGTTCTGCCGTTCGGGCATTGCATAAGCCTACGGGTATTCAAGTAGTAGCTATGGATAGCAGGTCGCAGCATCAAAACAAAAAACTTGCGACACAAAGGCTACAAGAAAAAGTGGACGCCCATAACAAGCAACAACTCCAAAAAGGGATGGAAGATCTATGGCGAAACCATCTGGAATTGCAACGCGGAAATCCGGTAAGAGTTTTTAAGGGAAGTGATTTTAAAATTCAGAAAAAAAAGGCGGTTATAAACATCAAAGACAAATCTTAAAGAAAGACCTTAGAAGATATCGAGATGAATGAATTTGGAAATAATCAAATAAATGACCCATATTTGCAGACGAAAATGAAACAAAACAAAGTACATAAGGCATCCTTCCTACAGTCATGTAGTTTAGAATATCGCCCGGAACTCCAATTATCCGGACGAAACAGGACGCCCTATGTGTATTTTTATCATTGATATTAGTATAAAATGTATACAGAATAGTCAGCGTCCAAGAAATTGGGCGCTTTTTTTTGAATTAATTTCTAATTAAATGTTACCGAGTTAGGTCCATAAAATAATATAGTTGAAAAGAGAAAACAATTGGGAGATAGACGATTGCAAAAAATCTTCAATTTCGTTGAAAAACGAACCGGCTAATTATTGCCCATATTTATCATAAACATCTGATTATCAAGTAAATAAATTCAATATTTGTTTGCATAATTTAAAAATACGTTTCATATTTGCCCTGTCAAAAATTAGTAATAATTAAAAGGACATGACATCTCAATCAACCTATAAAATGGCTACGAATATTCATCTGTACATACCGCAAGAATTACAATCGCTCTGCAGTTATGAGAGTTCCATCAATAAAAGGGAGGATTTGCCTGATATATACTGAAGTACTATATACCTCAAGAATATACTGAGCATCTCCCGAAAAGAGATGCTTTTTTTATGACATGAGCAATGGAAGGGCAAGCCAACAGGTGGTGGCCACGGTCTTGAAAACCGTTCGGAGCTAACGACTCGTGTGGGTTCGACTCCCACCCCTTCCGCCAATGGAGAGTAGGCAAATACTGGTTTGTTGCGCTCGCCTGCTAAGCGAGTCCATGGCAACATGGTGAAGGTTCGATTCCTTTGCTCTCCGCAAAGACAAGGTGGCCGAATGGTTAAGGCAGCAGTTTGCAAAACTGTTTTTTGTGAGTTCGAACCTCACCCTTGTCTCTATCCGGAAGTATTGAGCAATTGGTTGGCTCGCCAGACTGTAAATCTGGTCTCGACAGAGCTTGTAGGTTCGAATCCTACTGCTTCCACTTAAGTACCGCAGCTAGCGCTGGAACATTCAACTGTCTCTTGAATGTTCGTCCTGTCAATCGATAGGATCGGTACCATTACTGGGAGGATAACGATGGTTGTTTACCCGCCTTGGACGCGGGAGGTTGCAGGTTCGAATCCTGCTTCCCAGACGAAGGAGTCAAACCAAACTCGTTTGAGTTTGATTTCCACTGAGGCGTAGCAGGAAGGCAATGCCAATCCTGCTTCCCAGACGAAGGAATTGAATCGAGTTTACTTGAATTTAATCTTCGATTAGATGCTCCGTTGGTCAAACGGTTAAGACGCCTGACTTTCTATCAGGAATTAAGGGTTCGATTCCCTTACGGAGTACTTATAAATGCGGAAATGGCGGAATTGGCATACGCGCCTGACTTAGAATCAGGATTTTGGGGGTTCAAATCCCTCTTCCCGTACAAAGCTCCACTAGCCCAATTGGCAGAGGCATCAGGTTTAAGCCCTGTGCAGTCTTGGTTCGAATCCAAGGTGGAGTACTAAACAAACCCGTGATGTAAACGGTAAGCATACAGGAATTTGACTCCTGAAGTATAGGTTCAAGTCCTATCGGGTTTTCTTACAATGGTGTCTTTAGTTTGTGCGGTAAAACACCTCGCCGTGAATACGGAGAACAGACTTCAACTCGCGAAGACACTATGCGAAAACATCGCTTTAAAGCATGATTAATATCATAGTTCTCCCTTTACACCTCAACTATTTTTGTGGGAAATTGAATTCCTATGCCCGCTCACCTCATATCAAAATACAATGTTCCAGGCCCCAGATACACCAGTTACCCAACCGTTCCTTATTGGGATGGCGAAACTTTTTCATTGAAATCATGGAAAGAAAGCCTGCAACAAAGTTTTAGAGAAAGCAACAGTTCTGAAGGGATTAGCATCTATATTCATCTTCCCTTCTGTGAAAGTCTATGCACTTTTTGCGGATGTAACAAACGCATTACTAAAAATCACGGCGTAGAGATTCCGTACCTCAAGGCCGTCCTGAAGGAATGGTCTCTGTATGTGGAACTGTTCGATGAGAAACCTGTCATCAAAGAACTTCACATAGGGGGTGGAACCCCTACTTTTTTCTCTTCCGAAAATCTCAAGTTATTACTCAACGGTTTGTTCCGAAAGGCACACAAAGCACCCAACTGCGAACTGAGCTTCGAAGGACACCCTAATAATACAACCAGAGCACATTTGGAAACCTTTGCTTCTTTCGGATTTGAACGAGTGAGCTATGGGGTTCAGGATTACAATGAAACCGTCCAACGGGCCATTCATCGAATTCAACCCTTCGAAAATGTAAAAAGAGCTACGGACACCTCCAGAGAACTGGGTTATACCTCCGTTGGACATGACCTCATCTTTGGCCTCCCTTTTCAAAGCAAAGAAGACGTGATCCATACTATAGAAAGAACCTTGGAATTGCGCCCGGATCGTATCGCTTTTTACAGCTATGCGCACGTGCCATGGATCAAGGGAACCGGGCAACGCGGGTTTAAAGAGACAGATCTTCCCTCGGCTTCCGAAAAAAGAGCACAATACGAAACAGGTAAAAGCCTATTATTGAATGCAGGTTATATGGAAATAGGCTTGGATCATTTTGCCTTACCCACGGACCATCTCTATCAGGCGGTGGAAGATAGTACGCTCCATCGAAATTTCATGGGATATACCGCTTCCAAGACCCAGCTCATGATCGGCCTGGGTGCTTCGGCTATTAGTGATAGTTGGTACGGATTTGCCCAAAATGTAAAAGGGGTAGAAGCCTATCAGGATCTTCTGGCCAACAATATTCTTCCGGTGTGGAGGGGACATATACTCACACCCGAAGATGTGATCGTGAGAAAACATATTCTCAATCTCATGTGCCGTTTGGAAACGTCATGGGAGCCCAGCAAGCTTCATTTTAAAAAATTACCCGAAGTGGTGGCAAGACTCAACGAAATGGAACAGGACGAACTTATTGAAATAGGAATCTCTTCCCTCAAAATATTGGAGAAGGGTAGACCTTTCGTGAGAAACGTCTGCATGGCCTTCGACCTAAGACTACAGGAGAAACATCCCGAAACTCAACTCTTTTCCATGACCATTTAATCCTCTTCTTTTTTATCCTGGCTCTTCATCATATTCAAGACCACGATGATCATAATGGCCGAAATAGCCAAAAAAGCAACTAAAAAGAATGTGCCTGAAGCCCAGTCTACCAAAGGAATATTATTTGAAATCATCATTTTACGTTTTTTAAGTTAATAGTAAGGTGATTCGGAGTTGAATGACATTCGTAGGTGGCATCTACTTTGTCGGTCATAGGCTTAGGAGAAACATAAGGTATTCCTAATCCCATGCCTCTTAAAACGAACAGACAGCCTATAAGCACTACAAATACCGGTACTATGCTACGGATACGTTGTTTCACTTTGCCGGTTAAAAAATTTCCGAGATACACTGCCGAGGTCATTAAAGGAATGGTTCCCAAACCAAAAACGGCCATATATAAACTCCCTTCCCAGGCATGGCCTGAAGCAATGGCTCCAAAAACGGCCATATATACCAATCCGCAGGGGAGAAAGCCATTCAGGAATCCGATAGTTAAAAAGGTATCCGGCGTCTTCTTTTTC
>JBCBDM010000024.1:0-27780 GCA_038529705.1 Bacteroidota bacterium
TGGAGATTACTTGTTGATTCCTCGAGGTATGATCTATAAAATGCAATTTAACGATGAAGATAACAGATTGTTCATTGTTGAGTCGCGCAGCCCTATTTATACCCCTAAGAGATATCGCAATTGGTTTGGCCAATTGTTGGAACATTCTCCCTTTTGTGAACGTGATATTCGAAAGCCACAGGAGCTGGAGACCTATGACGAGAAAGGAGAATTTTTGATGAAGATCAAGAAGAACGACGAGATCTTCGATATGGTGTATGCTACTCACCCCTTTGATGTGGTGGGGTACGATGGGTTTAATTTTCCCTATGCCTTTTCCATTCATGATTTTGAGCCCATCACAGGACGTATCCATCAACCGCCTCCGGTACACCAAACATTCGAGACCAATACTTTTGTAGTCTGTAGTTTTGTACCCAGGCTATACGACTATCATCCGGACAGCATACCGGCACCTTATAATCACAGTAATATTGATAGCGATGAGGTGCTATATTACGTGGATGGGGATTTTATGAGTAGAAATGATATCGATGCCGGTCATATTTCCTTGCATCCGGCTGGTATACCGCATGGACCGCATCCTGGAGCAACGGAACGAAGTATTGGACAGGTGAAGACGGATGAGCTCGCCGTTATGGTCGATACCTTTAAACCATTACAGGTGACGGAGGAAGCTTTGAAAATAGCCGATGAGAAGTACTATCAATCTTGGTTGGAAGAATAAAATTGAAGCCTCTGTATGAATGAACAAAGATTGCCCGGAGAATCCACCATCACGACTTTGTGGATTATCTCATTGATATTGATCGTTACGGGATTTTGCTGTGGAATTTTTTCAACATTTCCGGCACTTGTCATCAGTATCATAGGTCTGAGAATGGCGAACAGGAACACGAGATTGTTTCACTCGGATCCCACTAATTTCCTCGCCACTTCTCAAAGTGCTGTGAATACGGGCAAGGTAATACATATTATTGCGTTGGTGATAAGCGCGGTCATAACGCTGGTCTATCTGGTGTTTTTCATGTTCTATGGAGCCCTGTTGGGTTCTTTGCTCTGGGCAGGTTGGAATGCAGATCAGTTTGATGATTTCGATTCCAATTATGACGATAGCTGGAATGAACAGGTGATCGAAAGTTGGGAAGAACCGGAGGATTCTTTGGAAGAACGAACCTGGGTGGTCGATAGCATTAAGGTAGATAGCTCAGATTATTAAAGACCGTTATGAATGAAATATTCAAAGATAGAACCGAAATTACTCCTCATGTGAGGGCCATGTGGTAATAGTTATTGTTTTCGAACGTGGTGCGGTTAAAGTGCCGAGAACCAGGAAAAAGCAATAACAGTTAAATTGAATTACAATGGGAAAAGAGATAAAAAATTTAAAAGATTTACAGAATACAGAATACAGCTTAAAGAAACTGTTTAGCGATGCTGAGGATTTTCTTCCGTTGCTGGGAACAGACTATGTAGAACTCTATGTTGGAAATGCCAAACAGGCGGCGCATTATTACAAGACGGCTTTTGGTTTTCAATCTGAAGCCTATGCAGGTCTCGAAACAGGGGTTAAGGATCGTGTTTCTTACGTGCTGAAACAAGATAAAATACGATTGGTCCTTACCTCTCCGTTAAACAAGGGAGGCGATATTAATCGGCATATCGATGAGCATGGCGATGCTGCCAAAGTAATCGCATTATGGGTAGATGATGCCACTCAAGCCTTTGAAGAAACGACCAAGCGAGGTGCTAAACCCTATATGGAACCTACCCGCGAAGAAGATGAGCATGGACATGTTGTAAAGTCCGGGATCTATACCTATGGAGAAACGGTTCACATTTTTGTGGAGCGAAAGAACTATCACGGTGTCTTCTTACCTGGGTTTGAAAAATGGGAATCTCACTATAATCCAGCGCCCGTTGGGCTCAAGTTCATCGATCATATTGTTGGAAACGTAGGTTGGAATGAAATGAACAAATGGTGTAAATTCTATGCAGAGGTCATGGGCTTTGCGCAGATCATCTCCTTCGCAGACGACGACATTTCCACCGAATACACGGCCTTGATGAGTAAGGTGATGAGCAACGGGAATGGCCGCATCAAATTCCCGATCAATGAACCGGCTGAGGCCGAAAAGAAATCTCAAATCGAAGAATATTTGGATTTTTATAATGGCCCGGGAGTACAACACCTGGCTCTGGCCACAGATGACATTGTTGCGACGGTTTCTGCCATGCGGGATAGGGGTGTGGAATTTTTATACGTTCCCGAAACCTACTACGACGATATTTTGGAACGAGTAGGCGAGATAGATGAAGATGTAGAGGTGCTTAAGAAACACGGTATTCTCATCGATAGAGATGAAGAAGGCTATTTGCTACAATTGTTTACCAATAATGTCCTGGATAGGCCTACCATGTTTATCGAGATCATACAACGCAAAGGAGCGCAATCCTTTGGGGTTGGAAATTTTAAGGCTCTTTTTGAGGCCATTGAAAGGCAGCAAGCCAAGCGAGGAACTTTATAAGCCTGTAACGTATCAAAAACTTCCTCGTCTAAAAAACGAGGAGTTTTTGTTTTTGGAACAGTCCTTGCAAATGTTTCCGTAATGACCTCAAAACTGAATGAAATGAGAAGAATTTTATACCTACTTTTACCACTGTTCATTACGACTGCGTCCGCTCAGGAAAAAGCCTACGAAGATGGAGAATGGTTTAAGTTCCGAATCCATTACGGGTTTGTAACTGCAGGCTACGCTACGTTGGAGGTGAATGATGAAGTACTTAACGGAAAGGATGTGCATCATGTGAAAGGATACGGAAGAACCGTGGGTCTTTCCAGGGCCTTTTTTAAAGTAGAGGATGATTATCAATCCTACATAGACAAGGAGAAGGATATGCCTTATCGTTTCATTCGGAATATAGACGAAGGAGGACACACAAAAGATATTCAAATCGACTTCGATCACGCCAAAGGCAAGGCCTTGGTTCATAACAAAAAGCACAAGACCAAGGAATGGGTGGATTTTCCAAAAGACGCGCAGGATATGGTATCTGCATTTTACTATCTTCGCAATCGATTGGATGTTGCCAACATAGAAGTTGGAGAAACGGTAGACATGAACATGTTCTTCGATAAGGAGAATTATAAGTTTCGATTGAAGTTCTTAGGCCGGGAGGTTATTCGAACCAAGTTCGGAAAAGTACCTACGCTAAAGTTCCGTCCCTATGTGCAATCGGGGAGGGTCTTTAAAGAACGGGAGAGTTTGACCGTTTGGGTAACAGACGATAATAATAGAATGCCCGTA
Organism: Bacteroidota bacterium; assembly: GCA_038529705.1. Lineage (GTDB taxonomy): Bacteria > Bacteroidota > Bacteroidia > Flavobacteriales > Flavobacteriaceae > Aureisphaera. Next base: position 3,309 of record JBCBDM010000024.1, read on the forward strand.
TTGATCAAGGCCGAATTGGCTGTGGGGTCCTTAAAAGCATCCCTCACCGAGTTCAAGGGCCTAAAAAATTCCTTTAGGATACAAGTAGACTAACTATGGAAATACAGCCGGAAACCAAAAAACTACTCGAACAACTCAAAGCAAAATATGAGGCCATTGATCAGGACCTCGACACTCACCTGGAAGGTCTGCTTTATGGAGAACCCATTACTTACTGGGACTATATTCAAACAGATGCATTGCTAAGTTTACAGATACAACGAACTACCCTGCCCGATGAAATGGTATTTATTATGTATCATCAGATCAATGAACTATTGTTCAAAATGATACTGTGGGAGATTCAACAAGTATCTCATCACAAAGACCTAACAGCTCAATTCTTTTCAGAAAGGCTTATGCGTATAAGTCGTTATTTCGACATGTTGACTTCTTCCTTTAACATTATGTCTGAAGGAATGGAAGTAGAACAGTATTTACAATTCCGAAATACGTTAACCCCGGCCAGTGGATTTCAGAGTGCGCAATACCGTAAGATCGAGTTTGCGTCCACGGACCTGATCAACCTTATCGACGCCCGGTATCGGGAAACCATAGACCGGAATACTTCCTACGAACACGCTCTGGAGCACTTGTATTGGCAGGCGGCAGGCAAGAATTTCAAAACTGGAAAAAAGAGCTATTTGTTAAAAGCCTTTGAGGAACAGTATAAAAATGAGTTTATAGCCTTTACAAAAGAATATAATACCATAAATTTGTACGCGAAGTTTAAGAATTTACCGAAAGACGTTAAGGAAAATCCCCAGTTGAGAAACGCAATGCGGCATTATGACTATACGGTAAACGTTACCTGGGTAATGGCTCATTACAATACGGCGGTTAAATATTTAAACCATGGCAACCAACCGGAAGAAGCCACCGGCGGGAGTGACTGGGCTAAATATATGTTACCGAAGTATCAGAAACGAATCTTTTTCCCCGATGTATGGACGGACGAGGAAATTGAAAATTGGGGTCAGGACGTCTAGCGAAAAGAACAAAAGAAATTGAAGAACTTACTTGCATTCAGCTTACTTGCCCTCATATTGCTCTCTTGTGAAGATGCTAAGGATGATGTAGAAGAGATAACAGAAGCCGTCGAAATTGTCGCCCCGGTTCTCCTGAAGGAATACGGCTTTACACTCAATGATTTTAACGTAATAAGAGATACGGTTCGTCCGGGCGATACCTTTGGTGGGATTCTGGATGCCAATGGGGTTTCTAACAATAAGATTTTCCAAGTAGCAACTGCCTATAAGGATAGCTTCGATGTGAGGAGAATGGTGGTAGGAAAACCTTATGTTCTTCTTAATTCCAAAGATTCGCTCAACAGTACCCAGGTATTTATCTACGAAAAGAACAAGGTGGATTATTCGGTTGTGGATCTTCGCGATAGCATCGCTGTGTTCAATGAGCAAAAACCAGTGACCTATATAGAAAAAGAAGCCTCTGGTGTTATTACCAGTTCTCTGGCACAAACCATGGCAGATAATAGTTTGAGCCCCTACATGACCGATCGCCTGGCCACTATCTATGCCTGGACGGTCAATTTTTACAAACTACAATCCGGAGATAATTTCAAGGTAGTCTATTCCGAAAAATTTATCAACGATACCATACCCGCCGGTTTGCATGAAATAAAAGCAGCCTACTTCGAGCACCGAGGCCGCTCTCTATATGCATTTAATTTTGTTCCTGCCGTGGATACCACGAATACGGTCACCGATTTTTACGATGAGAAGGCAGAAAACCTGCGTCGGGCTTTCTTGAAAATGCCGGTTAAATTTGGCCGACTTTCTTCCCGGTATAACCTCAATCGAAGAATAGCCTATTACGGTTATAAGCGTCGCCCGCACAAGGGAACCGATTTTGCGGCACCTATTGGCACTCCTATTCTGGCAACGGCAGATGGAATCGTTACCAAATCTGAAAGAAGGGGAGGAAACGGGAAGTATGTGAAAATCAAGCATAATGGAACTTATGAGACCCAGTACTTACATATGCGAAATCAAAACGTCAAGGTGGGGGATTTTGTGAGACAGGGAGATGTCATTGGCTGGGTAGGGATGACAGGTAATAGTGGTGGTCCACACGTTTGTTATCGATTCTGGAAAAACGGAAAACAAGTAGATCCTTTTCTTCAAGACCTGCCTGCGTCCAAACCTCTGGATGAGGCATATCACGATGAGTACTTCAATTTTATTGAGCCTTTGAAGGATCAATTGGATTGCATCTTGTACTAATATTCTTACATTTATTTTGTTAATAAATTGTTTCTATCTAAGGGTTGGAATATCAATTAGTTAGTGGTTTTTTCATTAAATTGAACGAACCATTTGTTAGTGTTTTCTTAACAATAGAGTGAAGAAAAACTTTCGAATAGCGGTACCTTTGCAAACAAATTCTAATTAAACAACACATTATGAAACAACTTTTACTATTTGTGGTGTTGGTTTTAGGGATTAGTGCAACCTCATTTGCGCAAGGTCTTACAACCTCATCCATTAACGGTAGGATCACCGATGCTACCGGAGAACCACTGCCCAGTGCCAATATTGTGGTAGTTAATGTAAATTCCGGAACGAAATACGGAGCTATCTCCGATTTCGACGGATACTATCGTGTTCCGAACATGAGACCTGGTGGGCCCTACACCCTGACCATTTCTTACGTTGGATTCGATAACTTTGAAAGAAACGAGATCTATCTTCAATTGGGAGACTCCAAAAGGATTAGTGTGAATATGGCCGAATCTGCCAACGCACTCGATGAGGTAGTGATCAGCGCCCAGCGTAATACTGTCTTCGACAGTAATAGAACCGGTACCGAAACCACGGTAACGGAAAGAGACATCCTAACCTTGCCTGCAGCTTCGCGTTCCATCGCAGATTTTGTGAGAGTAACGCCTCAGGCACAAATTACAGAGGGTAATGACGGGTTTTCGGTGTCCCTGGCAGGACAGAACAACAGATATAATGCCGTATACATTGATGGTGCCGTAAATAATGATGTATTTGGTTTGGCGGGTTCAGGAACCAATGGTGGACAGACCGGGGTAAACCCTTTCTCCGTAGATGCCATTGAAAGCTTTCAGGTGAACATTGCTCCTTTCGATGTTCGTCAGTCTGGGTTCTCCGGAGGATCTATTAGTGCAATTACTCGCTCTGGTACTAACGAATGGACAGGATCTGCCTATAGCTTCTTAAGGAATGAAAGCCTGGCGGGTAAAACTCCTCCAAGTTTGGTAGGAGATGGTGAAACCGAAGAGAAACTGGACGAATTCAGTGCTTTAACCTATGGTCTTCGATTAGGAGGTCCCATTATCAAGGATGAACTGTTTTTCTTCATAAACTACGAAAGACAAGATGATGAAACACCTCAGCCTTTCAATTTTAGTAATTATCGCGGGCGTGCGTCTTTAGACGATATCAATAGTCTTAGAAATTTCCTTTCCAGTACTTATGGATATGATACAGGAGGGTTTGCAGATAATACGCGAACTTTAGAAAGTAACAAGGTAACCGTAAAATTAGACTGGAATATTAATGATAATAATAAAGTGTCATTGCGACATGGATTGGTAACTGCAGATAACCTGGAAGCCAGAAACTCAGGCGACTTCAACATCGGATTTATCAATGGATCCGAATTGTTCGAGTCTGTTACCAACTCAACGGCCCTGGAATGGAACTCTAATTTCAGCCAGAAGGTTTCTAATAAGATGGTAATTGGATACACCTCTGTTAGAGATGATAGAGATCCATCGGGAAGTCCTTTTCCAACCGTAGATATTCAGGATGGAAACGGAACCATTTCCTTTGGTTCGGAACCTTTCTCTACGGCCAACCTTTTGGACCAGGATATCTTTACTTTCAACAACAATGTTGAGATATTTTCAGGAAACCATACCTTCACTATCGGGGCGAACGTAGAGTACTCTAAAACAAAGAACTTGTTCTTTGCCTTTAACTATGGAGACTACACGTTCGAAGATCAGTTTGACGATGATGGAAATCTAATTTCTACCGGATTGAATCAATTCTTAACGGGTCAGGATGCAGATGTTTACCAGCACGGATATTCTCTTTTAGGGACTGGAATCGTAGGAGATGAGTCTGCTGGGGCAGCCGAGTTCTCTTTGCTTCAGACCGCCCTATATGTGCAGGATGAAATCCAGCTTGCAGATAACTTCAAGTTTACGTACGGATTGAGAGCCGATGTTCCCTTCTGGGAAGATGGTATCGTAAATGAAGATTTCAATACCAGAACGATTCCATTATTGGAAGCGGCAGGAAAAGACCTACAAGGTGCTGAGGTAGGACAGGGAATCGATCCAAGACTTCACCTTTCGCCAAGAATGGGATTCAACTGGGATGTTAAGGATGATAACAGCACTCAGATTCGAGGTGGTTTAGGGGTATTTACTTCTAGAGTTCCTTTGGTATGGCCTGGAGGAACCTATAACAACAACGGGGTAACCGGTGGATTTAACTTCGAATTTGGACAGCCGTTCATTGCCAATATAAACAATCAGTTTGAAGATCCGGCTCCAGGTAGTGGCGCCACTGGAGGTAATATTGACCTGTTTGCCAAAGGATTCAAATTACCTCAGGTAATGAAGTACAACATTGGGATCGATCAAAAATTACCTGTATGGGGATTGATCGCCAGTGCGGAATTCTTATATACTGATGTGATTACCGACGTATATTATGAAAACCTCAACTTAAAAGGACCTACAGGAACCTTGAATGGTCCGTTAGGAGCTGATAACCGTCCTATTTATGATCGAAGAGATGAGATCGACGATACCTATGGTAGAATCATACTAGGAAGTAATACAGGGGAGGGATACGCTTACAATGCTTCCTTTAGCTTGAGAAAACCATTCCAAAATGGATTCCAGGGACAAATATCCTACTCCTATGGAGACTCTTTCAAGATCTTTGAAGGAACTTCTTCTCAAAACAGTTCGCAATGGAGAAATATTCAAACGGTAAACGGGAAAAACTCGGACATACCGGTATCCCGATCCGATTTCTCTCTAGGACATAGAATCTCAGGAAATGCTTCCTATGAGTTGAAATGGAACGATAACGTGAAGACGACCATTGGTCTATTCTACGAAGGAGTAGATGGACAACCTTTCAGTTATATCTACAATGAAGGGCGCGACCTATTGAATGACGATTCCAGAGACAATGCCTTGATCTATGTTCCAGCTAACCAGGGGGAGATCAATCTGGTAGACCTTACCGACAGCGATGGAAATGTAATCGCTACAGCTGCCCAGCAGTGGGAGCAATTAAATGCTTTCATCAATAATGATGAATACCTGAGTAGCCGAAGAGGAGGTTATGTAGAGCGCAATGGCGATCGTATCAAATGGTCTCATGTCTTGGATCTGAAAGTCCTTCAAGACTTCTCAATTAATGCCTGGGGCAAGAAACATACCTTGCAAGCTTCCTTGGACATCTTTAACTTCACCAATTTGCTGAACAGTGACTGGGGGAAACGGAGATTTGTTGGGAATGGAGAAGTTGGATTGCTCACTACCGTTAATGGTGGGCCGGATCCGGCATTTACCTTTGATGCTAGTAGATTTGAAGAGGGTATTGACCAATTGGATGACAGAGGAATCCAATCTTCAAGATGGCAAATGCAAGTAGGATTGCGTTACATTTTCGAATAAGATTCGAGTTTTTTATAGAAACCGCCCAACCTTTGGAGAACCTCCGGGGTTGGGTGTTTTTTTATGCAATTATCCCTACCTTTGATATTAACTAAAACCATGTAACATGTATACAACCGTTCAATTCTTACACTCCTGGTGGGCCTATCTTGTACTCTTTATGGCGTTGATAGCCACCATTAATGCCCTGGCAGGGTTTTTTGGGAATAAGGAATACCAGCCCAGGGACTTCAGAATTTCACTGTTTACTTTAATCGTGACCCACATCCAACTCCTCATTGGTTTGGTACTGTTCTTTGTGTCTCCCTTAGGACTTCAGAATATAACGAACAACGGCATGGGAGTGGTGATGAAAGATTCTGTGATGCGCTTATATGCGGTGGAGCATCCTACTGTGATGATCTTAACGGTAGTTTTTATTACCATAGGCTATTCGAAACATAAAAAGAAGCTGGTTTCCAAGCCAAAATTCAAGATGTTAGCGATCTTCTATACCATTGCACTTGTATTAATGCTCACCCGGATACCTTGGCAACAATGGTTCGCCTAAACAAGGGATATCCATCCTTTTTGGACCCTTCGAGAACCTCAGGGTCCAAAAAGATATAACGGACCCGCCTACCGGCAGGCAGGCAGCCTGACCGCGAAGTAGAGCGAGACTCACTTCACGGATTGCCCAAATTCTAGTTGCTGGTTTCTTTAATAAGATAGATATACACCGGAAAGTGGTCGCTATAACCTCCAGTGAAACCTCCTCCAGCAAAACTGCGGTAAGGGTAGCCCTTGTATCTTCCCCGGGGATTGGCCAGGTAGGTTTTATTAAAGATTCCTGCCTTGTAAAAACGATAAGAGGAGTAGTCCTTCTTAGCCAATTCGGAAGAGATGATCATCTGGTCGAATAGATTCCAGCCATCTCGCCACGCCAATGTACCCAGGCCTTTCTTATACATTTCCTCCATGGGGTTATATAACTCCTTAATATCCAGTTTTTCTTTTTTCTTTTTGGTTTGCAATACATCTTTTACACTCGGGCTTGTTGGATCGTCATTGAGGTCGCCCATCGTAATGATTTTGGCATAAGGATCTTCACTGAATAGGGAATCGATGATCTTTTTATTGAGCTCGGCAGCCTTGATCCGCTTAGGGCGGCTTCGGGCCTCACCACCACTTCGAGAGGGCCAATGATTCACGATAAGATGGATTTTTTCACCATCTAACATCCCGCTTACCAGTAACTGATCACGTGTAAAAACGCGTTTGTCTGGATTGTTGGTGTCAAAGATTTTTAATTCATGTTTATTGAAATTGGAAGGGGTAAACACCTTTTTCTGATATAATAGAGCCACATCGATCCCACGTCTATCGGGAGAATCGAAATGAACAATTCCATAGTCGTGTTTTAAGAGTGCTTCTTGATTGACGAGGTCCTCAAGTACTCTAAGGTTCTCGATCTCGCAAACTCCAACAAGGGCAGGTGCTGTTCCGGTAACGTCCTTTCCAATTTCTGAAATTACCTTGGCCATGTTCACTAATTTCGCTTTGTAGATCTCCTCGGTCCAGTGATCTTTTCCATCCGGAGTACGGTCATCGTCGAAAGTGAGTGGATCGTCTTCAAAATCGAAGAGATTTTCTACATTATAGAAGGCCACGGTATTGACCTTATAGGTTTTTTCATTTTGCCCATAGGCATCATAAATAGTTAGAAAACAAAGGGTTAATAACCCAAAAAGTAGTTTCATTATTGGTGCGTATTAAGATTGTGTAAAATCCTCATCAAAGGACGGGCCAAATGTAGTTAATTCATTGAAAAAACGTAGCTTTGCACCCCATTTATAACAATTAATTAAACCCAAACAAACAACTACTAAGGAATGAAAAAACGAATGATCACCCTTTGTGTGGTATTGTTGAGTGCTTTCACAATGATCGCTCAGGATGCTATAGTAAAGGGTAGGGTTGTAGATTCTAATTCCAGCGATCCGCTGTCTGATGTTGAGATCCGCATCCAGGGGAGTGTTTTCAGCACCGTTACCGATGCTGAAGGATTATTTTCTATAATCGGAGCAAATCTTCCACAAGGAGAACAAGTTTTGATCGTGAACGGAGCAGATTATATTTTGCAACAAATCCCGATTACCATTCAGAGCGGAGAGACTATTAACCTCGATCCTATCCTACTAGTGCTGGACCTTTCTGAGGTAGAAGCGCAAATTGGTATTATTAGTCTTTCGGATAACGAATTGAACCAGGACGAAGGAACGGCCTTTAATATTTCAGGATTGCTACAGGCGTCCAGAGATGTCTATTTGAATGCGGCAGCCTTCGATTTTAGTGCTACTTTCTTCAGACCAAGAGGATTGGATAATGCCAATGGAAAGGTATTGATCAATGGTATTGAAATGAACAAGCAATTCAACGGGCGCCCGCAATGGGGGAACTGGGGAGGACTGAACGACGTACAACGAAACCGGGAATTCTCCATGGGATTGAAGGCAAATGACTATGCGTTTGGTGATGTTGCCGGAACTACCAATATCATTATGAGAGCTTCTCAGTACCGTCAGGGAGGTCGTGTATCTTATGCCTTGGCCAATAGAAGTTATGAAGGCAGAGTGATGGCTACCTACAACAGCGGAATGACCCAGGATGGATGGGCTTACTCTATATCCGCTGCAAGACGTTTTGGAGACGAAGGATATATAGACGGAACACTATACGATGCTAACTCCTTCTTTGCTTCGGTAGAAAAGCAACTGAACGAGGATCACAGTTTAAACTTTACCGCTTTTTATACGCCTAATCGAAGAGGACGTTCCACGGCAATCACGCAAGAGGCACGTGACTTAAAGGGAATCCGATACAATCCTAACTGGGGATACCAGGATGGAGAGATTAGAAACAGTAGAGTGAGAAAAATCCAGGAGCCGGTTATCATGTTGAACCACTACTGGAATATTGCTGAAAACACTACGTTGAACACCAATATTGGATACCAGTTTGGGACCATTAAGAACAGTAGAATAGATAATAATGGAACTACCCTGGTCACTACGGCCGATGGACAGCAGTTCTTCTCCGGAGGAGCCAGAAATCCGCTAGGAGATTACTACCAAAGACTCCCGAGTTATTTCTTGCGATTTGAAAATCCGACGTCCTACGATTACCAATTGGCCTTCCAAGCACAACAGGAATTCGTAAATAATGGGCAGTTAGATTGGAACGCTCTTTACAGAGCAAATGTCGATGCTCAAGGGAACCCACTTCCAGCTACCTATGTGATTCAGAACGATGTGAATGAAGATACTGAAATCTCTGCCAACACTATTTTCAATACTACCTTGAATGAGAACATTAGTTTTAATGGGAACATTTCTTTCCGTAGTTTGAAGAGTGAAAATTATGCTGAAGTGGCCGATCTTTTGGGAAGTACAGGATATCTGGACGTAGACAACTTTACCGAGGCCGCTGCCGGAGATGCCGGTTCGGAGTTAGTGACCAATTTAGCGCAGAGTGACTTGCGTAATCCTAACCGAATAGTAGGAGAGGGAGATCGATACAAGTACAATTATGAAATGAATGCCAATGTTCTTTCCGGATTTGCTCAGGCACAATTTAAATACAACCTGGTAGATTTCTATTTGGCTGCAATGGCAGGACAGACTACCTACCAGCGTACCGGACTATTCGAAAATGGAAACTTTCCGGGAGCCCGCTCATTTGGGGATAGTGAAGAATTGAGCTTTACTACTTTTGGAGCCAAAGGAGGTGCTGTTTATAAGGTAACCGGACGTCACCTTATCGATGTGAATGCCGGATACTTTACCAAAGCACCCAACTTGAGAAATTCTTTTAGCAATGCCAGACAGAACAATGATGTGATCATTGGCCTGGAGGAAGAAAAGGTGCAGAATGTAGATATAAGTTATATATATCGTTCTCCCATTGTAAAAGCAAGGTTGACCGGTTATTATAATACGATTCAGGATCAGACAGATCTTGGGTTCTATTTCACGGAAAACCTTTCCGGTTTGGGAATCGAAGAAGATGCCTTTGTGCAAGAAGTTATGACTGGGATCGATACCCGAAGAATGGGAGCTGAGTTAGGGATCGAAGCGCAGGTGACTCCAACGGTGAAATTAAAAGCAGCGGGAGCCTTTGGGCAGTATACATTTACTAATAATCCTAATTTGTATCTTACCAGTGATGACTTTGAAGGAGCCCTTACGTTTGGTGATGGGACTGCCAAATTAAAAGATTATCACGTAGCAGGAGGTCCGGAGCGTGCTTACCAAATAGGTTTCGAGTACCGTGATCCGGATTTCTGGTGGTTTGGTGTTACCGGAAACTATTTCTCGAATGCATACATCGATGTGAATAACCTGGCGCGTACGTCCAACTTCACCAGTGATTTTGACGGGCAAACGTTCAACGATTATGACGAAGATCTTGCTCGTGAGTTGTTACAACAGGAAAAGTTTGACGATTACGTATTGGTAAATGTGGTAGGAGGAAAATCATGGAAGATCGATCAGTATTTCGTGGGATTCTTTGCCACCATTAATAATGTGTTGGATCAGGATTTCGTAACCGGTGGATTTGAGCAGGGAAGAAATTCCAATTTTAGAACGATCCGTGATGACAAGGCCAGAGAGAATGGACCCGTTTTCGGAAATCGTTATTTCTTTGGAAATGGTACCACATACTACCTTAATGTATACGTTAGATTTTAATCATTAGTTCAGAAAGAAAAAACAAAATATATATCATGAAATTTTCAAGCATTTATAAACTATTCTTACTGTGTATCGCAGTAACTTTTGTCGTGTCCTGTGTGAAGGATGACGATTTTGACACGCCAGACCTAACGGATTCTGAGCCTAACTTAACAGGGACCGAAATCACGATTGGAGCCCTTAGAGACCTGTTGATCCAGGAACAAATTACGAACGGAAATGCCGCACTAACTTTTGAAGAGAGTGATCTGTATATTTCCGGATATGTAATCTCAAACGACCAGGCAGGTAATTTCTTCGAGGAACTCATTATCCAGGATACACCTTCCAACCCTAATACCGGGGTTAGAGTGTTGATCGATGTAAGTCCTTTGTTCACTTCCTTCGAATTTGGAAGAAAGGTATATGTGCCTTTGGATGGACTAACTGTTGCCTTCGGAAATGGTGTATTGAGCTTAGGAATACGCAATGGTAATACCCTTGAAAAAGTAGCGGAATCTCAATTGACGGAGACGGTATTAAGGTCTACGGAAGTGGCTGAGATCACTCCAATGCCGATGAACATTTCAGACTTCGACATTGAAAAAACCAACCTGTATATTCGTTTGAACGATGTTCAGTTCAACAGAGACGAAGTGTTAGGAGAAGGACGTAAGACCTTTGCTGCCGAACCGGAAGATGAGTTCGACGGAGAGCGTGTTTTAGAGAGTTGTGCCGAAGGTACTTCTACTACCTTTAGCACGAGTACCTTTGCCGATTTTAAGGCAGTATTATTGCCTCAGGGGCGTGGAACTTTAGATGGCATCCTTACTTTGAACTTCTTTGGAGAAGAATTCAACGTAGTCGTTAACGATCCTTCTACCATTGTATTCGACAATACAGAGCGTTGTGATCCAACCGAAGTAGATTGTGGTTTGGCCTCAAGTACTGGAGATAACGTAATATTTAGTGACTTCTTTGAAACTCAGGTTGAAAATCAGCCGATCTCCGGAAACGGATGGACTAATTATATCGAAGCGGGTACCGAAACCTGGGAAGCTTTTTTCGATGATGGTAGCAATGGATCTCTTGGGATCTCTGCGCGTATGGGATCGTTCTTAAGTGATGACGATAGCTCTATTGGCTGGTTGATCACCCCGGAGGTAAACTTTGATGCTCAGGATGGGGAGACCTTAGAGTTTAAAACCTCCAACAGTTTCGCCGATGGTAGTACGCTGGAGCTATTGTTCTCTGCAGACTGGGACGGTAACCCGGATAATATTACTACGGCTACCTGGGATATCCTTCCGGCGGCTTATATTGTGCAGGATGATGACTTCTTCGGAGACTGGTTCGATTCGGGAACCGTAGACCTTTCTTGTATTAGCGGAACAGGACACATTGCCTGGAAATATGTGGGTAGTGGAGATTCTGACTTCGATGGAACCTATGAACTGGACGAGATCGAAATTCGATCGAACTAGGGCTCAAGACCTATATTCAAAAAGGACTCCTTCGGGGGTCTTTTTTGTTATGCCTTACTGCGTATGGTATGGAACCGTATCTTTCTTCATCCAAAGCGTTCGTTTATTTACCTCCAGCCGAATTCCATTTCTACGTTTGTAAACAACAGTGATGAGGATAACCAGGACTATGGTTAAGATTCTAAAGATATTGGCATAGACTCCACCCAGAGCGTTTTCTCCAGCCGAAAATAGCAACCAAAAGAGGTTCATGAATAGATGAAGGAAAATGGGAATCCATATATTGTTATTCCATTCTGCATAGACCCACGCAAATAATACGGCGCCTAGAAAAGTAGTAAGAAAAATTCCTGCAGCCGTTAATAGTTCCTGACTCTGGTATAGATGTACGGCGCCAAACAGCAAGGCACCGGTAATCACGGATGGAATAAATCCTAGTTGGGTAAAACGATACAACTGCCCAAATAAGAATCCCCTAAAATATAATTCTTCAAAAAAGGCTGCTGCTATCGCTGAGATCAAAATTTCATTCAGGGTGATTTCAGAATTAAAATCAAATACCACAGCATATCCAATAAGCATGGGAAGTGTGCAAATTAGAGGAAATAGAAATCCCTTCTTGAAGGAGTTCTTTAGGCCCAGGGCATCTAGAAAATACCTCGCCCGGTGCATAATCAGCACTCCTATGAAAAGAGGAATTCCAAACAACAGATACGTTAGATTATGACTTATACCCAGCTGGTCGACCCAGGTGTTTACATAGTTTCTTACTTCAGAAAAATATAAGTCGTCGAAAATGTAGTGGGTGGCAAATGCGATTACTGTAATGAGTACAATTCTTATAGTTCGGTCCATTTTATTGTGATGTTGTATTAGTTAGGACGTGATTTTCTGAAGAATAGTTGCCTGTTGAACAGTAAATTGGATACATAAAAAACCCTCACTCCTTAATAGTGAGGGTTTTTCTGGTTGAAACTTTTGGTTAGTAGTGGGGATAAAAATCTTAGCGTTCTATAATAATAAATTCGGAACGTCTGTTCTTTTGGTGGTCTTCTTCGGTACAGTTGCCACCACAGTCTACGGCCGGTTTGTCAAGGCCGTATCCTTGTCCGCTAATACGCGAAGCGTCTATACCTTGGGAGATCACATATTGCACGGTGGATTGTGCACGTCTCTCAGAAAGGTCACGGTTGTATTGAGCTCTACCGCGGGTATCTGTATGACTTTCCACACTAATTTTCATATTAGGATATTTCTTCATAATGTCTACCAACTTATCTAGTTCGAAGGCTGCCTGTGGCTTGATATTATGTTTGTTATAGTCGAATAGAATGGGATTCAATTGTACCTTGTCATCCACAATGATGGCCTCTATGGGACGTAGCTTGATTGTTCTACTCAACTTTCCATTAGGGCTGGCTTCTATGGTAACAGCGTTTCCTTCAAAGCCTGTCATGGACGCCTGGACAATATGTCCTTGGTCGCAGCCAGCCAGAAGGTTTCCATGACCGTCTTCTCCGGAGGTTTTGGAAGTAAGTCGATTCTCCTTATCATCATAAAGGTCTAGGCGTGCACCGAAAATGGGCTCACCGGTATATTCGTTCACTACATTGATGTCCATGTCCACTTCACATGGAGGTTCTACCCCTGTGATCATATAAATATCATCCGCTCCTTTTCCTCCTTTACGATTGGAAGACATAAAGCCTGTTTTAGTATTGGCGTCATACCTAAAGGCGAAATCGTCTGCTTCGCTATTGGCTCCCATCCCTAGATTTACCGGATCGTCAAAACCACTACCGCTTGCCTCAGCATAGAACCCATCCAAGCCTCCAAGACCCTGATGTCCGTCACTTGAAAAATACAAGTTTCCGGCACTGTCGATGAAGGGGAAGACTTCTTTCCCTTCTGTATTTACATTGTCTCCTAATCGTTGTGGAGTTCCAAAGCCTCCATTGTTATCGACAGAGACTCTATAGATATCCGAACCTCCTTTTCCGCCGGGCTTATCACTTACGAAGTAGAGCGTATTTCCATCCGGGCTTAAAGCGGGATGTCCAGTGGAGTATTCGCTACTGTTGAAAGGAACTGAATACACTCCCTTCCATCCCCCATCAACTATTTCGGTATAGTAAAGGTTGATTTGATTGATCCCCTCTTCGTTCTTTTTAAACTTTCCATCGAGGTAGTCATTACGGTCAAAGTACATACGCTTACCGTCTGCACTAAAGGCTACGTTTCCTTCATGGAATTTTGTGTTCACATCTCCTTCTAAAAGTTCGGCATTTTTGATGACATCCCCTACCAATTTCGCCTTGTATACATCCAGGAAAGGTTGTTCATCCCAGTGATACTTTTTTCTAGTCGTATTTCGGGCAGAAGAGAAATAGAAATCTTTTCCTACGATGGTACCACCAAATTCCGAATATTCGGTATTGATATCTTCAAGGTTCTTGGCTTCATAGCGAGCGAAATCCTCCATGATCTGAGGCACGTAATTGGGGTTCTTCATGAAGTCTATGGCACGAGAATCATTGGGAGCCATTTCAGAGAACTTCTTCATCCACATATTGTAATCGCTAAATTTTCCATTAGCCTTTAAAACTTGCGCATAATTGTAAACAGGCTCTGGCTTTACTTTGCGTCCCTTTACCACTCGTTTGTAATAGGTTTCAGCTTTTTTGGTGTCATTAATGAAATAATAACTGTTTGCCAGGCGCTCGAAGACATAACGTCCGGCTTTTCCTTTTTTGAGTAACTTCTGATATTCCTTGGCGGCATCTGTATAGGCCAATTTATCATACAGCTGGTCGGCTTTCTTCGTATCTTTATTCTGAGCGGCAGCAAAAGTTACCGTGCATATAAGAAGGAGTGTATATATTTTTTTCATCTTTACGAACTTAAATTTTAACGATTAGAAGTATCTGGGTGATCTAAGTGATTTTTTCTTGAATATCAGATCGAAGGTCAAAATCACTTCGTGAGAAGCGCTAGACACGGCATCCAGATCACTGATCACGCGGTCATAGGCATATCCCACTCTAATGTTGGGGGTTGCCTGGAATCCAATCAAACCACTGAAGGAGTCATCGAGACGGTAAGAGGCTCCAATTTCGAATTTTTCATAGAATAGTGCATTTAGGTTCCCATCGAACGACAGTGGTGCATCGAACGCAGATTTTGCCATTACCGAAGGCTTCAACTTTACATTTTCGGAAACCTGGAAGACGTAGCCGGCGGTTACAAAATAATGATTGGTCTCACTTCCATATTTTAGCCCATTTTCATCCAAATGAACTGAGTTTAACAAATTGGGAACGGATAGTCCTACATAGAAATTGTCCCCATAGAAGAAGGCACCTGCTCCAATATTTGGATTTGTGTCATTTACGTTTTCTGAGAAGAAAGGGTCATTGGGATCCTGTAATTCCAGGTCTACTAGTCCAACATCCAGGAAACTTGCACCTGCTTTAAGCCCCAATGCCAACTTTAGATCCTTTCCAACTTCAAGGGTATATGAGAAATCCACAAAAACATTGGTTTCTTGTACCGGACCTAATTCATCCTTGATGGCAGAGAGTCCTAGTCCCACCTTGTCGCCCACAGGGCTGTGTCCAGAAAAGGTGATCGTTTCGGGAGCTCCGTCAAGGCCAGACCACTGTTGTCTGTAAAGGCCAGTGAGGGAAAGCGTTTCCTTTGAACCGGCATAGGCCGGGTTGACCACGTTCATATTGTACATATACTGAGTATACTGCGGATCCTGTTGTGCTGTAGCAAATTCGGTGCAGAATAAGCAGATTAAGAAGAGTACTAATAGTGACAGTTTTTTCATTATTATTGGTTATTTAGTAAATTTTCAGATTATTTATTTAAGTAGATCCAACCTGTAAGAGGTTCTTCTTCTAGTAATTCGATAACATAGAAATAGGTTCCCACCGGAAGCTCTGCTCCATCGTTGGTCTGCCCTATCCATTCGTTGATATATTCTTGTTTTTCGTACACCAATCTCCCTAGTCTGTTGAAAATAGAAAGTTTGGTAATATCTTTCTGGTCATTCAAAAATTCCAGGTCTAGCGTTTCATTCAAATCATCACCGTTCGGTGAGATTCCTTCACTAATGACACAGTTTTCGTTGGCATAGAAGGTAACCGCTATACTATCTTCTCCTATACAACCATCATCACTTATTTCAACGCTGTAAAGGCCTTCATCGGTAACTTCTAGGGTATTGGAAGTGGCACCGGCGATTTCTCCTCCGTCTACGAACCAAGTAAAAGTAACATCATTGACGTCAATATTGGTTGGAGTGGCCTCCAGTACAATAATATCCTGAGCACATTTGATAATGGTTTCTCCAAGTTCTACTTCAGGAAGGGTTCTAAAGTTGATCACAACCTCGTCTGTTTCTACACAATCCAATATGGTTACTTCCACACTGTATGTTCCATCTTCAGTAACTACAATGGTTGGCGTTGTTTCACCGGTACTCCACACATAGGTTGCCAGGCTTGGGTCCGCCCCTTCAATAGTAGGAACAATTTCGTATTCACTTTCATCGCAAGGCTCTACGAGATCACCGATATCTACTGTAAACACCACCTGTTCAACCAATACATTATCTGTCACCGGACAACCATTTCCTGTGACTTCGGCACTGTAATCCCCTGTTTCTGTTACGTCCAGGGTGGCTCCTATCTCTCCAGCGATCTCAACACCGTCTTTGAACCATTTATACATGATGTCTGTAAGATCACCAGGGTTGGTTGGGGTTGCATCCAGAGTGACCACTTCGAATTCACAAAAGAGTTGATTCTCTCCCAGGTCGAACTCGGGCAGTATAAAGAATTCGGCCAGGATCTCATCTGTGATAACACATTCGGTAGTGGTGAATGAAATCTCCACTCGATACAATCCTGTTTCGGAAATATCCAGCGTTTGTCCATTTTCACCTTCTATAAGTACCCCGTCTTTAAACCATTCGTAAGTTCCTCCAGGATTCTCTCCGGCATCCAAGGTAATGATATCACCTGTACAAAGGGCATCACCGGAACCGATAAGAATATCATCTCCAAGGTCTACCGAACCAATATTGAAACTACCGGCTTTTAGGAAAACGGCAGAATCGAAACTACTGTCTCCTCTGTCTGCAATGACCAATTTAACGGTATATTCTTCATTAGGGACAATGGTGGCCGTGGCGGTTGATAGTTCGACGGTAAGACCATCGAACTGGATCTCGTTGGTATTCGGATTGGTATTTGACACATAGAGATCCGGAAAGAAATCCACTCCGGACACCTGACCCGGGCAGGGAAGTTCCGTGTCTCCTGCCATGGCTTCTCTGTGAATGGTAGCCGTACTTACAGGAATATTAGTCGAACCGGGAACAGCTGCAATATTGGTTCCTCCAAAGGGAGCGCCCGAATCGTCCGTAATACCAGGACCCTTGATAAGAAAGGCAAATCCATCCCTAAAGTCATCGGTACACTCAAAATCATCTTCATATTCTTCCGAAGCAAAAATGAACTCAAAATTTATTTCAGAAAGACTGGATGTAAAGGTAAATTCAAAAACAGTTGCATTGTTCGTCGTTACCGTGGTACCATATAAGTTGTCCAGGATGGTCTGAAGGTCAAGGTCTCCGTTCCAACCGGTTCCAATGTCTGAAGAACCTGTTTCGTCATTGGGTCCTTCGGCATTTACAGCAAAACCAGAAGAGAGCACAATTCCTTCTTCAAAAGGGAAATTAGAATCTCCTTGTTTAAAATATCCCCAACTTCTTTGGTTGATGTCTGAAACACCGTCCGGGTTTTCCACCAGATTGGTCAGTTCGATCTCCACGCAGGACGAACCGCTCACCAATACTTCCTGGATTAATTCTTCCGCAGTAAGATTGGTCTGAGGGTCTGTTGGGTCATTTACCACAATACTTTGTGCCGTAGCAGAAAGAAAACCCAATAAGATGAAAATAACGGGTGATAGTTTTTTCATGGGATGTTTAGTTAGCTTCTTTATTTATATAGATCCAACCAGTAGCTTGCTGGCCGAATACAGGATCTTCTTCTACTAAGTCGATAACATAAAAATAAGTACCTGTTGGGAGCTCATTGCCATTTCGATCCTGTCCTTGCCATTCGTTTACATAATTTACTGCTTCGAATACCTGTAATCCGTGGCGGTTGAATATCTGAAGTTGACTAATTCCACCGGCTCTGTCCGACAGGAATTCCAAATCCAAAGAATCATTGAATCCGTCGTTATTCGGAGAAATTCCTTGAGAGATCACACAGTTTCCAACATCGTATAAGGAAATCCCGATTTCGGCCTCTCCCGTACAATCTCCTTTGCTCACCACAACACTGTAAATCTGGGTTCCCATGGTTCCTGGCTCAATCGTGAACTCCAAGCCCTGATCTGTTGCCCCCGTTATGAGGTCTCCGTTCACAAACCACTGGTAGGTAACATCAGGATCACTGGAGGTAGCCGTAAGTATTTGCGTTTCATCCGGACAGGTTTTAAAATCTTCTCCTATGGTTACTTCAATAGGGTCTGAAATAAATATGTCAATACTATCTGTTACGACGCAAGCTCCTACGGTTATTTCGAGTGTATAGGTGCCTGTGGCATCGACTGTGATGGTTGGAGTCGTTTCCCCTGTACTCCAGGCATAGGTAATACCCGTAGTATTTCCGGTAACGTCAGGAATAATGTCGAATATTCCTCCGTCACAGAGTACCTGATCTACACCCAGATCCAATACCGGAGTTTCTGTCACATTTACCTCCACCGCAATAGTTTCTTGACTACAGGGAGGAAGGCTGATAGTGACGGAATAGGTATCCGCCGCAGTCGGTGTGTATGTCGCATCTGTTGAAACCACGGTTCCACTACCATCGGTCCATTCATAGGTTACCAAGGTAAGATCCAGACCAGAATTGGTAGGAGTAGCATCTAGTACGGGGAAGGGATCTGTACTACAAAGATCAATGACCGGTTCCAACTCCGTCTCAAAATCCACTACCAATCCCACCAGTAAGTCGAAGTTTACAGTGCTAAAACAGGTTTCCTCGCTGGCTCTTTCTACTCTTACGTAAATGGTTTCCGGGTTGGTAGTATTGACATATGCCGTTGGCGTTGCAATAGGATTGGTATTGGCTTCCGCGTCCAATTGGGCCAAGTGGAAAGATACTTCGAAATTTACCGGGTCCTGGCCGTCCAGGATGGTTGGAATCTGACTGGTAAGATCGAAAGTAGCCTCTTCTCCTCCCGTTTCATCACAGGCCGTTAAGTCGTCTGGCGTCACAATCTGAGGTTCCAGGTTTTCCAGGGAAAGGGTAATATCGTCAATGGCCAGGTCGTTTCCACAACCTCCAATAGAATTATTAATGAGTACTAACTGAACATCGGTATTTGCACCTGTATTGAACGCGATGGAAAATTCTTGCCAGTTAGGTTCGGGGCCGTTTTCAATATCTCCTGTTTCTACCTCGGCAATCGTGGCGCCACCCGGATCTTCAATTCTGAAAATTACGTTAGAAGGAATACCTGTGCCTCCACAAATTCCCGTGTCCGTATCATAGACGGTGGTGATCCATGCGTTAAAGGTGTAATCAATATTTTCGCTGAGGGTAATGGTTCTTCTATAAAATTCACCGGGGGTAAACTCTGCATTGACAAATAAAGCTCGCCCATCTACGTCACCCTCTGTATGGTCTTCCATGCCTAAATGCCATCCGTTGTTCAATCCATCCGCAGTATTCGAAAGAATATATTCTCCATCATCCAACTGGCCAACGCCATCCCAACAAGTGTAGGTGGTGGTGGCTCCCATAAGATCGCATTCCAGTCCGGTACCCGTTCCAAAATCCTCATTGAAGTCTACCTGAGTACAAATAGGTTCTATGAAGCAGTCCGGACTAGTCAAGAAAGTGATTTCCACGTCATCTGTTAAGGTACAGCTGTCCACAGTAACCTCTACGGAGTAGGTATCTGTTGTACTCACAGTGATGGTAGGAGTAGTTTCACCGGTACTCCAAAGATAAGTAGCCCCTGTAATATCTCCTGTAAGCGTGGGAACTATCTCGTATTCTGGCGTATCACAAAAGACCTGATCTCCTCCAAGATCCAGTGTAAACTCGGCTTCCGGTGTGACGAGGACTTCGTCTGTTAGGATAACGACATCACCATTACAATTGGTATAGGTTACCTTGGCGGTATAGATTTCGGGTGTGGAAGGACATACATTAATCGTAGGGTCTGTTCCTATGGTGTTTCCATCTCCATCCAACCATTCAAAAACATAGGTAGCATCTCCTGCCGGAGTAAACCTCCAGGCTTCTTCGGTAGCGGTCCAGGGGGAGTCGGATGTATTGCGGCCTGCAGGAACAAAAGCAATATCACCGTCATTATTTTGAATTCCCATCGTGGCGTTTCCGTCATTCCATGTGGGACAAGAAGGTTTATCCTGCACATAGATCTCGATTACATTGGAGAATTCGTAGAAGACTACCATTTGAGTGGCCAAAAGCGCATTACAGGTAGCCGAGAACATAGGAACTTCATAATAAGCTACTACCAATACTCTGTTCGGTGCCTCACCCAAAACTTCATAACCTATTTCTTCTGTTGTAGAAACGGAAGGGTCAATATCGTGTCCTGGAGTAAACACGTTGGCCTCTCCTAGCGTTTCATTGGTATTGTTGGGAAGATCTTCGGTGAATTGCCATCCGTTGCTGGTATCTCCGGCATCCACATCAAAGCGAATCACTCCGTTCGAACCTACTTGAAATTGTGTTTCGATGTTTTGGAAATAACAAAAATCAAAGGGTAAGGTTTCCACTACAGACCAGGCATCGTCGATATCCGGATTCAAACTATTGGCCAGGCCGTTAAAAGGAAAAGGAGGTGCGTATACCACGGGATCGATGGTGTAAGTGTCATCGATGGTCTCAAAGGTTTGCAGGAAGTCTGCCGTAATGTCCACACATCCCGTACCACCACAGGGGATGGTTACGTCCGGTCCGGCATCCACAAAAAGTGAACCGGGGCCCTGAGCGTTAGAGTTCTGAGTATATAAGAAAACGAAGCTAAATATGAGAAGTGAAAAAAATGCGTTGAATTTTCTTGATCTGCGCAAGCTGCAGAGGGGTAGAAGTGTATTCATTTTTTTGGTTAAGGTTTTTAGTTACGCTAAATTATGCAAATTTGAAGATGGACAATGAAAAGTGAGAATTTTTAGTTAAAACGTGAGAAAACTACGACAAAGCGTGAGAGCATTTTAACAATTAACTATTCTATTGAGAAAACCGCATATACTGGGAAGTGATCGCTAAAACCTCCCTTGTACTTTTTACCTACATAGGTGCGAAAAGGGAGTCCTTTGAACTTCCCTTTATACTCTTGAATCTCTAGAGGATTGTAGATGTCTGCATCCTTAAAACGGAACGAATTATCATGACCTCGTAAAAAGTTGTGAGAGATAAGGATTTGATCGAACAGATGCCAGGTGTTCTTGTAATTGAGGGTTCCTTCGTATTTGGTTAGTAATAATTCCATGGGGTTGTACATTCCTTCGCTTACCAATTTCTTAATGCTTTCACTATAGGGATCGTCATTAAAATCGCCCATGATTACAACACGAGCATTAGGATCTTCCTGTTGGATACTTTTTAACAAGTCTAAGTTTCGTTCGGCCGCAACCATTCTTTTGTGAGAGGTTTCATCGGTGCCTTTTCTTCGCGATGGCCAGTGGTTCACCAAAATGTGCAGGGGTTGATCTTCCAACTTCCCATAGACATATAGAATGTCACGAGTATAGTCTCGCTCCCCTTCTTCGTTGGTGAGGTAAACTGTGTGTGCTTCCTTTTTTAGTACCGAAAAGTAGTCTTTACGATATAAAAGGGCGTTATCGATGCCTCGTTCATCTGGCGAATCAAAATGCACGAAGTCGTATTCTTTTTTCTTGAGAAATTTTGAATTTATAAGGCCCTTCAATACCGTAGCATTTTCTACTTCAGCTACGCCCAAAAGCACCGGTGGATGTTCAATATCCGCATAACCCATATTAGAAATTACCCTTCCTAATTTCTTCAATTTTTTCCGAAGTCGCTTCTCATTCCACCTTCTTTCCGAGTGTTCGGTGAAATCGTCGTCCAATGTATTAGGGTCATCAACGGTATCGAATAAATTTTCGAGATTGTAGAATCCGATGGAGTAACGATGCTTTTTTTTGGAATTTTCTGAAGAAGATGGAGAAGTAGTTTCTTGCATGCAGTTGGAATTTGATCCTAAAATACGAAAAACCCCTGCAAAGTCTTTTGTACATTTGCCTAATTAATTGATCCCATGCTCGAAAAACAGGAAATAGAATACGAAAAAACGGTGCTCATTGGCTTGATCACCCGTTTGCAGGATGAGGAGAAGTCTCAAGAGTATTTAGATGAGTTGGAATTTCTGGCCTATACAGCAGGTGGTGAGGTGCTCAAACGCTTTACTCAGAAGATGGATATGCCCAATCCAAAAACCTTTATTGGAAGTGGAAAGATGGAGGAGGTTCGGGAATTTGTGGAGGCAAATGATATTGGAACTGCCATTTTCGACGACGAACTTTCTCCGGCACAACAAAAGAACATTGAAAAGATACTTAAGTGTAAGATCATTGACAGAACCAATCTTATCCTTGATATTTTTGCTCAAAGGGCTCAGACTAGTTATGCCCGTACTCAGGTAGAGTTGGCCCAATACGAATATCTGCTTCCTCGATTAGCGGGTATGTGGACTCACTTAGAACGACAGCGAGGGGGTATTGGAATGCGCGGACCTGGGGAAACCGAAATTGAAACCGACCGTCGGATCGTTAGAGACCGTATTTCATTGTTGAAGAAGAAATTGGCGACCATCGATAAGCAAATGTCTGTCCAACGCGGTAATCGTGGTGCGCTCGTTAGAGTCGCTCTGGTAGGATATACCAATGTGGGGAAATCTACTTTAATGAATGTCATTAGCAAGAGCGATGTATTCGCGGAAAACAAGCTCTTCGCCACCCTGGATACTACGGTTAGAAAGGTGGTGATTGGAAATCTGCCATTTCTATTGAGTGATACCGTAGGATTTATACGCAAACTTCCTACCCAATTAGTGGAGTCTTTCAAGAGTACTTTGGATGAGGTTCGAGAGGCGGATCTGTTGCTACATGTGGTGGATATCTCTCACCCTTCTTTCGAAGATCATATAGCTTCCGTGAATACGATCCTGGATGAAATCGATGGAACCGATAAACCTATGTTTATGGTGTTCAATAAGATCGATGCCTACAAAGCGGAAGAGATTGAAGCAGATGATTTAGTTACCGAGAAGACCAAGGCGCATTATTCTCTCGAGGATTGGAAACAGACCTATATGAACACAGAGCATGTAGATGCTATTTTTATTTCGGCTTTGAATAAGGAAAACCTGGATGAATTTAGAAAGACGGTATATCAAAAGGTTCGGGAAATCCATGTAACCCGATTCCCTTATAACAATTTCCTCTATCCGGAGTATATACAAGAATAAACCCTCCTTCGCCACGTTTCGACATGCTCAACGATCAGCTCCGGAGGGCTTTACTTCTTATGATTTCTTATTACTAGAAACTGTAATTCACACCAAATAACCAGTAGCTTTGAAGATCATTGTCCACCGTATCGAAAGTAGGTACAGGAGCACCATCGATCAATGCTGCTTCGGCGATAGCAGCTGCTAGAGATTCTTGTTTATTTCCTCTTAATCCAAACTCGAAACCAAGTCCAATGCCCTTCCATAGGGTATATCCCAAGCTATTTATCCAGGTCCAATTGGAAAGATCGGAGGTGTCATAACTTTGAAAGGCGGATAGGTTGGATTTGAAATTGAGCTTACCAAAACTTCTAGTATAGTCTGCTAGGATCTTCGCTCCCAGGGAGGAGTCGAAAATGGTTTCGGTATCACTAAAAACGAAATTATAGTTTAACGGGTGAACCACGACGATCAGGTTTTCAATTGGGGTCCAAGTGGCACCTACACCTACGTCCAAATAACCAGGATCATTAAAGTTGTTCAAGATTGTAGTTCTATATTCAACCAACCCGGAGGCGGCTAGATTCTTAGCTATATTCCTACCGTATAAAGAACTAATGTTAAAGACATCTGTGGCTTCTCTGAAAGAATCATCATCTGTTGGGTCATCTTCGTCATCAAATTTCACCCAGGATAAGTTGATATTCATTGCATTTCTCCAGAAGAACTTCTCCTCCTTTAAATTGGCAAAAGCATTGGTCGTGATACCTATATTTCCGGAAGAGACATTTGGAGTTCCTTGAGAGTACCAATTATCGAAGCTAGAAAGATTGGCACCAATAGTACCAAAGGCGCCGAATTTCCACCCGGGGAGAGCATCTATTTGCGCCTGCAAAGCATTGACTCTTCCCTGGATAGCGGCTATAGAGTCTTTTTTAGGCCCTATTTGCGCTTTGAGTTCTTCTTCCGTTTGTCCAAATGTAAGGCTACACATGAAGAGTAGGAGTGTA
>JBCBDM010000025.1:0-27397 GCA_038529705.1 Bacteroidota bacterium
TGAAGGTATGGAAGCCGTTGCTAAAAAAGGAGAATGGTGGGAGGAAACCTTCGAAGTACACAGCAGCCATGCCAGTGAACCTACCGTAGCTGATAACTGGTTTAGTGTTCGATTCGATATGGACACCACCCACAAACCCAGCGGACATAGAAGTAAATCCTCCGAAATCGCTGTGTATCAGGTACAAGACGGAAAAATCGTAAAAGAACAATTCTTCTACGATATCCCGCAGCAATAAACCTAGTTGAGATCTTTTGGAAGTTGCATATGCTTACGAGTATCCTCCTTGGTCAAACTTCTAAAATCGGTTGTTCTGGAAACCTTACTGAATTTATCTAAAAGCTCATCCTTCAAACCGATGAGCTTTCTCTCTTTCAGGTCGATCCATGCGCCCATCATATTACATCGGGCAAAATTCCTTCCTTTATGATCATAGAAATTGTGAACAAATTCGAAGAACATTCCATTTTCACTAGACCCGCTAACTTCCAGGCTTACCTGTATCGGTCTTCCGGGAAATACCTCCTTAAAATAATGGATATGTTCATGAAAGATCACAGGCCCCATGTTGTTTCTTGCTAGTTCCTGGTGTCCAAAGCCAATCTCGGTGAGATAACTCATCCGGGTATGGCTCATAAAGTTTAGGTAGGCGCTGTTGGCTAAATGACGATTGGCATCTACATCGCTCCAGCGAATTTCAAATTCTTTAAGATACATAGCTTTCTTTGTTTTTATTGATTTAGTTTTTTACCTACTGACCCTTTTTCTTCTCTTTGTAAAAGGCCTTATTTGCGATATAGATGGTTTTCTTCACCTCACAATAAACCATGTCGCCTTTTTTATTGGTAAGGTAAGTAGTTTTAACAATATGAGTTTCCTTATTCTTTTGAACCTGCGCTCTAATCTCATTCAACTCTTCCAGGGAATACGTAAATTGAGCATAGAGATCCTCCCTGGCAGGACGTTTGAAGCTAATTTCCGCAGATCGATCCCAGATCACGTAGTCCTTTCCCAGCAACTGTACTAATTGCACCATGGGAATGGGATCGACAGCCGAAAACATACTTCCCCCAAATATGGAATTCATATAATTTCTATTCTTATAACCAATAGGAAGTTTAATCTCAACAAACATGAGGTCTTCAGAAACTCGCTTTACTCTCCCGGTGCTTCTCCGATACATGGGAGACCCATTAAAGCCATATTTAAACAACGCATGTCTTTTAAAGAATTTTGTTCCTACCTCTGCTAATTTTTGATATACTGACATGGCTATAATTATTCTTGCAAAACCGACACCTTTTCTGTGATGAAATCAAGCACTCTTGTTACGGTTTCAGAGCCTTTTAAATTATGATCCTGCCCTCTCACAAAAAAGGTTTCTATTTCTTTATTGACTTCCGAAGCCTTTCTTATCGGTTCCAACGGAGTAATACGATCCAATTCGTCATGCACGACAAGCGCCGGTTGCCGAACCTTTTGAAAGAAGTTCGCCATCGATATTTCCTGATGAGGCAACTCCAGGACCTCGTTGATCTTTGCTTCCAAATTCTGAACAGCCCGCTTTGAAAGTCCGAGTAACTCATCAAAGTATACGAAAATAGCATCCATTCCGGAAGGAGAACCCATGATGACGTACTTTTTAACAGGAATTTGACTATTTACCAAATACCCATAACCTCCGACCAAACTTCCCAAAGAATGGCAGACCAAAGTGTCTATTTCTCCTATAGTAGCTACCACATTTACATAGGCGTTGCGGTAGATCTCGACGTTCAGGTGATTGCCTTTGGCCATGCCGTGCCCCGGTGCGTCCAATGCATACACCGTATATTCATGAAGATCCAAACCCTCCACATAAGGTAGCCACCGCTGAGAATTGCTCATCCAACCGTGTAAAAAGAGTAAATTCTTATCTCCACTTCCCCACTTGTGCAGGGCCGCAGAGTGTCCGTCAATATCCAAAAATCGGGTTTCTGCACGGCCCAGAAAAGCCCGGCCTTTTTCAGAAATGCCTACTCGTTTAACCTTACATAATAGGTTAAAAGCATAATTCCCATTCCATCTTGGAAACAATCCGGCGGTTGTATTGATAAAACCGCCCATCAAGGTCAAAACTATCTTCTTCATCCTAATTTAGATACCAATCGGTATCTTCATCTTTAAAATTTTTTATTTCTATATCCTTATGGTCTCAATGAGGTCGCGTAAATGCGCTACCGTCTTTGTAATAGCATCCTTGCTCCGTTCCAACTTGCTCATCATGATCCCGCCCTCTAAAGTGGCTATAAAAATAGTACTGTAAAATTCGGGGTCGATATCCTGCCGTACCTGATCGTTTTTCATCCCGTTGACGATCAACTTACTTACAGACGCCTTTAGTTGGGCCAACATATTATAGGCCTGTTGTCTTAAGGCGGTATTGGTATCGTCTGCTTCCACGGCTACATTCATCAAAGGACATCCTCCTTCGTAAAGCGGCGTATTCATGTAGTTTTCGAAAAAAGTGAAAATCGCCTCAATCTTCATTTTGAAGTTATTAGCATTGCGAATAGAATCTCCAAGTTCCGAGAACATGACCCGGGACAAACTGCGTAACGCCTGCTGTTCTAAATCGGATTTACTCTCAAAATGCCGATAAATAGCTCCTTTGGTCAAACCGGTGGCCTTGGTAATATCACTAATGGAAGTAGCCTTATATCCCTGGGTGTTGAACAGGTTGGCGCTCTCCTTGATAATAGTATTTTTTGTAGTTTCAGGATTTCTCACGGCACAAAGATACCGATCGGTATCTATAAATAACTGAAATAAATGTTAAATATTAAAAAATGCCTTCTCGAGGAGAAGGCATTTTTAGAGTTTTCAGAAAGGATACGATACTAAACCTGTACCATACCTCCATCTACCTGAATTTCGTGTCCGGTAATGAAACTAGCGTCATCACTGGCAAGGAAGCTCACGGTCTTGGCAATTTCGGAAGGCTCTCCAAATCGATTCATGGGCACCTGCGAAAGAATTGCCCCGTCGATCTCTTGTTGCTGCTCCTCCGGTACGCCAGCTTCATTGAAAAAGTTAGTTCCAATAGGACCCGGACTCACGGCATTGACCCGAATTTTTCGGTCCTTAAGTTCATTGGCAAAACTTTTGTTCAAATATTGTACGGCACTTTTCGCTGCGCCATATACGCTAGCACCAGGCATGGCCATATCGGTTACCACACTCGTGTTAAAGATTACCGTACTTCCTTCCTTGAGAAGAGGTAACGTCTGCTGAACCGTAAAGTACCCTCCTTTTACCAATGCATTAAATTGGCTATCGAATTCCTCCTCCGTAGTCCCTTCCAAAGAGTTGAATTTTCCAAATCCTGCGTTCACAAATAAGACGTCCACTTGCTCCGTATGTTTGGCCAACTCCTCTTTGAATTTCCAAAGATCACTGGTACGCCCAGCGTCGCTCACAAAACCTGTGGCGCTTGGACCTAGTTCCGAGATAGCATTGTCGATATTCTCCTGTCTTCTGGATGTAATGATCACTTTAGCTCCTTGATCCACAAACTCCTTGGCTGTTGCCTTGCCAATGCCACTAGTTCCACCAGTAATTACTACTACTTTGTTTTCAAATTTTCCCATGATATATGATTTTTACATTATTATTATTTTGGAATGTTCATTCCATTATTGATTAAAAAAATTTACGTTATGGTTTTCAGCACATTTTGGATGATTCCCTTCAACACCTTCTCATCTTTTATATTCAAACCGGTAATTCTGAATCCGTTAAAAGCAGTGACCAGGTAATGGGCCAGAACAAGACTCTTTTCGTCGTCTCGTATATTTCCCTCCTTTTGCCCTCTTTGCACCAACTCGTCCAAACTAGCAACGAAATCTTCCTGATTCTTGGTACAGATCCCTTGAATTCCTTCATCTTGATTGCCCAGTTCGGTACTACAGTTGATCATCATACAACCTTTATTCTCCGTATCCCGAAGAATATCCTGCATGCCGTACAAGAAAAGTAGACCGATCGTTTCAATCGCAGTCTTTTCTTTATCAAATACCTTTTGTCTCCATTGGGCCGCCTCCGATCTGTACTTTTGAAGCGTTAATTCGTAGAGTTCCCCTTTACTTCCAAAGGAATTATAGATACTACTTCTATTCAATCCCATAGCATCCACCAGATCCTGCATCGAAGTCCCATTATACCCCTTTAACCAAAAGGTGTGTTTGGCTCTTTCCAATACTTCTTCTCTATCAAATACTTCGGTTCTAGGCACTACATGATAATTTAACGGTACAAATATAATGAAACGAACGTTTCAAAAAAATTATTTAATAAAATTTTATGCTTTCGGTTCTTTTTCTCAACAGTGGCCGCTTACTATTCTAACTCCAGAGACGCTATGTCTGCCAAATACCGATGAACCTGGCTTATAACAACGCTTCCCTCGCCCACTGCACCCGCCACTCTCTTTACCGAACCTTTACGGACATCTCCCACGGCAAAAAATCCTGGCACACTCGTTTCCAAAGACTGAGGCTCTCTCTTCTCAAAAATAGCGCAACGATCCAAAAACTTTTGCTCGATTGAGTTTCCGGTACAAATAAATCCTTTTTCATCCGTTACCACCAAATCTCCCAACCAATCGGTACAGGGTTTTGCTCCAATAAATGTGAACAGGTTCGAGATTGGAAGCTCCATATCGCCTTTAGTTTTATGCGTAAGCGTAGTGGACTCCAAATGACTATTACCGTGAAGGGCCGTTATCTGCGTATTAAGATCTATATAAATATTGTCTTTAGCCATAAGCCTCTGAACGAGATAATCGCTCATCTTTGCGCCTAAGTCATCTCCTCTAAGAATGACATGTACTTCCTTGGCGTAACCGGCGAGAAACATTGCCGCCTGTCCGGCAGAATTTCCTCCACCAACTACTCCTACCACTTCATCTGTACAACTACTAACATTCATACCAGTAGCCGAATAATATACCCCACTTCCCTCGAACTTATCCATGTTTTCTAGAGGTAGCCTTTGATAGGAGGCTCCCGTTGCAGCAACGATGGATTTGGTTTCAATAGTTTTGCCGTTGGTGGCCTCCAAAATGAAATGGTTATCCTTTCTTGAAATTTTTTTAGCCCTATGTGGAATAGAGATATGACAACCAAACTTTTGGGCCTGAACATAGGCTCGGTTTGCCAGGTCGTTTCCTGAAATTCCCGTTGGAAATCCGAGGTAGTTTTCGATCTTCGAACTTTTACCTGCCTGACCTCCAGGAGCATTGCTGTCAATCGTTACTGCACTCAGTCCTTCTGAAGCAGCATATACGCTAGCGGCCAGTCCAGCGGGACCAGCACCAATTACCAGTACATCGAAGACCTTCTCTTCAAAATCCGATAATACCCCAGTATTTCTGGCAACGTCTTCCACAGTTGGATTTGTACAAACCGCATCTCCAGCAATGAGTATAGGCAAATCATTTCCGCACAAATCAAAGTGTTCTAACAGTTCAATGGCTTCTGAACTTCTCTCAACATCAATGAAATGATACCAGATATGATTCTTTTCCATAAAATCCCTTAACTCATAGGTCTTTTTAGAATCTTGAGTTCCTACCAATTTAATGCCTCCAATAATTTCACCCAGTACTGTTTCTTGTCTCAACAGAAAAGCATTTAGAAGGACATCACTTATATCACTATGCCTGGCAATCGCTTTTTTGAGGCGTTCCGGGTTTATCCTTAACAGCTCTGTACCGGCATCGGCATATCCATCCAACACGGCCGCCCGAGATGAGAGCATGCTGTTATCTCCGGAAAACTCATACTTTGTATGTCTGGCAATAACTGCATTGTCGTTGGCAGCATCTACAACCGTGATTTCACCATCCAAAACCACATAGAAATCGTAATTACTTTGCCCTGGCTGAAAAAGTATAGTTCTTTCTTCCACCAATATTTTCTCACCATATTCGGTAAGGGTTTTTACTTGACGAGGGGTTAATTCGGGGAATCTAGGATCCTTCATATCGTATATTTGGCTAAAATCTTATGGGCATAACACCACATCCAAAACTCGTTGGGTTCTGCAGAGATTATCACAAAATGATGGTGTCTTTCGGCATGTTTACTTGCGTGCTTATTAGGAGAACTGTCGCAGCAGAGGGTGATACCACACTCCTGACAAGTGCGCAAGTGCACCCAGGAATCTCCTAACTCAACACATTCCTCACATTCATATACCTGTGGGAGTCTGGGTTCTGAAATGGCCAAAAGATGTTCGCAATTTTTTTTTCTGAACGCCATACTTAAAATTACCACATCCATTGGTAAACAGCTAACAATTCTCAAACATTTACATAAATTTAATACTGTACCTTTAAGCAAAACTTGCGCATATTGAAGATAGGTGGCTTTTTTTCGTCCAAGATATTCCCCATCTTACTGGTAAATTTTATCGGTATACTGGGGTATAGTATTGTTATCCCTATCTTGATCTATATTGTGCAGGATCTAGGCGGGAATGGTTTTATCTATGGAATCCTTGGTGCTATGTATCCATTGTTCCAATTTATTGGAGCGCCCATACTTGGAAGACTGTCCGATAAGATAGGGCGTAAGAAGGTACTTATTATCTCACAGGCTGGGACCTTTGTGGCCTGGTTGTTATTCCTAATTGCTTTTCTACTGCCCAAAACGGCTTTATGGGCTCAGGAATCTGAGTTCACCGGAAGCTACCTAATGACACTACCGCTTTTATTCATTTTCCTTGCACGAATCTTTGACGGCTTTACCGGAGGTAATATTTCAGTAGCCAATGCCTATTTAAGCGATATTTCAACAGACGAGAATCGAAAAAAGAACTTCGGACAAATGGGTGCCTCTACCAGCCTTGGTTTTGTGCTAGGACCCGCTGTAGCAGGTTTATTGGCATCTACCTTCTTGGGTGAGGTGCTACCTTTACTACTCGCAGCAGTTATATCGCTCATCGCCATAGTAGTGATAGTGACTCGATTAAAAGAAAGCAACCCATGTGTTGTGGACACTGGAGATATCTCTTTGAAATCTTTTAGGAGAATGTTCCAGGTAGAACACAAAGATTGTTTTTTGGAAGGTTCTGAAGAATTTCAAGACGATAACCCCGTAAGCCTCATGAATATCTTGAAAATAAAGGAGCTTCCTTTATTGTATAGTATTTACTTTTTAACCTTTCTTGCTTTCAGCTTATTTTATGCAGGACTCCCTATTTATGCAAGTACCGGCCTCAATTGGACAGCCGTGGAATTAGGAATATTCCTTGCCTACTCAAGCTTTATCATGATTCTGGTACAGGGGCCATTACTGTCAAAAATCGCTCCGATATTTTCCAGTGAACAACTAATTATAGCGGGAGCCCTGCTCTTGTCCATTGGATTTTCACTGTTAATGAGCAAACAACTTCTCATTATTTATTTAGGAAACACCCTGTTGTCCATCGGGAACGGTATTATGTGGGCAAGTTTTTTAGCCGTCTTAAGCGGAACCGGTCCCAAAAGACTACAGGGTACCATTCAAGGTTATGGAAATAGCATGGGTAGTGCGGCAAGTATGATAGGTCTTGTTTTAGGTGGAATATTATTTGAGCGTTTAAGCACCACGGTTTTTGCTTTGGGTGGAGCTATTTTTTTGATTATCGTTGTTCTTATGGGGTTCCACTTTGTGAAAGGCAGACGAACAAAAAACCCAATTCCATCAATATCTTAATAATTCGGTGGGTAAGAAGCACATAGTTTTATTATTTTTATCTATAACAAAACTCAAGTAGTATGTACACCAAACGAAATGTAGGCTGGGGATTGATCTTCCGTTACGCCTGGAAAAGAGTCATTTTCTACACACTATATGCCGCTGCGGTGTTCTGCCTCTATCATTTCGCAGGCTGGGACTTTATCGATATCCCGTTTCAACCTCTAAGTGTTATTGGAATTGCCGTAGCCTTTTAT
Source organism: Bacteroidota bacterium (assembly GCA_038529705.1). Classification (GTDB taxonomy): domain Bacteria; phylum Bacteroidota; class Bacteroidia; order Flavobacteriales; family Flavobacteriaceae; genus Aureisphaera. The sequence goes on from JBCBDM010000025.1 coordinate 7,979, forward strand.
ATTGGTTTTAAAAACAGTCAGAGCTATGACCGTTTTTGGGAAGGCCGAAAGATCTGGGGAGGTATTGTAAACTACAGTCGAACCTGGGGAATACAGGTGTTAAGTTTTATTACCACAGAGGATGAAAGTTATAATAAAAAAGTACATCAGGAATTGATCTACAGGCACATTGCCTGGCTCAATTCTCTAAGAGTTCAGCTGAGGCAACCCAAATCCTGGGCGATCAAAGAAAACAAATCGGTAGAACGATTATTCGATCGGCATGGAGAGCGAAATCCTTCCTGCAATGAAGCCTACCAATATGTTGGTGAAAAAGAATATGAGGATTTAAAGAATCGTGTCAATCCGGCAACCCACCTGGTTAAAAATCAGGCCAGATCCATTACCCGACTCAGAAAAGAAGGGCATATCGATGGGTTTCAGGAAGATCAGTTACAATCGGTTTTGGAAGAATTCTACAATCTTCAAGGGAAGTGCGAACGGATCAAAAACACTCCTTTCCCACGTCAATATGGCTATTTTGCCTGGTTGTTCACACAGATCTTTATTCTCCTACTACCCTTTGGGATGCTGGATGTATTTGAAAAAGACTTGCTGGAAGTAGGTGCAGGCCTTCGGGAATGGTACCTATTTCTAATGATTCCCTTTTCCGTGCTCATTTCGTGGATCTTCAGCACCATGGATTCCATTGGAGACAATAGTGAGGACCCTTTTGAAGGTCGTATTAACGATGTTCCAATGACCGCACTTTGCCGTACTATTGAAATTGACCTAAGAGATATGCTGGATGAGGAAAACCTTCCGGAAGGCATTAAACCCAAAGACCACATCCTTTACTAAATGCCGGTTATTCCTTCCTTGTATCTTGCCAAAGGTCTTTTTAAAAATAGTCATTTTTCAACTATTTATTCGGCTAAACTGCGTCCTAACCCTAAAGTACTTCAACAACGAGAGCGCATAGCACTTCCCGATGGGGATTTTCTAGACGTGGATTGGTCCTATTCAGAAAAAAGCACAAAGAGAGCCGTTATTCTCCTCCATGGCCTGGAAGGTAATGCCCAACGCACCTATATGAAAGGACAGGCCAGAACTCTATCTTTTAATGGTTGGGATGCATGTGGCGTAAACTACAGAGGCTGTAGTGGTGAAGACAACAAAAAGTATCAATCCTACAATGCAGGAAAAACAGATGACTTGGAAAGTGTCATCCATTTTATTCTGAAGAAAGACCGCTATGAAGAAATCGCATTGTTGGGATTCAGTTTAGGTGGAAATCTTTTACTGAAGTATTTAGGCGAACGGCAAAACATTCCGAAGGAAATAAAAAAAGGAGTTGCCATCTCCTCCCCTTTATCCCTGGGCGGATCACTTGGGCGTCTCCAGGAAGGGCAAAATATTGTGTATCGCACTTCCTTTCTGTATGATCTAAAAAAGAAATATCGAACAAAGATGAGCGCACATTCAGACAAGATGAACGCCCAAGTATTGAAAGCCATTCGATCCCTGGAGGATTTCGATAATATGTATACGGCGCCAGCCCACGGTTTTAACGACGCTTTCGACTATTACCGCAAAAACAGTAGCCTGCAGTTTCTTCCCAATATCAAGCCCAAAGTACTTATCTTAAACGCTCAAAATGATACCTTTCTTTCTAAAGATTGTTATCCTGTAGCGCTTGCAACAAACTCAAAAAACGTTTATCTTGAAATCCCAAAACACGGAGGGCACGTGGGGTTTCATCAATCGAATAAAACCTATTACAGTGAATCCAGAGCCCTTGAATTTTTAAACTCAAAATCGTAAAAAAATGAAAGCTATCAAGTACCTGCTCCTTTGTGCAACCCTTACTCTTTTCGTAAGTTGTGGTGGAGGCGAAGAGAAAAAAGAAGAAAAGAAGGAAGTAAAAATAGGCAGTAAAGAAACTCCTAAAAAAGAAGACAGCAATACCGTGAATTTGGGACTAACCGCTAATGACCTGATGCAATTCGACAAGGCAGAATTGAAAGTGAAAGCCGGGCAGGAAGTAACCTTAACCCTTCGCCATATAGGCAAAGAAGAACTCATTGTAATGGGTCATAATTTTGTGCTTTTGAAACAAGGAGTGGATATTCCTACCTTCGGAATGGCTTCGGCCAATGCCGGGCAACCTAAGGATTGGATACCCAACGATGGTAAAGACATTATTGCCCATACTAAAATGATTGGTGGTGGGCAATCCACTTCGGTGACCTTTACGGCGCCCGAAGTAGGCACTTATGATTTTGTTTGCAGTTTTCCCGGACATACGGCGATTATGAAGGGGAAATTCATTGTAGAATAATCTTCCCCTTAAACAACAAAGTTGAAAGTCGGTGGCTTATAGAAAGTCATCGACTTTTTTGTAGGCATCGATCACTTTCTGCTCTCCGGCTACTCCTTTCACGGAATTTCCGTGTTCCATTCCCAAAATACCTTTGAAACCACGACTGTGAATATACTTGAAAATGTTCCTGTAATTGATCTCCCCTGTAGTAGGTTCATTCCGCCCCGGATTATCCCCTATCTGAAAATAGGCGATCTCATCCCAGCAGGCCTCTATATTCGGAATCAGGTTTCCTTCCTGAATCTGTTGGTGATATATGTCGAATAGGATTTTACAGGAAGGACTATTAACCGACTTGCAAATTTGGTATGCATGAGGCGATTCTGCCAGGAACATTCCCGGGTGCCCTCTAAAATTAAGCGGTTCCAGTACCATCACCAAATTATGAGGTTCCAGGATTTCAGAAGCATATTTCAGGGTTTCAATGACGTTGGCGGTTTGATAATTTTCATTGAGATGAAGATCTACATGTCCCGGGACTACTGTCATCCATTTCGCGTTTACCCGTTTGGCCACTTCTACTGAGTTCTTTATATCCTGAAGAAACTCATCTCTCCACTCTTTCTTACCACTGGCAAGATTAGGCTCTTTCCAATAGATCTTATGGGCTACAAAAACGCCCATTTCAAGATCCTTTTGCTCCATGACTTTAGCCATTTTCTTCTGAAGGTCCTCCGGGCGATTTCTCATTTCATTGTCTTCAAAAGCTGTGAAGCCCTGATCTGCCATATATCGTAACTGATCCAAAATATCGCCTCCGGCACTATCCTTGAACATCCCATCATGCGGTGCATATTTTAAACGGAAGTTATGCTTTGAATTGAGTTCTTCCTCAGAACTTGACAGTATCTCCGCTCCTAAAGCGGAGGCACCAAAAGTCAAAAGGGAACCTGTCAAGACTCCCTTCTTTATAAATTGTCTGCGTTCCATACCTATATATTATAGTGCCATGGCTTTTCCGTTCCCAGCTTCGCTTAAAGGAATACATCCTTTTTGTTGTCCAGGTATAGGATCGTACCACAGGACATTCTTACCAATTTCTTCACTACTCTTCCAAGCCCACATACTCATTCCTCGGAGGTTGGCCAGAAGGGAGAACATCCCGGCATCGGTATCCGGCATGGCTGTTTTATCGTTTTCATAGGCCTGATAGAATTCGCCCATTTTCCGGTTGTAAGCTATCTGCTCTTCCTTGGTTGTTTTGAGATAGGTAGCCAGCAACTGGTCGAACTCCTCTGGTTTTCCTTCTTCTAGTTCTTTGGTAAAGGTACTTCGGAATTTATCGGCCAATAGTTTAAAGCCAACTCTAACTACTTCCTGATCTTCCGATTCGAGTACCTCATTGTAATACGAATCGATAAAACTATGAACTCCTACATCTACAGCTCCCGGAACTTTATCGTCACTGGGGATGATAAGATCAACGATTCTACGAAGCGCATGCCCCTCTCCCATACTTAGGAAAACAGGAATGAACTCGGGCTCATTATTACAGCTCTGTAATAAGCTCATCACTGTTGGAGTTACCACAAGTGCACCTGCTCCGTACCCCAAATTCTTTAATACTTGTCTTCTATTCATTACGCTTCTTTTTTAATTTGATTTGCTGCATGTTCTGCTGCTCTTGCCGTAAACGCCATATAGGTAAGTGACGGATTCACACAACTCGCTGAGGTCATAAAAGCTCCATCGGTAACATATACGTTGGGCACCGTATGTATTTGATTGTATTTATTAACAACCGAAGTCTTTGGGTCACTTCCCATTCGGGCGGTCCCCATTTCATGGATTCCCAATCCGGGAGCTCCCGGATCGTCCCAGGGCTCTATATCGGTATACCCCGCTTTTTCTAGCATATCAATGGCTTGCTGCACCATATCCTTTCTCATCTCATATTCGTTCTCTTTCCATTCGGCATCGAAGGTAACTGTTGGCAATCCCCATTCATCCAAATTATCATAATCCAATGTCATCTTGTTTTCATGATACGGTAAACACTCTCCAAAACCTAACAGTAACATTCTCCATTTACCAGGTTCGGTGATGGCTTCTTTCAGGCCTTCTCCATAGGCAAGTTCTGCTACCACCTCATTGTAATGACTTCTACTGGCACCTCCTTGATAACCATATCCTCTTTTAAAGTTATTCTGATCGGTTTCGCCTCCAATATTTCTGAAACGAGGAATATAAATCCCATTAGGACGACGGCCTTTATAGTGTTTGTCTTCAAATCCGGGAACATTGGCCCAGGCACCTGCTTTAAAGTGGTGGTCCATGATGTTATGTCCTAACTCTCCGGAATCGTTCCCCATTCCATTAGGGAAACGGGGGCTCTTAGATTGCATCAAGATGGCGGCACTCGCAATGGCCGAAGCACATAGGAAGATCACCTTAGATTTGAAAACGGTTTCTTCTTTAGACTCGGCATCTATAATCGTAACACCGCTAGCCTTCCCAGTAGTTTCATCATAAATAATTTCTTTCACAATGGAATTAGGCCTAAGGGTCATATTTCCGGTCTTATCGGCTGCTGGCAGAGTGGAAGCATTACTACTAAAGTATCCTCCGTAAGGACAGCCTCTCATACATCGATTTCTGAACTGGCAATTGGAGCGCCCTTCAAAAGAACCTGTTCCTGTAATATGGGCGGCACGACCAATAGTTAACAAACGACCATCGTCATAATTTTCGGCGATCTTCCCCTTGAGATCTTCCTCGGCACAATTGAGTTCCATAGGTGGACAGAACTTCCCATCGGGCAATTGAGGTAATCCTAAATTCTCTCCACTTACTCCAATGAACTCCTCTACCTTATCATACCAGGGAGCAATATCCTTATAGCGAACCGGCCAGTCTATGGCGATCCCTTCCTTTTTATTGGCTTCAAAATCGAAATCACTCCATCGGTAGCTTTGACGTCCCCACATGATAGAGCGGCCTCCTACATGATACCCACGCATCCAATCGAATCGCTTGGTTTCATTGTAAGGATGTTTTAAGTCATTTACAAAGAAATGACGATGCGCCTCGTCTGTGGTGTAACCTGTACGGGCCTGCTTTAATTGTTTTTGTTGTTCTTTTAACGGAAGATTTCCTTTATACGGAAAATCCCAGGGATCCATGTTCATGGTATGATAGTCCTTTACATGTTCTATCATGCGTCCTCTTTCCAGGACCAGCGTTTTTAAGCCTTGCTCACAGAGTTCCTTGGCGGCCCATCCGCCACTGATTCCGGAACCTACCACGATGGCGTCGTAGGTTTCATTAGGGTTTGCTTTCGTATTCAAAATATTATGGCTTTATATTGGTTTTCTTTTCAAAGTGCTTAACCTGCTGCACGAGAGGGCAAACATGGTTGCTACAGGCTTGTCTAATTTCTGCTATTTTTTTCGATTACGCAAAAAACCCTTCTTAAAAGAATGGTATCCACAACCGAAAACGTTTTCGGCTAGGAATACTGCAATACAACTCTTAAACTTATACATAACTTTCAAAAAAAAACTACCTTAGACAAGACGAAAATGACCAACACCTATCAACTCCTTTACAATGAAAAAAGTAACCTCTTTACTCCTTATTATTTTGTTTGCCGCTTCGTGTAAGAATCCTAAGGAGGACAAATCGGACACTGCCGATGTCTCCAATGAACCTGAAAAAATGGATGTTATGAAACTTCCAGATAACTATAAGTTGTCTCTTGCACAATGGGCCTTGCATGTTCCCATTCAGAAAAATCTCATGGATCCCATGGATTTTGCCGAATATGCCAGCAAACATGGCTTCGAAGGCATAGAATATGTGGATCAGCTGTACAAGCTTGATTCTACCTTGGCCTACAAGGATGCAGTTATGAAGTTAGCGCTTTCCTGGAAGGAAAAGAACGATGAATTTAATGTGAAGCCGGTTTTAATCATGATCGATCGTGCTGGTGAGCTGGTGGATCCTTCCGAAGAAAAAAGAAAGGAAGCCGTTGAAAAACACAGCAACTGGGTAGATGCTGCTGCCGCTATTGGCGCTCCTACCTTGCGTGTAAATCTATTTGGGATTACCACAGAAAAAGAATGGCATGATGAATCTGTTGCTTCTTTGAAGGCCCTTTGCGAATATGCGGCTACCAAAAATATAAGTATCGCTGTAGAAAACCATGCACAGTTGTCCAATCATGCGGCTAAGTTAGCTGCGGTCATTAAGGAAGTAAATATGCCGAACTGCGGAACGCTACCGGATTTTGGAAATTTCTGTGTCATGAGAGAAGGGGGCGAACGTTGGGGCCCTGCACCTTGCATAGAAGAATACGATCCGTATCAGGGTATTGCAGAACTCATGCCCTATGCCATAGGAGTTTCGGCCAAGGCTCATACTTTCGATGCAGCAGGCAACGAAACCGAGATCGACTATTACCGAATGATGCAGATTGTCAAGGATGACAATTTTAGCGGATATATAGGAGTGGAGTATGAAGACGAAGTTTCTGAAGATCCTATTGCCGGTATCAATGCAACTCGTGACCTTATCATAAAAGCTGCTGCTCAGGCCAAATAAACAACCCCTACCCTATGAAAGCACTTACATACGTACGACTGTCCCTAATGATGTTCCTTGAATTCTTTATTTGGGGTGGCTGGTTTGTCACCATGGGAACCTTCCTTCTACAAACACTGAACGCAACGGGAGGTGAAACCGCTATGGCTTATTCTACGCAGTCCTGGGGAGCCATTGTTGCTCCTTTCATTATCGGGTTGATTGCAGATCGTTTCTTCAATGCCGAAAGAATTTTGGGAGTATTGCATCTCATTGGTGCCTTTCTGATGTATCAACTTTCAAAGGCAACAGATTTTAACGCCTTTTACCCATATGTTCTAGGATACATGATTGCCTACATGCCTACCCTGGCATTGGTCAATTCAGTTTCTTTTAATCAAATGAAGGACCCTGCCAAGTTCTTCCCTTTTGTTAGAGTATGGGGAACTGGAGGTTGGATCGCAGCGGGGGTACTCATTAGTGTTCTTGCATGGGATTCTGAAACCGGCGTTGCCAACGGATTGTTGTCCAAGACCTTTTTTATGACTGCCATCGCTTCGGCAATTCTGGGAGTCTATAGTTTTACACTCCCCAAGACTCCCCCTAGTGGTAAAGGAGAAAAGGCAAGTATAGGAGCCATTCTGGGTCTAGATGCTTTGAAATTACTCAAGGATCGAAATTTTTTGGTTTTCTTTATTTCATCGGTTTTAATTTGCATTCCTCTGGCATTTTATTATCAGAATTTGAGTCCGTACCTGGTAGAAAGTGGTGTGAGCGGTTCTACCGGTAAAGCAGCATTAGGACAGGTGTCCGAGATCCTGTTTATGCTGTTGCTGCCTTTCTTCTTTAAAAGATTCGGTTTTAAAATGACCATCGTAGTAGGAATGTTAGCCTGGGCCGTTAGATATCTCTTGTTTGCTTACGGAAATGCCGGAGAATTGGCCTTTATGATTATCGTTGGAATTCTATTACATGGTATTTGTTATGACTTCTTTTTCGTTTCGGGACAGATTTACACAGACAGCAAGGCAGGTGAAAAAGTAAAAAGTGCCGCTCAGGGATTGATTACCCTGGCCACCTACGGAGTTGGTATGTTGGTTGGGTTCTACGTGGCAGGAAAGATCACAGATGCCAATATTATTGAAGAGGGAGGACATGTTTGGAAGTCCATTTGGACCTTCCCGGCCATATTCGCGGCAGCCGTCCTCGTGCTTTTTGCACTATTATTTAAAAATGAAAACATAGAATATAAAGAATAGCATGAGTAATAAAATAAGATGGGGCGTCCTGGGTGGCGGCGGTGACTCTTTAATAGGAGTACTACATCGTGTAGCGGCCAGTATGTTTGATGCCTACCAGTTAACCGGGGCTGTGTTTAACCCCGATTTCAATGTGAGCAGGTCATTTGCTGAAGAAATTGGAATTCCGACCCACCGGATTTATAAAGACCTGGACGCATTCATATCGGAAGAACTAAAACTCCCCGAAACAGAAAGGATTCAAGTAGTTTCGGTATTGACGCCTAATTTCCTTCACTTCCCCATGGCAAAGCAACTCATGGAGGCAGGATTTAATGTGATCTGTGAAAAGCCGATGACGATGACCTATTCCGAAGCCTTGGAGCTGGAGTCCGTTCAGAAACAAAACAACACGCTTTTCGCCCTTACCCATACCTATACCGGTTATCCCATGGTACGGCAAATGAAGAAAATGATCGCTGAGGGTGCTATTGGCACCATCCAAAAAGTAGACGCCCAGTATTACCAGGGCTGGATCAATCCCATTATACACGATAAAGAACAACGCAATTCGACCTGGCGACTTATTCCTGAAAAATCGGGTATCAGTTGTTGTATGGGTGATATAGGCGTACACGCGTATCAAATGATAGAGTATGTAACCGGACTGGAAGTCTCGGAGATCCTTGCGGATCTGAATCATTTGTATGACGACAATGAAATGGATATAGACGGTACGGTACTTCTTCGGTTTGACAAACACCTGAAAGGGGTCCTATGTGCCAGCCAAATTGCCACTGGAGAGGAAAATAATTTTACCGTGGCCGTTTATGGAAAAAAGGCTGGATTACGATGGGAACAGGAAAATCCTAATTATCTTTATTTATTGGAAGACGGACACCCCATCCGCATATTGAAACCAGGACATTCCTACAATAGTGACCTGTCGCTGGATGGCACAAAGCTCCCGCCGGGGCATCCGGAGGGAATCTTCGACGCCATGGGTAATATTTACAAAGGAATGGCCAAAGCGGTTCGCGGACAGGAGTACGACCCGGCCGAATTCCCCTCCATGAGGGATGGAGTTCGTGGGATGCACTTCATTGAAACGGCTGTGGATTCGCATCGAGAAGGAAATGTCTGGAAAGGACTCTAATAACATAAAAATTACCCGCCTTCGCGGGCAGAAAAAATGAAAACAATCAAAGGACCCGCAGTATTTCTGGCCCAATTCATGGATGATAAGGCTCCCTTCAATTCGTTAGAAGGGCTCTGTAAATGGGCAGCCGACCTGGGCTATAAAGGCATACAGATTCCTACCTGGGAAAGCAGGTTGATCGATCTTACCCTGGCAGGCGAGAGTAAAATATATTGTGATGAACTAAAGGGTAAGATCAATGATTACGGTCTGGAGATCACAGAGCTATCCACCCATTTACAAGGACAGTTGGTGGCAGTGCATCCGGCCTATGACCTTATGTTCGATAATTTCGCACCTAGCGACTGTAAAAACAATCCGAAAAAACGAACCGAATGGGCACGTCAACAGCTCCTCAGTGCAGCCAGAGCGAGTAATTACCTGGGTATTAAGGCACATGCCACTTTTAGTGGAGCATTGCTATGGCATACCTGGCACCCCTGGCCACAGCGTCCGGATGGCCTAGTGGAAATGGGGTTTGAAGAATTGGCGAAAAGGTGGCTCCCCCTGTTAAATGCATTCGAGGAAAATGGCGTGGATGTTTGTTATGAGATCCATCCGGGAGAAGACCTTCATGACGGAGTGACCTTTGAACGGTTCTTAAAAGCAACCCACAACCACAAGGCCGTAAACATACTGTATGACCCTAGCCATTTTGTATTACAGCAGCTGGACTATATCTCATATATCGACCACTATCATGAATTTATCAAAGCCTTTCATGTAAAGGACAGTGAGTTTTTGCCCGATGGAAAGCGGGGAGCTTTTGGCGGTTATAGTGACTGGAAAGATCGGGCAGGGCGCTATAGATCTCTGGGCGATGGTCAAATCGACTTCAAAACTGTCTTTAGCAAATTGTCTGAATACGGTTGTGATGTTTGGGCCGTCATGGAATGGGAATGTGTCATTAAAAGTCCTGAACAAGGCGCTAGAGAAGGCGCCAAATTTATTAGTGACCACATTATAGAGGTAACGCAAAAGCGTTTTGACGATTTTGCCGGTTCCGAAGTCGACAAAGAAAAATTAAGAGAAATACTGGGTTTATAACCCTCTAAAAAATAAAACTTATGAAAAAATCCCTAACACTTGTGCTCCTTTCTTTGGCTCTAGTTGCATGCAAAGACAAGAAGGAAGATATAGCCGCCGAAAGCGAAGCTAAAACAGAAACAAAGGAAGAAATGACAACCACGGAAGATTCGGATTGGGTGGTATTGTTCGACGGCACTTCTTTCGATAACTGGAGAGGATATCTAAAAGAGGAAATGCATCCGGAATGGACCATAGAAGACGGAACCATGGCATTTACTCCCGGAAAAGTGGGTGGAAAAAATATCATCACCAAAGACAAATACACCAACTTCATTCTATCTTTGGAATGGAAGATTTCGGAAGCGGGGAATAGCGGTATCTTCTGGGGAGTACATGAAGACAAGGAATTCCCGGAAGCCTATCAAACGGGTCCTGAAATTCAGGTATTGGATGACGATAAACATCCGGATGGGAAGGTGGCTCAAGGGAAGCACAAAGCCGGAGCCTTATACGACATGATCGCGCCTCCGGAAGGGGTAACCAAACCTGTTGGAGAGTGGAATCTCTGTAACATAGAGATAAATCACAAGACCAATCTAGGGAAAGTAACACTGAATGGAAAGGAACTTTTCACTTTCCCGGTACATGGAGAGGAATGGGATGCCATGGTGGCTAATTCTAAGTTCAAGGACTGGAAAGGGTTTGGAAAATTTAAAACCGGGCATATTGGATTACAGGATCACAGCGATAAAGTTTGGTATAGAAATATTAAGATCAAAGAATTGGAATAAGGCCTATGGATCATGAGACACAACTTTTTCTAGGAATTGGATACTGTGTCTTATTATTGGTCATAGCACTGCTTTTTCAGAAGTATCCTCCCAAAAAAAGGAACTGGTATTACGGCTATCGAACCTCTCGTTCTATGGCTAATGAGGCCGTATGGAAAATGGCGAACGACTATTCCTCAAGGCTCATGGTCCGGTTTTGTTGGTATACTTTTCTCATTCCTGCCCTTATGTATCTGATCTATCCGGAATACAATTTTCTGGTTACAGTGCTCCTTCATTCTGCCATTATCGTTTCCCTATTCTTTTTTACGGAAAGGTACCTCAACCAACACTTTGACCGAAATGGAAACCCAAAATAACTAAGCAAATTGAGGGTACCGTCTGGTATGACGATAACCCAACAACCACCTGCGATGAACTACCAACTAAATATGTACCTTTGCAGGCATAAAACACTCCTATGATTCAGTCCATGACCGGTTATGGCAAGCATATTTTGCAATTGCCCTCAAAGAAGATCACCGTTGAGATAAAATCTCTCAACAGTAAGAACCTTGACCTTAACGCCCGGGTTCCCGGAGCATATCGGGAAAAGGAATTACTCATTAGAAACAGAATTTCTAAAGCTCTTCTGCGCGGCAAAGTAGATTTCAACCTTTTTGTGGAGATTACCGGGGAGGCTACCCATACTCAGGTTAATGAAACTATTGTAAATCAATATATGCAACAACTCAAGCAGGTCGTGGATACAGATCCAACGGAGCTACTTAAAATGGCCATACGAATGCCCGACGCTTTAAAGACGGAACGTGAGGAAGTTGACGAAGATGAATTCAGCGCTATTCTGGAGGCGGTAGATATTGCTCTGACTGCTATTAACAACTACCGAAGTGATGAAGGTAAAACCCTGGAATCCGAATTTGCCCAAAGAGTTGAAAATATTGCGCAATTACTCGATGAGGTCATTGCTATAGACCCTCAACGTATCGACAATGTAAAAGAACGTCTTCGGAAAGCAGTTTCGGAGTTAAAGGAAACGGTAGACGAGAATCGTTTCGAGCAGGAACTAATCTACTATTTAGAGAAATACGATATCACCGAAGAAAAAGTTCGCCTGAAAAACCATCTGGACTATTTCAAGGAAGCGTTGGCGCAAAAAGACTCGAATGGAAAGAAGCTAGGATTTATATCCCAAGAGATCGGGCGCGAAATCAACACCATAGGAAGCAAGGCTAATTTTGCTCCCATGCAACAGCTAGTGGTACAAATGAAGGACGAGTTGGAGAAGATCAAAGAACAGGCCCTAAACGTATTGTAATGAAGGGAGGAAAACTCATTGTTTTTTCGGCACCTTCCGGCAGTGGTAAGACGACCATCGTTAGGCATTTGCTAGAACAAAAAGCACTTAATTTGGAATTCTCGGTATCTGCTACCTCAAGAGCCCCAAGGGGAGATGAAAAAGACGGAGAAGACTATTATTTTATCAGTCTGGAGCAGTTCAAAAAGCATATGAAAAATGACGACTTCCTGGAATGGGAAGAAGTATATCGCGATAATTTCTACGGAACCTTGAATAGCGAAGTGGAACGCATCTGGGCCATGGGGAAGAATGTGATCTTCGACATAGATGTGGTTGGGGGCCTTAGAATAAAACGCAAGTTCCCCGAACGTACCTTGGCTGTTTTTGTACGTCCTCCCAGCGTGGAGGAATTAAAGATCCGACTAAAAAAACGAAAGACCGAAAGCGAGGAAAAGATCAATATGCGCATCGCCAAGGCCTCTGTTGAAATGGCTACTGCGCCTCGTTTCGACTTCATTATCGAGAATGACGAATTGGAAAAAGCCTTACAAGAGGCCGAAGATCTGGTGGCACAGCATATCGAAAAACCTTTAACTTCTAAAGAGGAAGAGTAGATGGCCAAGTCTAAAAAAATAGGGCTTTATTTTGGCACCTTCAACCCCATTCACGTGGGACATTTGACCATTGCCAATTATATGGCAGAGTACAGTGATCTGGATGAGGTATGGATGGTGGTAACCCCCCATAACCCACATAAGAAAAAGAAGACCCTCTTGGACAATCTTCATCGTCTGGCCATGGTTCGTATTGCCCTGGAGGACTACCCTAAATTGAAAGCCAGCAATATAGAGTTCGATTTACCTCAACCCAATTACACAGTCCATACCCTGGCACATTTGGAAGAGAAACATCCGAATCTGCAATTTTGTCTCATCATGGGCGAGGACAACCTAAAGAGCTTTCACAAGTGGAAGAACTACGAGGTTATCCTCGAACGATATTACTTATATGTGTATCCTAGAGTATCCGAAGGTAGAGTGGATTCTCAATTTCAAGGACATAAACACATTATCCATGTGGATGCTCCCATCATGGAACTCTCCTCGACTTTTATTCGAAAAGCGATTAAAGAAGGTAAGAACATTCGGCCTATGCTTCCCGACAATGTTTGGGTATATATGGATGAAATGAATTTTTATCGTTAAACTGAAGCGCCTACGAATGTGAACGGTGTGGTTCGCGTTAGGGACAGCAGCGGCATCCTTTTATTTGTCACCTTGAGCGCAGTCGAAAGGTCCCTGACAAATAACAAGATACAGCGTATGGCCCGCCCCTGCTACGCTCAAGGCTACGCCGGGCGAAGCCAGGGGAACGCCCAAAAAAAGAAACCGCCAGCTCAAAGAGTGAGACTAGCGGTTTCAACTAAATAACCAACCAAAATCGTTGTATATCTTATAGAACGCTTATTTTCTTCATTTGTTTTGCAATCTCTGCATTTGATAAGCGCATTTTTCCTTCTTTCTGCTTCAACAGTATGAATCCTTGTCCTCTAAATCGGTATAAGGTACCGGATGGATCATGGAACAATTCCACTGTGTTGTCATTAATAACGTCCAATTCGAAGTATTCATTGCCCAGATAATCATAATCTAGTGTTAAATATTTTCGATAGCGATCCCCCACCACGTCGTCTATATTGTAAATACCGGTGTAATCCCAATAAATATCACCTATGGGTGTCCCCTCAAGGTCCTGTGAGCTCTGGAAGTTTCCGTCTCCTCCTCCGGGAAGGAATTGCAGGAAGTTCTCGTTATCGAATTCGTTTGGATCTCCGTAAGGACTTGTATAAGTCTTCTCCCAGGTAGCGTATTCCTGCAAGAAATAGTGAATATTGTCATAGAATAACATATCGTAATCGAAATTACTTCTTTGATATCCCACCAGGATATATCTTACACCAAAGGTTCTATTGTACAATTCGATCTCTGTATTGTTGAGCTGAGTGACTTCAAAGGTGTTGAATCCATCTATATCATGAGAGATGTCTACCACAAAATCGAACGTATCATAATAGCCAACATCGATACCAAAACCATATCCCTGATCTCCAATTCCTACCAAGTTGTTATTTGCAAACAAAGTTCCATTTCTGAAGGATAGTGTAAAAGCCATCTGCATGAACGGAATCTGACCACTTGCATTGGAGCGATGGATATCCACATACCACAATTCATAGGAATTCAACACTTCTCCCAGGGTAACCACGGGAACCGGGTCAACAATAATTGGGTCTTCAACAATGACTACCTCAGAATAACAAGAAGTAAATAGGGTGGCCAACAAGGCAAATCCGAAAAATAGTTTTAGCGTCTTCATAATCATGGATTTTAAGGTTCTTGTAACAATAAACTAAAAGCGTGCCAAATTCATAATAGACTGTTTTTCAGTTATTTAAACGTTATATGAAGGATACCTCAACCACTTAAGCGGGAATTTGGCCCTTGCCATTGGGTACATTACGTCCCTATTTCCCTATTTTTACATTTCTGAATCGTATTGTATGTCTGGAAAACCAAAAATTGCCGTATTTGGTGGCGGAAGCTGGGCCACAGCTATTGTTAAGATGTTGTGCGAAAATAGGGAGGAAGTAGGTTGGTATATGCGAAGTGTTTACGCATTGGAACACCTGAAAAAAGAGCATCATAACCCTAATTATCTGAGTTCCGTAGAGTTCAAGACCAAACAGCTTAAATTGAGTAATGACATCAATGAAATGGTAGCGTATGCAGACTACCTTATTTTCGTGATCCCGTCTGCGTTTGTCCATGCCGAACTGGAAAAGGTTACAGAGCCACTACTAGGAAAGGTGATATTCTCTGCCATCAAGGGAATTGTCCCCGAAAGCAGTCTTATTGTAGGAGATCATTTTTATACCCACCACAACATTCCGTTCAAGGACATAGGGGTGATCACAGGGCCCTGTCATGCGGAAGAAGTAGCTCTGGAGCGCCTTTCCTACCTTACCATTGCCTGTGCGGACCAAAAGAAGGCGCAATTTATCGCAGACCAATTATCCAGTCGATACATAAAATGTACCACCAGCGATGACATCATCGGAACCGAGTATGCTGCCATGCTTAAGAACATCTATGCATTGGCTGCTGGTATTGCCCATGGCCTGGGTTATGGGGATAACTTCCAGAGTGTCTTGATGAGTAACGCCATTCGAGAGATGAAGCGGTATGTAAAAAAAGTACATAAAATGAAACGAGACATCAATGGTTCGGCCTATCTGGGAGACTTACTGGTTACGGGGTATTCTACCTTCAGTAGGAATAGAATGTTCGGTAATATGATAGGTAAGGGCTACACCGTAAAAAGCGCCATGATGGAAATGAGCATGGTAGCCGAAGGGTATTATGCTACTAAAAGTGCCTATGAGTTAAATCAGAAAAAAGGAAATAAAAAGGCAAAAACTCCTATCATTAATGCCGTTTATGCGGTACTATATGAACAAAAAAATCCGAAAAAGGTCTTCAAGAAGCTTACAGAAAAATTGAATTAGTATCTCTCAGGAATCTGTCTGTTCCTCCCAACGTATTGTTAATAATATTTACGGTAATTTAACCCGTTTTTCCTACAGATTTCATGGGGTAAATGTATCTTTGAATTCAATTAATTATTCTGAAAATACTACTACATGAAAAAAATTACTTTAAGCTTATTTTTCTTGTTGACAGCGCTGGTTTGTAATGCCCAGGCCGTGTTTGTCAATGAGATCCACTACGACAACTCCGGAGGGGATGTTGGAGAAGGAATTGAAGTGGCCGGCCCTGCCGGGACGGATCTTACCGGATGGACCATTGAATTGTATAACGGATCCAATGGAACAGTTTACAATACGATTACCTTGTCCGGAAGTATCGATGATGAAGGCGCTGGTTTTGGTGCAGTGAACTTCACACAATCGGGAATCCAAAATGGGGCGCCCGATGGATTTGCGTTGATCGATAACACCAGCGCTGTCATTCAATTTTTAAGTTATGAAGGCTCATTAACCGCCACGAATGGTACAGCCAATGGAATGACTTCTACCGATATTGGTGTAGCGGAAACCGGTGGTACGGCTATTGGTGAATCTTTACAATTAACTGGAATTGGAAGTATATATACTGATTTTAGCTGGAACGCTCCGGCTACCGCCTCTCCAGGAGATATTAATCCCGGACAGACCTTTGCCATTCCAAGCATGCCGGTGATCCCAGTAAGTGCTGTGACCTCAGGATTTACTCCCATTGCCGGGACGGTTATCTCCAATACCTTCGATGGATCAGGATTGTCTGCATTTCCAAGTCTAACCGCCACACACGAAGCAACCACGCCAGCAAATTCCTTTGCTAGTTCCACTACATCCGGTACAATCGTTTTTGACCTGGGCGGACTTTTCTCCGTAGACGGTTTATCTTTCTGGAATCAGAATGATGGCGGCCCCGGAGGTTCGGGAACTAGCGGAATACAGAATATCATCCTTTCATCTTCGACCGATGGCGTAACTTTTTCCCCGATCGCAGGAAGTCCGACGGTTTTTGCACAAGTCCCGGGTTCTGGTCCGGAAGCACCTGAGGCGTTTTCGTTTACTTCCGTTACGTCCTCATTTATAAGACTTGAAGTCATCGACAATTACGGTGATACTTTTGCTGGATTTGGAGAAATTGCTTTCTCTGGAATTCCACTCGCCGGCAATCCGCCAATGATTACCTGCCCTGGTGATATCACTGTGAACAACGATACCGGATTCTGTACGGCAGTTGTTAACTTTCCCGATGCCATTGCTATCGATCCCGATGGTGATCTTGATACCGTAATTCAAACAGGAGGACTCCCCAGTGGAAGTAACTTTCCTGTTGGAGTTTCCACTGTTACCTTTACTGCGACGGATCTGGCCGGAAATACTGCCTCCTGTTCATTTACCATCACTGTAAATGATACCGAAGCTCCCGTAGCCCTTTGTCAGGACATCACAGTAGCACTAGATTCCATAATGGGAATGGTGTCCATCCAGCCTTCAGATATTGATAACGGATCTTCAGATATCTGCGGGGTAGACAGCCTATCGCTAGATATTAGCACCTTTGATTGTTCCAACATAGGAGCAAACACGGTGACCCTTTCTGTAGTGGATGCTGCCGGAAATGTGGACACCTGTACAGCAACCGTAACCATAGAAGACAATACCGCCCCCGTAATACAATGTGTGGGAGAAGCCGCTATTGGATTACCCGTATTTATCAATGAGATTCACTATGATAACAGTGGTGCAGATCAAGATGAAGCTATCGAGATCGCTGGACCTGCCGGAACAGATTTATCTACATACAGCCTCGTTCTTTACAACGGAAATGGCGGAGCAGAATACAACAACGTAGCGCTTTCAGGAACTATTGACGACGAAGGAGCCGGTTTTGGAGCGGTTAATTTTCCGATCACAGGTATCCAGAATGGAGCTCCGGATGGGATTGTTTTAGCTGAAGGCGGAACCGTGCTTCAATTCTTGAGCTATGAAGGAAGTTTTACCGCAACCGACGGAATCGCGGTTGGAATGACTTCCACAGACATCGGTGTTTCCGAAAGTTCCGGAACGGCCATCGGCGAGTCCATGCAACTGCAAGGAAATGGCTCGCTTTATGCAGATTTCGCATGGAACAGCCCTGTAGCTTCTTCTCCTGGAGATATTAATGCAGGACAAACCTTTGTTGCCGTAATGGTAACTCCACTGGAAGTGGATCTAGATGCCAACGGTATGGCTATGATCAACGCTTCAGATCTTATTGTCGGAGCTACGGACAACTGTAACTTTACCATCACAGGGGGTGTCCCAAACAGTTCCAATATTATGCTCAATGGTAGTTTCGAAACTGGAGACCTTAGTGACTGGACGGCTGTGGATAATACTAATCCGCTTGTTCCCTGGGGTGCCTATAATCTGAATAACGGTGCTGGATTCTTCTTGGATGCCACTCCCACAGATGGTGACTGGTTGGCCGGAAATGGTTTTGACGGTGATCCAGGTGAAGCTGTGCTGTACCAAGATGTAACGATACCTGCGGGCGCTGTTTCTGCTATGCTTACTTGGGATGAAAATGTAGACTACAACCTCTTAGATTTCTGTAATGGATGTCAAGATCGTATCTACGAAGTTCAGGTACGTGATCTTAGTGATAACGTATTGGAAGTACTTCAACAAGTGATCGCCACAGGGGGCGTGCTGGACGATGATAATGTGTGGGAAAGCCTGAATGCAGACCTTGTTGCTTATGCAGGACAGGATATTCGTATTGCATTTTGGCAAAGTATTCCTGAAGCCTTTACCGGTCCGGCCAAATTTGCATTAGATAATGTAGTACTTAGTGTGGATGAAGTGGTTCAAGCTAACACGATCGACTTTACCTGTGAAGATCTAGGGGTAAACTTGATTGAAGTTAGCGTTACGGACGACAGTGGAAATGTTTCTACTTGTATGGCGACTGTAAACGTGAACGACGTTACAGATCCTATCCTAATTTGTATGGATGTAACCATCGAGCTAGGTCCTGATGGAACAGCCGTAGTAGATCCTGCTGCCTTACTAGGACAAATGCCTGGTACCTTCGAAGTAATCTCCATTAGTAGCGACAACCAATCGGGTGCTGTAGGGAATACAGACTTCACCGTGGACGTAACGGCTGCCGAGGATGTTACCTTCGACTGGATGTACAATACTGACGATGGAGCTGCCTTCGATAGCTTCGGATATTTACTTAATGGTGTCTATACCGAATTGATCGACCCAGCCGGAGCCAATGCGCAATCGGGTAGTGCCGGTCCTATCACTTTGGCACCAGGAGATGTATTTGGATTCCGTTCTTCCTCTGTAGATGGATTGTTTGGACCTTCCACTACGGTGGTAAGCAACTTTATGCCTGGATTTACCGGTCAGTTTG
>JBCBDM010000026.1:0-26526 GCA_038529705.1 Bacteroidota bacterium
ATGATGGCAAATCAGGCAGAGGCAGAAAGATCACGAAGAGCTCGTATCATTCTGGCAGTTGCAGAAGAGCAGGCGGCGGGCAAACTACTAGAGGCCGGGAAACTAATCGACCAATCGCCTTCGGCCATAAAATTGAGGTTGTACCAAACCTTGTCCAACATTGCAGCAGAAAAAAACTCGACTATCTTGTTTCCATTTCCCGAAGAGGTTTTACCTACCAAACCCGGAAGAAGCACTTCTGCTTAATACAATATCCCCGAAATGAATCGATAGGATTTATTTCGGGGATCTCATTACTAAAAGGTCATAAGATCTAAGCAGGTTCTTTTTCCTTGCTTTTCTTTTCGTAGATCTTTTCGATCATGTCCGGAACTTTTTCGAACGCAGCGGATAGGCCATGCGCCTTACCGGCTTCAATAAAGGAAATCTCTTGATTTCGGGTCACCAGGAAACCAATAGGCTCAATCCCTACTCCGGCTCCGGCCCCCATTCCCTGACCTTTTTTTGTCTTTGCCTCGGTTCCTTCGCCTCCTCCGGAACCAAAGCCCATGCCTACCTTAATGACAGGTACACAGGTAAATTCTCCTAATATAAACTGTTCGCCAACAACAGTATCGGTTTTTGCTTCAGATTTCATAAAATCTGTAATCTGGCCCATTAATTCTTCTAAGTGTAGTTCCATATTCTAAAATTTATAGGTTCATAAATGATTTGATTAAATAAATTGGTCTATTTTCAATTTTCACGACCAACCTGTTCTTATTCATAAAGTTGATGCCAAAATTCCCTACGCTAAAATTTAGCAATGCGAACAAAGGATAGAGCTTGGCATTTAAGACCGGATCACGTGTATCCAGTTCAACTCTTAGTTTTTTTACTTTGAAGGACCTCAACATCCTTAGCAATCTCCGGTACGGAATTTGCCTTTTACCAGCTACTTTTTTCTCTGGGATCTTGCCAACTCTTTTCTTTGACTTTTTCTTTCGTGATTGTAACGGGTAAAGGTTGAACTTGAAAAATAATACCGTCAAGCTTACTACAATTACTTCCTCCTCATGAGGCTTTACCATGGCCTTCAGGAGTCCTTTTATGCGGACGAAGTATTCGTTATAAAGTGTATCGATCGATAGGATCAGCGGGGCAAACAATAAGTAAATCAATGATCCCAGAATCAAAATGAGCAGGATCCAGAGTACCATTCTTTCGTTTTGAGACAAAGATCGTCCTAGTCGAAGGTTTGGACAATGATATTGGTCAGGTTACGAAAGTTTTACAAAAATTTTAACCATTGAAAACCACACCTTACTCCATTTGAGAACCTGAAATTTGAGGGGCTATTTTTCTATGATTTCACACATGCTCCGTTAGCGCAACTTACAGATGGGTATTACCGTATCTCAAGTGAGTAATTCATTTACGACGGGCATACTTCATTCTTTTCAAATTCTCAGAAAAACCATGGGTGAAACTGGTGGAAATAATGGGTCGAAAAAGGAATAATTACCTAGTAGTAATTGACTTTTAATCTGTTAGATTTAAAAAATTTAACAACTAGAATTCATGAAAAAAAATGCAAATCACCAGGCATTTCTACTGCAAACTCAGGAAAGTTTACCCGACGTTGGCGTGGAAATAAATCAACTTGAATTCCAAGGGCTCTTGACCGAGCTTATGGATGCAATGAACAGTAACGTCACCCTGGATGTCAATATGGCTTCGGACATGGTGAAAGTATGGAACACCACTTTATGGAGGTATCTCGAGGGTTTGGAACTTCAATTTGAAGCATACGACCAGCTTTTTACAACGAACTATCTCAGTGATTCCATCAGGTTATTGGAGGCCATTCCGGATCGGGGACTCAGATATTATTCCAAAACTCGAGAATTGGCCATTGGAGGGCTTCCCGATCCTAATAGTTGTTTCCGCGTGGGAAAACCGCGGAAGATCAACGGTGGAGTAACGGGAATCAAGCTGGATGTTACATACACGGTTCCTAACTTTAAAGATGATTGCGACTCCATACAAGTAATTCAAGTAGTATGGACCTATGATCCCACTCGACCCAAAGTGGGAGATAAAGAAGTAACCAGCGACGGGAAGAAGTATTACACTTTTGTAGATGGTGGCAAGAATTCGCCTGGAGGTGAAGTAGTGAACGGCAAGCCCTATTTTCTAGCAGATCCTCCAGACTTTGCCGGCAAAGTAACTGAGAAAGCCGATGGTTCGGCTGAGGTTAACATCAAGGATATTCCTACAGCGGCTTTGGTGTACGATATCTTGTATTTTGAAACAGCCATAATTTGTGTTAACTACAAGAAAACAGGAAAGGACAAAGTACTGCACGTATTCAAATGGGGGTTCAACAATAATGGAAAAACCTACGAGACTTCGCCTGGCAGTGGAAAGAAGAATGCCGGTTTAGAAACATACAATGATGTAAGTCAGGCGTTCAAGGACACGTTAAAACATGATTACCCTAATTACGAATTGGCTCCGTAAACAGCCTATAGCGTATAGACCGAGAGGGGTCAATCCTGTTTCTGAAATCAATAAGCCTTCGAGAAATAATCTCTCGAAGGCTTTTTTACGCTTTATAAGGTCGTTTCTCAAATCAATCCAAAGATGATATAAAAAAATTCCAATTTATAAATCTGAAAACCAACACATTGCATAAATATAATTCAAGGCCCAATCATATTGGCACGCTTGTTGAAATCCTACTAAACAACTAGAGTAATTAACTCGGTACATAAATCCAAGAGTTAATAAATCTCGTATAATCAATTAGTAACCTTTAAAATCTTTAGTTATGAAAACTCTAAAAGAATTTTGGACCCAGAAACTCAGTAAGTGGAATGAAAAATTAGAAGAATTTGCAAAAGCCAGTAGTTATGCCATCCACAGATAGTAGTCGCCCCAAATTTAAGTTTCGTTAAAATCCCTTACTGTAGCAGTAAGGGATTTTTTTTACTCACTATTCCGAAATTGCTAAAATCTCCAATAGTATCTCTACCTTATTTCCAATGATCTCTCTACCATCTTGCAAAGTTCGATCTGGCCCAACACCAAAATCCAGTCTATTGATCTGGATTACCCCGTTAAGCGCAATCGATTGTTTTCTGGTAGGCAAATCCATGGCAGGTCCCAAAATGCGCACTGGAAACTCCACCTCCCTGGTAACACCCCGAATCGTAATATTGCCTGTGAGATTAAGCACATCATCCTTTACCGAAGTCTTAATGAGTTGAAAACGCAGAGTGGGATGATTGGCAGCATCTAAAAAAGCAGATCCTCTGGCAGAGTTCTCCCCTCCAGGGTTATTAGCTGTGTAACTGTCTACGCTTACAGAAATGTTCAGATCCGTTGCTTCCAAATCATCCGAATCATAGGTAATTGTCCCTGCAACATCACCAAATCTACCCACCACATTCACCAATCCAAAACGTTTCACTTTCATTAGAACCGCACTGTGACTGTCGTCTATGGTATATACCTGGGCATTGATTCCTGCGCTAAAAAGCAGACTTAGGGCAAATACAGAAAGAAATAGTTTTTTCATAATATATATTTAAGTCTATCGTTATCAGGCGTTTAAAAACAGTAAACGTTACACACTTTATCATAATAAATGCATGTACCTTTGTTGTAAAGAACAACAAAGAACCATTGCACCCAAAAAACGTTCATACCAAACCCTACGAGTTTCCCTCTCTGGTAAGGGCTCATCCCGAACTATCTACCTATACTTTTATCAATGACTTCGGAAATGAGACGATCGATTTCTCTTCTTCCAAAGCTGTGTTCCATCTAAACAAGGCCTTATTAAAATCGTATTATGGCATTCAGGAGTGGGTTCTTCCCAAAGGATACCTCTGCCCTCCTATTCCCGGAAGAGCGGATTACATTCATCATTTGGCAGACCTCCTTTCCGAAGAAAACAGTAAGGAAGAGATCAACGGCCTTGATATTGGTGTAGGCGCCAATTGTATTTATCCCATTTTAGGAGTTCAGATCTATGATTGGCACATGGTAGGAGCGGATATCAACCCGAAGGCGGTTGCGGCTGCTAGAGAAAATGTGTTGTTCACAGAGGCACTTCAGAAAAAAGTGGAAATACGGCACCAAATGGATAACGCTCTTATGTTTAGGGGAATCATCCGCGATGGGGAATATTTCCATTTTACTATGTGCAATCCGCCCTTTCATGCGTCGGAAGAAGCCGCGGTAAAAGGAACGTTGCGAAAATTAAAGAATCTAAAGGCGTCTTCGGACTACAACCTCAACTTTGGTGGGCAAGCCAGGGAACTTTGGTGCAACGGTGGTGAGGCGCTCTTTATAAAAAGGATGATTAAGCAAAGTGTGATGTTCAAAGATCAGGTGGGGTGGTTTACCACTCTGGTATCCAAAAAAGAAAACCTCCAAAAGATTTATAAACAACTAGATAAATTGAAGGCCATGCACAGAACTATTGAAATGGAACAAGGTCATAAAAAGAGTAGAATTGTGGTGTGGAGGTTCGAGTAATAAAAAAAGCACCCTCGAAAAGGTGCTTTCCTTATTTTTGAATAGCATCTAATTATGCGTAGACCTCAATTTGCTCCAGTTTTTATTGGCTACGCCAACAAGTTTACCGTGATCGTTCTCTGCCAACCATAATTGTTGTGCGTCCAGTTCCAAATTGTAGAGATAAAGGAAGTATTTCCCGTCCTTAACAATAAATTTATTCGGGTCCGGACGGAACTTGGCACCTGCATAGATTCCAAAGGCACAGTACCCGCCGTATTCCGGCAGATAGCGTTTCGGGTTTTTATCGAAGGTCGCTTTTTGCTCGGCAGATGTAAAGTAGTACACTACCTTTTCGTACTGAGACTTATGTTCTTTTACTCCTTTTTGAGCGATCCCGAGGTCCAGGTAAGATACCGGGCTATATCCCTGAAGCGCAATATTGCTATTATCAATATTGTTGGCCATTTTGTCCTGTGCGTTCATTTGAATGCTCAAAGTGAAAGCTAAAATTAAGACTATAGTATTCTTTACTTTTTTCATGTTTCTTCTATTTATGTTATTTCTGAGGTTATTGGGCATTAAAATACTCTTCCTGAACCACCTGCCCCTGGTCGTTCCAAATTCTACGTATGATCTCATGCCAGTAAATCTTAGTGCCGTCCTTCATGTTAAAATCGAAGGTAAACTCTGATGCCGATGCATTTCCATCTACAATGGTATGATGATGAGTAATTCCGTTTACCGCGGCATAGCTCCGGCAAACCCTTCCATTTTTTCCACCATCTGAGCTTTGTTTGAAGTGACCAGACCCTTATAGTCTGAAGTGGTGGCATCTTCTGCAAAAAATTGTTTTACTGCATCTACAATGGCTCCTTGAGCAACGATGCTGTCCATTTGGGTTGCTTGTTCTTTGATGTTCATTTTCGTTCTTTTGATTAAACTATCAGTGATTTGTAATTACATTGCAAATATGAAAATGAAAGGCCAGGTAGAGGCTACAAAAAAGGCGCTAGTGATTGTACTTTTTTAGGCTAAAACCGAAGAAGGAGTATTACCTGTATAATGATGAAAGAATGCGGAGAAATGATGGGCTTCTTCAAAACCCAAAGCGAAAGCTACTTCCTTTATAGGCTCTCCCTGGGCCAAAAGCGCCGTGGCACTGGATATAATTTTAGACCGTATCAATTGCCCCAAGGAAGTGTTCATTTTATGAGCTACTTTTCTGGATAATGTCTTCACGCTCATGTTCATCCTATCTGCATAAAAGTCAAGCGTTCGCTCCTCCCCATGAAAACTATCCACAAGTTGCAAAAGATCCTGAACAAAACAATCCCGATTTTCAAAATCGAAGTTATTGCGAAAAGCGAGCGGAGTTTGCCCTGAGACTGCGGTGAAAACCCGATTAAAATAGGCCGGATCTTTAAATCCTTTATCAAAGGCAATTTCTTTGATGCTTTTGTCGGTGAAGGCAACATCCTTTTTACTTTCTGTAAGCATCTTATTCCGCAGTAATTTCTTCACAGAGATTCCTAATTTGTCCTTTACCAGGTGCTGCACCCTCCACTGTTGGTTGGAAATATAGGCAATCAGGTCTTTGGTGTCCATATTATTAGTAAACTCTTGGTCAATAATATCTTTGATGTCGAAAATTATTTGATATTCCTGTTTACTAGCCTGAAAAGGATTTTGCCAATACCACTGTTCCGTAGAAATGTCAATAAGACGGGCCATAGCATCATTAAAGACCGATTCTTCCAGGAATGCTTGACATTCCTCACATTCGTTATAGTTGATATAACCTAGCGAGATAAGATGTTTGAACAGAATTCGAACATCTTTGGATCTAAACATAATCTCATCCGGAAATTCAATAAAACGTACTATAAAGTCATTGGACAGGAACTTTATATATTGTCCTTTCTCTAAATAGATAGCCTTATCCTGCCAATTGTTGTAATTTTTGAAATCTACTTGTATATCACCGCTACCCCCCAATATAAGTACCAGGGTATACCTATTGATAAAATATACTTTGTTTAATTGAGCATGGATCTTAGTAACCACAATAAATGGTATTGGTTCCATAAGTAGTCGAAATAGTCTCAAAAAACAAACAAAACCCAATAAAAGAGATTATTCGAAGGAATAAAGAGCATCATGCATCGAATAGAAAAGATCTTCTTGTTGTTCTTGCTGGACGTCGATATTAGTAAATATAATACGGCCTATCCCCTGCTCCTTGTAAAAGTACATCATAGCAGCAATGCCAAAGTCATTTCCACTGTGACCAACACAACAATCCTGATCTAGATCCCATAACAAACCTGTTTGTGTTTCTAAGTCTGGAAATTGACTCCTGAACATTTCTTTGTAGGAACTACTCGCCAATAGAGTCCCTTCCCCGTAATAACCTCTCATCATTTCCTGCATAAACTTGGTTAGGTCTTCCAGGCTTGAATAAAAACCTCCGTCGGGATAAGTTATGATATGAAAATTAGGCACAGCTTTGTAATTATCATTGTAATAGGTGATGTGATTCTCTGTATCCACTTGATCCCTGGACCACCCCGACCTATTCATTTGAAGGGGCTCCAGGATATGCTTTTTGGTATAATCTCGATAATCCGATACGGTGGCAATCTCAATGATATGGGCCAACAAGGCACTTCCATAATTGCTGTATTCATAATTAGTTCCCGGAGCGTGATCTAAAAAACTCTCTTCCGAGTAGAATTTTCCGTTTCTGGCAAATACTTCCCTCAAAAAGACAGGCATGGGCATGTCCTCATTTTTATTGTATTTGGCTATGATAGGATGCCATACTTCCCTCCAATTTTCCTGCTGTAAGGGTTCGCTAAAGATATTTCCCTTCCCACCACTTGGGTCATTGAAACCCGCTGTATGAGTGGCTAAGTGTCTTATGGTTATAGATGTTTCGGGAAACTTGGGATTAATAACTTCAAAAGGCAGGTAGTCATTTACGGGATCATCCAGAGACAATTCGCTGGCTTCTATCACCTTCATCAAGGCTACTGAAATAAGGGTCTTACTCACGGATGCTACCATCTGAACCGTTTGAGGATCATATTTCTTTTCAGGTTGTAAGCTGGCATAACCAAACCCTTTGGAGAAAAATACCGTATCCTTATCGAAAATGGCAACGGTAAAACCTGGAAGAACCCCGGACTTTGCTGCTTTCGTGAATTCGAGTTCCAAACTATCCAGCACTAGTTTACGTTCCGGGGTGAGTTGGGTCTCTCCAAATGGATCAGACCCATCGACAGATTCTTCCGAAGTATTCTTGCAGGCAGTAATTATGAAAATTGAAAATAGTAGTAAAGTTAGTCTCATGGTAACGGTATTTAGTTACCTCAAAGAGCCTGGAAACCACAAATTGTTACACTTCAGAATAAAATCTGCTACTGCAATACCACTTTCATTGTAGCTTTTTCACGACCGGAGGTAATACTCACAAAATACAGACCATCATTAAGCCTAACCCCTGCTTCATTGGTGCCATCCCAGTTGAGCTGCTGATTTCCCGAAACAGTCTCATCTAATAGGGTGTTCACCTTTTTCCCTTGCAAGTCGTATATAACCACTTGGGTAGTAGCATCCTCTTGAATGGTAAATTGAATGGAGGTGTTCTCCCTAACCGGATTGGGAGATACTTTGGCTCCAAAAGCATGGGTAGCGAAGTCTTCAAGCCCCAATGCAATGGGAGTGATCCTGGTGTAATATACATCCTGCCCCCCATTCAGGGTATTGGCCCAGGCAACATGTGCATAGTCATTGTCGCTCTTCATGTCGAAGTAATCCCCCATCTTGTTTTGCATAGGATACCCAATATTTGGGTTGAAAGGATCGGAGAGCGGCTCATTCACGCTCCAGGTTTCGCCTTCATCCTCCGAAAAAGAATAATACAGGACGGAGTCTCTGGTGCCGGAAGGTGCATCTCTGGTGTCCAACCAAATAACGTCTATCCTTCCATTGGGTGCTACGCTCATGGTACCAAACCACTGATAGGCACTGGTACCACTATCCGTATTAATGCGAATGGGTGCGGCAAAACTTTGCCCGCCGTCCGTGCTCTTGGCGAACATAACATCGGCCGGATCACCATTCGAACTGCGATCCACCGAAGCCAGAACGTATACATTATCATTATTCAGGTCTACATCGACCCAGGTTTGCCCGGTAAGGCCCTGCGGATTAATAGGCTGCCCTACGGCCAGGTCACCATCCAGGTCCACGAACGTGCTAAAATCCCACACAATGGTGGAACCGGCATCTTTGGCATTACTCGATTTTATCAAAACGATCCCGGTTCCGTTATTACTAGTCCCGGTTATGTAGAGGTCACCGTTAGCGTCTACTGCCAAAGTTCCCCAACGAGGGTCTTCATCTATTTCTATACAACTTTCAAAAGTCTCACTTCCGTCTGTGGATCTGGTGAAATATCCCTGATTGGAGCAGGTGGTAAAGCTCGAATTCCAATTAGAATAATTATTCCTAGCTCCTACCCCATTGGTTCGATCCATTCGCATCCATTGTTTATCTCCTCCATTGGCAGGAAACGGGCCTTGCCAGTTGAAAGAGCCGTCTTCAATTTTATAGACATCGCAGGTAAAACCACTCGCCAAGCTATTGTAGTAAAGATTTCCGTCCACATCGAAATCCAATACAGGATCCGAGCGAAAAACTCCGGGATCGATGGGTCCGGGAAAAACAAACACCTGCCCACCATTGTTTGAGTATCCAAAGCCCGCTTGTCTGAAATTACTGCTAATATTATCGAATTGCCGCCAACCCAGGACGATGCGATCTGTATTGGTTGGATCCACAGCGAGAGAAGGTTCATTGGCCGCATCTCCTACTATATTGTCACCATTGGCGTCCACGTTCACCTGAGTGGTAAAATAACTGGAAGTTCGCACATGGTAGGCCGGACTCTTCGGCATCAGGTCACGATTCACGGAGATATACGGGTCCTCTTCCACTTCATGATGAAAGGTCCTTAATTCCTCAAGAGTTCTCTCTTGAGCATTTGAAATTGAAACCACAAAAGTGGAGAAAACGAAAAGGAGTAGTATATTCTTCATAACAGTATTTTAAATAGATGGAATAACTAACTAAAATTAAGGTATTTACACAAAAATAAAGTAAAAGAAAACTCCATAAGAGTCTTAATTCATAAAACAAGTCTCACATTATTCTCCTATCGCATTCGGCGCCTCACTTTGCCCGGTAATAACCCATTGTTGATCGTAAAGGGACTTATAGGTAATCTCATAGTTGAATCCTTCTTCCATAATAGCTCCCATGATCGTTTTAAATCTTGCATAGCTATCTCCACCTACCTGTATCATGGTCCTGGCAGCACCCGCAGGCAAAGCAAAACCTTTTTGTAAAGTGGATCTGTTAAAAATGTGCAAGGAATCACCTCCTGGAACCTTGCTTTCAATAAACTCGGCAAACTCCATATCATACACTTCCCCTTTGTAAAGGATCTTTCTGCTCTCGATGATGGCAGGTCCCACTCCATGGTTTACAATTTCGATTCGATACTGCTTGTTCTGGTTATCTTCCGAAGTTTCCATTAAAAGATAGGGCATCACCGAACGTTTGCTCTGGTCTTCGATTAAATTGGTTTGTTTTATAAATATAAAAAGAGTAAAAAGGCTCACTCCCATGGCGACAAAGCTCACAATCTTATCTGAAGTCCAGAATTTTTTTCTCATGATTCTATCATTTAATTCTAAAATTAGTGAATAAAAGCATAAACTTGAGCTGTAATGTTTTAGCGAAAACTCCTACTTTTTAAATAATTGTTATATTCGACCCATAAAACCCCCATATTCATGAAAAAGAATCTATTACTCAGTCTTACTATTATATTGACCTTTACCTCTGCCATCTTCGCACAGGATTATACCGTGGAAATTGAAGAAAAGAAGAAAGCGAATCGAATCTTTCTGTATGCGGTGAACAAAAATCTGGTAGACCTGGATGTAGCCATTACCGTGGAAGGTACCGGGTTTAGACAAAGAAAAGGAATTCCCAGAAAAATAAGGGTTCCTGCCACTTCAAAGGTGAATCTTATCGGACTCATCATCGAAAGAGGAAAACAACCTCAATACACTTATAAACTGGACATTTCAGACAGCTTATCAAGACGCGTGATCAAGAAAGAGTTTCAAAAGATCAAAATAGATCCTAAAAAACCCATAACTCTTTACTTGACCGAAAAGTGCACTACTTGCGACACTATCGTAAATTCATTGAATGCAAGTCCTTATAAATATAAATCCTATACCGTTTCGGAAAACGAAGGGGTACGCACACAGTTGGAAAAGGCCTTTGTAGGTGCGTCAGTACCCTTAGCCGAAATGACCAATCCGGTGGTTATGTTAGAGGGAAAAATGTACATTCACATCGACTCTTACGAGGCATTGATGATGCGCGTAGAGGAAGAAGGGGAGCCCAAACCTATAAAGAATTAATTGTATTCGTTAAAGATATCTCGAAGGCGATTCTAGAAATACACAAGAATCGCCTTCTTTGGTTCTGGCACTTTTCTTGATGCCCTTTCTCATATCTAAAACCATTGACGTATGAGAAATTCGAGACAAACTCCCGGTGTAAATGCAGGTAGTATGGCGGACATCGCTTTCCTACTATTGATCTTCTTTCTAGTGACAACGACCATTCCTAATGACAAGGGTCTGGTACGAAAGCTACCGAAAAAATGTGTGCATCCACCTTGTAATATTACTCAGAACGAACGTAACATCTTGCGCATTCAATTGAACAGGAATGGTGAGCTCATGGTAAATAATGATCTTTCCGAAATGGGAGACCTAAGGGAAATGCTCAAAGAGTTTATAGATAACAACGGTGACAAAAGTTGCGGCTATTGCCAGGGCAATGGGTTTGAAGACGCTTCCGAAAATCCTCAAAAGGCCATTATCTCCCTTGCTGCGGACAGGGAATCTTCGTACAAGGACTATATAGCTATTCAGGTAGAACTCACCGCCGCCTATTATGAACTTCGAGAGGCTTTTATCAAGCATACCTTTAAGAAAGATGTCGCCTTACTTTCCGAAGAAGAATTAAAGCAGGCTAGAGATGCCTATCCCTTTATTATTTCGGAGGCGGAAATAGAATAAGAGTCCGTCCTTCAATTTTTCGTAATTTACAGAGGTAGAAAGTTCTTGTTATCAAGGAAATCCTACTGTAAATACTTAGACTATGAAACCAACCTTATTTTTTGTTGCTTGCCTGGTACTGCTTTCGGCTTGCCAAAACCAAAAACCTATGACCGAAGAAGAGCTAGTCGCCAAAGCCAGAGATATACATGACCGTGTAATTACTTTGGATACGCATTGCGACATCAACGTTAAGAATTTTACCGATTCCATTAATTATACCCAGGAATTGAAAAATCAGGTAACCCTGCCAAAGATGAAAGAGGGCGGCTTAGATGTGGCATGGTTCATTGTTTATACCGGACAAGATTCTCTAACAGAAAATGGCTATGCCAAAGCCCTTGAGAATGCACTTTCCAAATTTGAGGCCATACATAGGTTGGTAAAAGAATATGCCCCGGACCAAATAGAACTTGCTACTACTTCGGACGACGTACGACGTATTGCTTCTGAAGGAAAAAAGGTAGCCATGATAGGAATTGAGAACGGATATCCAGTGGGCATGGATGTGAACAATGTAAAGCGGTTTTATGATCTGGGGGGACGTTATATGTCCTTATCCCATAATGGCCACAGTCAGTTATGTGACAGTAATACCGGGGAAGAAGATGATATTTGGCTCCATAACGGACTAAGCGATCTAGGCAAAGAAGTAGTGGCGGAAATGAACAAATGGGGCATGATGATCGATGTATCGCATCCTTCCAAAGAATCCATGAAGCAAATGATAGAACTCACAAAAGCACCCATCATAGCATCACACTCCTCCGCCAGAGCACTGTGTGACCACAGCAGAAATCTGGATGATGAACAATTGCAATGGATGAAAGAAAATGGCGGCGTCGTACAAACCGTAGCCTTTACTAGTTATCTGAATACTGAGAAATTTGAAGCTCGTGTTGGCGTAGAAATCGAGGTGGCCAAAAAGATCCTGGACAGCATGGGCGTACAATGGCTAGAGCGCAAGGAGATAAGAGCCCTGGAGGCAACAGACAGGGAAAACTACTACAACGCCCTGGGTAAAATGGTGCCCATCCGGAAAAAGAAGCTCGCCAAAATGAAAGATCTCCCTCCTGCTGTGGATGTTGGCGACCTTGTAGATCATATCGACTATCTAATTGAAAAGATGGGTATTGACCACGTTGGAATAAGTAGCGATTTTGACGGTGGAGGTGGAATTGAAGGATGGGGAGATGCGTCTGAGACCTTTAACGTTACCATGGAACTGGTTCGAAGAGGATATAGCGAAGAGGAGATCGAAAAACTTTGGAGTGGAAATTTGCTCCGGGTTTTGGATGAAGTCACTGCGGTTGCCGAGGAACTGCAACAAACCCCCTAACTTACCTTTCTTATAAGCACAAAAACAAAATAAGCAACCAAAAAGTTGCGTTTTAAATAATTAGTTGTATATTAGCAACCTAAAAGTTGCATATTAACAATCAGCCTACCGAGGTGGGCAAAAAAAACGGACATATTATGAAAGATGTAATCACAAAAGAGCATGTATTCCCACATGCTATTGACAAAGTTTGGAAGGCGATTACCGTCGCGGAAGAGATTTCGACCTGGTTTATCAAGGCCGACTTTAAAGCGACCAAGGGGTATCGTTATACGTTCACGGCTTCCGAAGAAAGCGGTTGTACTCAAATTACCGGAGAGATAAAAGAAGCCGATCCTTACCGGCTAACCTATACGTGGATGGTAGCCAATACCGAAGTAGAGACCACAGTCACTTGGGTTCTTTCTGAAACCGCAGAAGGCACTCACCTTCATTTGGAACACAGCGGTATTTCCAAGTATGCCGGTGAAACAGCGATCCAAATGTTCCATAGTTTTAATGGAGGTTGGGACAATTGCGTATCCGAACTCGATCAATACCTAAAACAAGCCATACATGCAGGATAAGGTCACTCAAATCTTGAAAGCTATTGCAGATCCAACCCGGCGTGAGATATTTCACGCCCTGGTTGTGGCTGCCACTGCCCTTCCTATCACTCAAATTTCCAATCAGTTTCAAATGTCCAGGCAAGGCGTAACCAAACATATAAAAACCCTGGAAAGTGCTGGTTTGGTTCATATTAATTCACAAGGTAGGGAACGCTACTGCTTCGCGGATCCTAAACCTCTGAAGGAAGTAAATAAGTGGGTAAAATTTTATGAACAATTCTGGGATACCGCCCTTGGTGATCTTGAAACTTATCTGGACCAAGCTACCTAATTTACTTCGTATCTCGAGGTTTCTTGGGAGGCATGGGACCTCGGAGATGGACGATTAATCCATTGAGGAAATTTCTGAGGAATTGATCTCCGCACTCCATATATTTTGGGTGGTTGGGATTTCTATACAAAGCACCAATTTCACTCTTGGTCACCTTAAAATCCACCAAAGCACATATCTTTACAATATCTTCGTCCCTTAGTTTATGGGCCACACGAAGCTTTTTCATGATATCATTGTTGGTCATTTCCGCCATCAGAATCTCTTTACTATTTGGTACAAAGGTACGGCTATTGCCGTTCTTTTAGAAAAGGGCTTACACAAACTTTTAAGCATCTCGGCCTTTCTTTACTATTCCCTATTTTTACAGAAGTTTTTGAACCCATGAGTGAATCGAAACACGTACTTTATAAACTCTATAAGCCCTACGGGTATATTAGTCAGTTTATAAGCAACCAACCAAAAAGTCATAAAAAGCGATTTTTGGGTGAATTGTATGACTTCCCTGAGGGAACTATGGCAATAGGTAGGCTGGATGAGCATAGTGAAGGCTTACTGTTACTTACTACAGATGGAAAACTAAGCGATACTGTGAACAGTAGTTCATTTGAAAAGGAGTATTACGCCATGGTGGATGGAATTATAAGTACGGAAGCCATAGCCCAATTATCTCAAGGTATTGCGATAAGTATTCATGGTAAACCCTATACCACCAAACCATGCAAGGTTAAGAAGTTACCCACTCCATCCTTACCGTCAACACCTCAGCGGATTCGAGATGAAAGGCATGGACCTACTTCCTGGATCTCCATTACACTAACGGAAGGGAAATATAGGCAGATACGTAAAATGACTTCTGCTGTTGGTTTTCCAACCCTGCGCCTAGCGAGAGTTCGCATTGGGAAACTTACTGTTGGGTCGATGAAAGCCGGGGACTGTAAAGTTATCGAGGAAACTACTCTTTAACTACTCTAATAATGGCTCTGTTGCCGGTAAGCAGATTCCATTCTTTAGCCGATACAATAAATCCATTATCGTCATATACATGCAATTCTGCCGTATTGGGGCCGGATGACCCCTGGTTCAGGGCTTCGAATTCAATGATGTTCTCCCCTTCTTCGAGGGTTAATGTAAAGCCACTAAAACCGCCAGACAAATAAACACTGGCCTGTACAATATCTTTATTTACATAGACCCTTATCAGATCTCCATCTACATATTCATGATCTCTGTACTTTATACTTACAAATTTTCCGGAGGTGGCCACCTGACCCAGATTCTGATCCCTGGCATATTCAGGCAACGGTTCTTTATCACGGGTAAAAGCTTTAGGAGCCTTTCCTTTATCGTTCAATAACAAGCCATCCCCCTTCATCATATCAAAAGGTTCCGGATCATTATCGCCCACGGACATATTGGTTTTCGGATCTCGCTTATCCTTCGGCAAGGTTAGACTAGGCTTTTCACGGGCTGGTAATTCAATTCCAGTGGGATCCTTAACATCGGTGTCTTCGATCTCAAATTGAACAGTTCGGTTCGTGGTTTCGATTTGGGCGTAAGTGCCTACTGTTCCGAAGAACACACAGAAAACCAAAACTCTCACTCCTTTCATACGTACTTTATTTGTAACCTTTACAACAATAATCGAACCAAAATAAGCTATTTCGCATTTTCATGACCACTCTCATCTGTCTTTCTTCTTTTCTTGCGAAG
This sequence comes from Bacteroidota bacterium, assembly GCA_038529705.1. Taxonomy (GTDB): domain Bacteria; phylum Bacteroidota; class Bacteroidia; order Flavobacteriales; family Flavobacteriaceae; genus Aureisphaera. The sequence goes on from JBCBDM010000026.1 coordinate 15,649, forward strand.
TACCAAATACCCTATGATCAAAACCACTGGGATCACAATATACACTATAATCTCGAACGGACTTGTAAAATCCAGGGGGGTGTTAGTATCCGGATGCGGAACATCTCTTGGTATTTGGGCTTTTTGGATCATTATAATTTAACTAGCTTCTGAACATACGCAGCCCCATTTTCATCCCTCATCTGAAGGAAATAAACCCCTGCCGCGAGGGTCTCTAAATTCCTGATGTATACGGCACCCTGATCCGCCTCCATTTCAACCAAAATTCTTTGCCCATGAATATCGAAAAGTCCCCATTCATTACTCCCTAACTCCATATCTGTATCGCTTTGTATCTTCAGGGTGTCCGAAAAAGGATTTGGAGATACGCGTATGGTATTTTCACTTATGAACGTAGGAATCTCGAGAATTTCCGAAGTATAATTCGAAACTTCAAAATCGTCGAAATAAAAGCCATCCGCAGGAATAAAGGTGTCTGTAGACATGGTAAACCGAAACCGCACAGACGGCTGTCCCGCATAATCTTGAAGGCCCCTGAAGCGATAATGCCATGGTTTACTTAAAGTGAATTGCGTTAGCGTTTCCCAGCTGAAGCCATCGTCTACCGATATCTGAAGCGCTACAACATCTCCATTCTCAAGAGAGTATTTGGTCATGAAAGTCACGAAAGGTGAAGTTGCTTTGGAAAGGTCGAAGCTACTGTTCAATTCAAAATAATTGAGCGTATTGTTCACTCCATTCCCTCCGTTGGAATCTCCGAAACAAACCGAGTCACTATAGGCATCGTCCATAACCACTCCCCAGCTCACGCCGTTACCTGTGGCCGTCCAATTGCCGGCACCAGACGAGGCGTCATCGAAATACAAGAGTTCCTTTTCTCCAACAAATAAAGGGAGTTCCAAGACATCATTTAACACCCCTTCCTGATAGGTAGAGATCGTAAGGTCGATCACGGTTTCAGTAAAACCAGCATCCAAACTTATTTCGAATGGTGTTCCGCTATTATCAGTTCTGCTTCTCATGGCGATAGCGCCATAATCAACCGCGTCACTTATGGTCACACCAGACATATTGGTAGTCACGGAAACGGTTACATTTTCGGCTGTCGCACCCACACCCACATTTTTCGCTTCCACGACCAAAGACAGGGTTTCTCCCGGCAGTGCCTGCCCTATAAATTCATGGCTTTGAACATCGACAAAGGCCCCTGATATCCAGGATTGATAGAACAACGGATAAACATTCTCCCCTACCAGATCGAAGATCGTACTGGAAGGAGGCCAGAATCCCTGACCGTCAATTTCGGGTGTCCAGCCGTATATTCCTTCGGAATGCATATAGTCTCGGGTGGTCCCACAAGAGGTATAACCCAACATTTGAAAAGTGACTCCGTAGGGATAGTCATTCTCACTTAGAAAGACTGAAGCCCATTCCGAATAAATATCAAACTCCGGAGGAGAGGTGTCAAAGCCATAGGGCATCAGGTAGCTTCCTGCGGTAGAGTGCGTAGAAAAAGCCGTCTTGGGAGATACCAAAGCCAGAAAATCCCTAACTGCCGATGTTTCCGGTTCGGAAAAAGGCCCTTCTCCTCGATATATTCCCGAACATGGATCCGGACTTGAACAATCATTATTATTGGCATAGGCAAAACTGTAGTTCCGGTTAAGATCTACCCCTACACAGCTACCTTCATTGGGATTTCTGTTCTTTCGCCATAAACCTCCTCCGTCCGGATTGGTTTGTCTGTTATACTCATATCCATCCGGATTTACTACCGGCACAAAATAGATCTCACGATGATCCACCAGGAACTTCACCTGTTCATTTGTTTCATAATTTTCAAGTAGCCAGAACATATAGTTAATGGTCGTAGCCATGGACAAGGGCTCCCGAGCGTGATGAATGGCATCAAAATACGCCACCGGTTCTTCTTCGTCCAAATCGGGATTATCCGATATCTTTACCATCCAAATATCTCTACCTTCGACACTGGTCCCTATACTCGTCTTTTCCGTTATGAGATCCGGAAAATCTTGTTTCATTTCATCTAACTTAGCCACCACCTCATCGAAGGTATAGAATCCTCCCATAGACCCCAGGTCAAAGCCGTTAGCGACATCGGCAGATCTGGTCATGGTGCTTATATTGGGAGCATCGAGTAATGTCTGTTGTAGGTAGAATTCGGCATAATCTTCTATTTCTACAGTAAAATCGATTCCGGCATCCTGAAGCTCTTGCCTTTCTGTTTCGCTCACATAAAAGCTAATGGAATTATTTGGGTTGAATTCCATGTGATCTACCGTCATTCCCATTTCGAACAATTGTTGAATTAAAAAGGGATCGTCAACGGGAACCGCTACTTTGCTGTAAGTTTCTTCTTGTGCTTTCAAACCGAAAACACAGAGGAAGAAGAAGACGCAAATAAGATAGGTGAAATTGTAGATTTTCTTTTTCATAAAAATTAGCATAGGCAATTAGACTCTTAAAATTATCAATAAAAGAGACAATTTGGTAAAATTATGAGTCTTGTTTTAAGTATAGTAGGAAAATTCATAAAAAAATTACGGTTTCAAGCCCCGCTTGAGACAATTAACAAAATTATAGCATTCATTAACGAATTATTTGAACGATATTTTAGTTCTTTGAACCATCAAACCATTAATACTTAGTACAATGAAAAAAGTTTTCGCACTAACCCTATGCGGATCGTTTCTATTTGTGTCCTGTGTGTCCAAAAAGAAATATGTAGAATTGGAAAGCCAATACAACGAAACAAGATCCACCCTATCTAAAACACAAGTTGAAAAAGAGGAGATCGAGGCTAAATACGCCAAGATCGAAGAACGTGTGGCCAGTTATAATGCCAAGATCAGTTCTTTGACTGATGCCAATGTAGAATTGGAAAACAACAGTTTAAAGAACTACGGTAATGTAGTACTGTCAAAAAAAGACAAGGATCAAATGAAGGCCGCTCTTGCCAAGGTAGACCAAAATGAGTTGGCTCAAGCACGTACGCTAGAGGATTCTATGAACCTGATCATTTCTCACAACTTAAAGAAAAACCTCGATAATACATTGGTGGCAGAAGGACAGGAAGATGATATTAAGATCGACGTAGACGAAACGGTCGTAATGATCACGATTTCGGATAAGTTGTTGTTCAAATCCGGAAGCTACCGGGTGAATCCGGCTGCAGACAACCTGTTATCCCGTTTGGCCAATGTCATTAATAGTGAACCCGCCATGGAAGTTCTTATTGAAGGCCATACAGATGCTCAAACAGTGAAGAAAGGGGCCTATGTAAAGGACAATTGGGACTTGAGTGTAGAACGATCTACCGCGGTGATCCGAAAACTTCAAGAAGACTTTGGAGTGGCTCCCGAAAAGCTCATCGCTGCAGGAAGAAGTAGCTACCAACCTATTGCAGAGAATGATACAAAGGAAGGACGATCTATAAACAGACGTACCCGAATCGTAATACTGCCCAACCTGGATAAATTCCTGGCATTGCTAAGTGCAAACTAATCCATACTTTGCACCCATCTACTTCCATTGACAGTAGATATAAAACGGCTCCAATGTATTTGGGGCCGTTTTTATCTTTAGTTGAATCTAAAAAAAAATGTATTACTTTTATGCTACATGAATAACCCAACCCCACTTCGAGTTGAAGACTCAAAATACAAAGATAAGTACCGGGAGAAACTATCTTTAGATTCCGGCAATTATTATATTTTTGACAAGTTTGTCATTGGGGAAGTTAATGAAGGTGAGCATTTTGACTGGGAAACTGCAAAGGTGGTTATACAGAGAGTATATCTTCATTTTGGAACTACCGATATCAAAGTTTCCTATATCTCCAATCGAATTAATTCCTATTCCGTTCAACCGAAAGACTGGCTTATTTTCTTTAAAGAGCGCCATAAGATCAAATCCATAGCCGTAGTAGCCTATAATAAAATGGGAATGATGAGTGTAGTATTGGAGCGTATCTTTTCAAAAGCACCGATCAGAAAATTCGACAATCTGGACAAGGCCATCCACTGGGTTCTCAATGGAAAAAGTAAAAAGGTGGAACTCTAATTAAGCCAAAGGAATTGCGCCTGTAAGCTTTTATTTAACAGGCGGCATTGCGGGTCGTACTTCAATTTTACTCGGCAAGGTACGATCGTTCATTTGAAGTAGGTCTACCGCCAGTTTTCCGATATCCTCGATCTGAATTTTCCAGGCTCCTTTTTCACTAGGTGTGTTATTATTGAAGTGCGTTGAAACACTCCCAGGCATAATAGTGCTTACCTTAACTCCATCCGCCCTTAGGTCCAACATGGCTGCCTGCGTAAATCCGGTTAGACCAAACTTACTGGCATTATAAGCACTTCCATTGGCAAAGAAATTAGTCCCGGCCAAACTCGAAATGGAAATATAGTATCCTTTGGATGCCTTCAAATGAGAAACAGAGGCTTTGAGTGTATAGAAAGCTCCGGTAAGGTTGGTGTCAATAGTTTCATGCCATTGTTTCAACGTAAGTTGATGAATGGGCGCAAAATGGCCTACACCCGCATTGGCAATAACTACATCGATTGTTCCGAACTCCTCTACGGTTTGCGCTACGGCATTTTCCATACTTTCATAATCCCTAACATCGGCTACCATCCCAATGGCATAACTGGAGTCATTACCCCATTCATTCAGCCCTCTCAGGGATTCTCGGATGCTTTCCGAACTTCTTCCGGTAATAGCCACATTCATTCCCTGTTTTAAAAAGGCTTCAGCTATTCCATAACCAATCCCCTTGGTACCACCGGTGATCAAAGCAACCTTTCCGAATAGATTTTTCATAGTTTTCTTTTTGTAAAGTTACAAACTGCTTTTATAAAAAACTGATAATATTTTCTTACATTCCATCCCATGAAAACCTTTATTTTTCTCCTGTCACTGCTTATAGCAGAAATGGCTCTTGCTCAATCTGCACTTGTCGATATTGAAAGTATTTCGACTGAATTCGACTACGAGATAAGGTATGCCACGCCCCATAATTTTATTGGAGAGACTCTTTACGACTGTGCCAAATGCCTGTTACAACCGGAGGTAGCTGAGGCGTTGGACAAGGCCAATCAGTACTTTTGCACCAAGGGATACAAGATCAAATTATACGACTGCTATCGTCCCCTGGATGTTCAAAAAAAGATGTGGGCTAAAGTTCCCAGGCCTACCTACGTTGCCAATCCCTACGGTAAAGGAAGTATCCACAATAAGGGAGCCGCCGTGGATATTACCTTGGTTACCTTGGATGGCTGCTATGTTGAGATGGGAAGTGACTATGATTACTTCGGAAGGGAGGCCCATATCGACAACTATAATTTCAACAAGGAGATCCTCGCCAACCGAAAGCTCTTAATTGAAGGCATGAGAGCCCATGGATTCAAATCCGTTCGAACGGAATGGTGGCACTACAGTTTTAAAAAGAACTGGAGCTATCCTACCCTAAATGAGCCACTTCCATGTGATGACTAAATTCTGTTAGATCATTCCACCGCATTCCCAAAAATATCCAGCTCTACTACTTTCTTACCCAGTTGTTTAACGGACTCAAACTGTGTGGCCTTATCTCCCACAACCAAATAGACCATTTGGTCCTCCGCCATATACTTAGAAATCATAGCTTTAAAATCCTCCAGGGTCATGTCCAATAAGGTTTGTTGTTCGGTATCGATATATTGTAAAGATTTTCCATACTTATCGATTTGAGTCAAGATATTAAGCTTGGCATCCAGTGATTCGAAAGCTCTGGTGTTGGCTTTTATCACTTTGTTCTTGGTAAGTTCCACTTCGGCTTCCGTAAAATCCGGTCCATAGTTAACAACCATGTCCTTAATGATCTCCAGCGAAGGTAGTGTTGCATTGCTTCGTACACTTGAACTGATCGTGAAGGGAGCGATGGCTTTGCGCGAAGGCACTCCCGATCCGGCTCCATAGGTATATCCTTTTTCTATACGAAGGGTTTGAAACAATCTTCCGCTGGAACCCCCTCCAATGATTTCATTGGCAAAGCGAAGTTTGGCAGCGTCCTCATGATCCGCAGACAAGGCGAGCTTTCCTATATATAGGACAGATTGCTTCGAATTGGGAACATCGATAAAGTAGAGGGTTTCATCCGAAAATGGTTCGGGATAAATTTGTTCTGGAGCTACTATGGGCTCTCCGGTCCATTGGGCCGCTAAGCCATCAAGCGCCTTCTCAACTCGAGCCTGATCTATGTTTCCAACCACTTTAAAGGTAGCGCCATTAGGCGATACATTTTTATAAAACTCCTTCACATCGTTTAACGTGATAGACTCCGTAGTTTCCAGGGTTCCATTTACGGGAATCGAAAAAATATGATCCGGACCATAGACCAATTTGTTGAAGTTCAAGGATCCAATCGCTCTTGGATTAGCCTCTCTTCCTTTCAATGTTGTTTTTAACTCTTGTTTCAACCGATCGAAATCTGAAGGGTCCCAACGTGGTTCCAAGATCATCTCCTCTACAATGGCCAGGGTCGATTCAAAATTCCGAGACAGGCAATTGCCACTAATCGTTATTTCTTCATATCCTCCATTGACAAAAATTCCGGATCCTAATAACCCAATGGCTTCCTCCAATTCTGCAGAAGTCTTGTTGGCCGTACCCTCATTCATAAGATCCGCCGTTAGTGAGGATAAACCAGACTTCTCCTTTGAATCGAGTATATGCCCTGCCGGGATGGAGATTCTAAAGTTTACCAGCGGAAGCTCATCATTCTGAATCCCTAATACGCTCATTCCATTGGCCATTTCACCTTGCCAAACCTCGGGCATATTAAATAAGGGGGCTTCTCCAAAATCCGGTTCCGATCGATCGTATTTGGAAGGGGTCTTTTCGTATTCCGCTTCTTCGCCTTGACTCACCTCTTCATTGGCAGCCATTTCGCCAACCTCCTCTATCCAAACGGTAGCCTCGATAGCATCACTAACAGCAAGTTCAGGATGGGCTTGAGGGACTACACTGGTCATGACATAGTTCTTATTCTTTACATATTTATTGTATACTCTAAGCACATCGTCTCGGGTCACATTCTGTAAGATCTTTGTTCCCTTGATCGTCATTTCCGGGTCACCAGCGAACTCATTGTCCTGTACCAATTGAAAGGCCTTGTTCAGTACGGTAGCGACTCCATAATATACCCGAGTTTCCAGTTCTGCCTTGATCCGTTCTAACTGGTTGTCTGTAAAACCATTGGTTTCAAAATCGGCAAAACCTTCATAAATAGCAGCCCTCACCGAATCCAATGAGATTCCGGCATTCGCTCTCACCCTAAGAATAAACTCTCCTGCCAGCTCATTGCTGTTTTGATAACTTCCCACATTGGGAGCCAGTTTTTTCTCTTCTACAATGGTCTTGTACAGGGCCGATTTTTTACTACCGCTAAGTAATTGACCTAACACCTGAAGGGCATAGGAGTCCTCGTGATAATTTTCTACCGTAGGAAACACCATCCGCAATTCCGGCAGTTTTGCAAAGTTATCTTTGAAGAACAAAGACTTGGTTTCTGTCAAGGTAACCGGCATAGGCGGCAACGGTTTCACTTCCGGACCACTCGGAATCTCACCAAACCATCTTTCAACCAATTCTTTAGTCTCTGCTATGTCTATATCGCCTGCAATGACCAGGGAAGCATTGGCCGCACCGTAATACTCATTGTAGAATTCCTTTACATCATCCAGAGTAGCGGCTTGAAGATCGGGAAGAGAACCAATAACGGTCCAGCTGTAAGGATGCCCTTCCGGATACAAATTCTTTCTTATGATCTCATCGGTATATCCATACGGGGAATTATCAACACGTTGCCGTTTTTCATTTTTAACCACTTGTTTCTCTCTTTCCAGAGCGGCTTCGGTAACGGTGTTGATCATGTATCCGAAACGGTCACTGTCTATCCATAATATCTTCTCGAAAGCATCTTTTGGTACCACTTCATAATAAATGGTTCCATCGGTCCAAGTTCCACCATTTCTACTTCCACCCCACTCCGGGATCATTTTCCGATTCGCACCAACAGGCACATTTTCCGAATCGTTGAAAGACATATGTTCAAAAAAGTGAGCAAATCCTGTCTTCCCAGGTTTCTCCCGGTTAGAACCTACATGCATAACCGTAGCCACCGCCACAATCGGGTCGCTTTTATCGACATGAAGAATGACCTCAAGGCCATTGTCCAGCACAAACTTTTCGTATTCCAATTTGAATTCGGTATCCGGTGTCGTGGCTTTTTCATTGGAACAACTAAGAAGGAGCATAGCAGAAACGGTAAAGGCAAGATAGAAAAGAGGTTTCATAGAATACATATTGGTTATTTAAAAATAAAAGATAGTCACTTTCCCGAAATGAGATTCGTAAAATAATCTTAAAATAATGCTGGATTTCGGCACTCGAAGTATCTTTGCCTCAAAATTTGAGACACGTGAATATATCCGTAAAGACTTTTAAGATTGTAAGCACCTTGGAAGCCATCTCTTTTCTGGTCCTATTGGGAATTGCCATGCCGTTGAAATACATTTGGAACATGCCCGAAATGGTAAGTGTTGTGGGAATGGCTCATGGTCTACTTTTCGTTTTGTATATTGTTGGAGCGTATTTTATGAAAGAAAAACTGCATTGGTCCTGGCAGATTCTTTTTGTGGTAATGCTATGTTCGGTATTGCCCTTTGGTCCCTTTTATGCTGAAAAAAAATATCTTTAATGAACCGAGAAACGCTTTCGGAATATATACGATCATTTCAGAACTATTTGATAGACCAAGGTATGTCCGAAGGGCTTGCAACTTTTATCAATACCGCTCTGGTAATCATTGTGGTGGCCGGACTGGTTACCTTACTCGATATTATAACTCGTAAATTAATTGTAAGGGCCTTTCGGATCTTTAGTAACAAGACCAAAACCTCTTTCGATGATTTCCTTGTAAAGAGCAACTTCCCACGTTTTGTGGCACACTTTGTCCCTCTGGGAATTAGCTGGTACATGCTTCCCATTGTTCTGGAAAGCTACCCTATTATACTTAAGACAGTTCTTTTGGCCCTGGAAGCTTATCTGGTTATTCTATGTATCCTCGTATTTAGAAGTATCCTTCGAACCACCAACGATTATCTTCGTACCAGCAAAGAAAAATACAGTGATAAACCCCTGGAAAGTTATGTTCAGGTCTTAATGATCTTCGCCTGGGGTGCCGGTATATTCTTTCTCATCAACCTGCTCACTGGTTATTCGATCAAGAGTTTGGCAACTTTAGGGGCAGCCTCGGCAGTGATTTTACTTATTTTTAAAGATACCATTTTGGGGTTTGTAGCCAGTATACAGGTATCGGTCAATGATATTGTACGTATAGGCGATTGGATCACCTTCAGCCGATACGGAGCCGATGGTTATGTGACGGAAATAAACCTGGCCACCGTACGCGTTCAAAACTTCGATAATACCTATACCACCATTCCTACCTACAGTCTTATTAGCGACTCTTTTCAGAACTGGCGAGGGATGCAAGAGGCTGATGGAAGAAGAATTAAAAGATCACTATTTATTAAACAAGGCTCGGTTCGGTTTTTAACTTCTGAAGAATTGAACGACTTGAAGAAGATCTCCCTAATTGCTACTTATATTGAAGACACGGAAAAAGATATCATCGCCTACAACAGTGAGCACCAGATAGATAAATCTGTCTTGATCAATGGAAGAAACCAGACTAACCTGGGTGTTTTCAGAAAATATGCCGACTCTGTCCTGAGAAAAAATCCCGCTATCAATAACAATATGTTCTTGATGGTAAGACATCTAGCTCCTACAGACAAGGGAATTCCTTTGGAAATATTCTGCTTTAGTTACGATAAGACCTGGCAAAATTATGAGCACATTCAGGCAGAGATATTCGATCATCTCATTGCATCAGTCTCTTACTTTGGTCTTGAATTATTCGAACTTCCCACCGGTGAAGACCTAAAGGAACTCAAGAGGTAATCATTTATTTGTCCTTTAACCTATCGCTCACAAATTCAACCTTTGTCTTACCATGGGCTTGAGGTTTTCCTTCGGCATCCAGGCTCACCATTATAATCGAATCGATAGTGATAATGGTCTCTCTTGTCATCTTATTTCTAACTTCACAAGCAAGCGTAAGCGAACTGGTGCCAAATTTCACGGCTTCCAGTCCAATTTCGATGATATCTCCCTTTTTCGCCGAACTTCGAAAATTGATCTCACTCATGAACTTGGTGACCGTCCTGGGGTTCTCCAACTGAATGATGGCATATAAGGCGGCTTCTTCATCTATCCATTCCAATAAACGTCCGCCAAACAAGGTCCCATTGGGGTTTAAATCTTCCGGTTTGATCCATTTTCTGGTGTGAAATCTCATTAAAACAAGGTTTTTGGTGCTGCCAATTGCGGAATCTTCAGAGCCGTTCCAAACCGTTCATTGGCCTTTTCGATAAAATGTGTCGAGAGCAGTGGAGAAGCTTTTTCGACATTCTGATGTACAAAGAAGTAGATATTCTGAAGGCCTTGCTCCACCCACTCTTCGAGTCGGTCTACCCAATCGTCCAAACGAGTATAGTCCGTCTCATGATTGGCACCGTTGTAACGGATGAAAGCCGTATTAGTGGTCATCCGCATATGCATAAGGTCCCTACGTCCTGCGGTGTCCACAATAATATTGGTTACATCGTATTTCTCCAGGATATCATAGAGTTCGTTTGCTACAGTTTCGTCATTGAACCAGTCCGTATGACGAAACTCCACGGCTATTTTCATGTCTTTTGGAATAGCTTCGAAGAAAGGAACCAGGCGATCCATATTCTTGGGGCCAAAAGT